>JAFABA010000005.1 GCA_023426265.1 Bacillota bacterium
CCGCATCGTCCAGAGACTGCAGCTGCTCATATTGCGCAAGCAGCGCATCCGTGCGCTCCAACAGCCGCTGCCCGAATGTTGTGAGGCGGATGCCCTTTCCCAGCCGCTCAAACACGGGCTTCCCATAAAAGGTCTCGATCTGCTGAATTTGGGTCGTCAGCGTGGATTGGGCGTAGCCGAGCTCCTGTGCCGCCTTGGTGAAGCTCCCCAATTCCGCCACCTTTTTGAACGCTTTGAGGTTTCTTAATTCCATTTGAAAGCCCGCCTCGCCCGTTTTTCTGCATCTTACCATCAAATATTTCGATAATCAATATTGAAACTTTCAATTTTACAAATAGATTGACATCCCATATCCTAGTAATCTGGAAGGGGATGTTGTTCTGAATAAGAGACTCAACACATGGACGGTGAGCGGCCTGATGATAGGACCCATATTGGGCTCCGGCATCGTATTTTTGCCGCCGCTTGCCTATGAGGCGCTGGGCAACCACGCCATTTGGGCCTGGGGCATCATGATGGCGCTGGGCGGCCTGTTTGCCTATGTATTTGCGAAAATGACGGTCATGACCAAAAGCAACGAGGGTATGAGCCTGATGGTAGGGCAGATGCTGGGCGGACGGTTCCGGGAGCTTTCCTCCAACTATCTGACGGCCGCGGTATGCTTTGGGCCGGCGGCAGTTGCAAAGACCGCCGCGGGATTTTTAAAGGCGCTTACGCCCGCGGGCGTAAGCGAGGTCCTGCTTGCGGCACTGGTACTTGTTGTTTGCTATGGGCTGATTGCTTCCGGGGTCACCACGATGGGGCGGCTGATCCTGCTTTTATCTACGGCAACGACCCTGCTTTTAATCGGCGGCAGCATCGCGACGCTGCTCACTTCGCCCGCGCTTGCGCTGCCTTCGGGGCTTCCGGAAGCCGGGAAGCTCGGCAGCACCCTGCTTTTCATTTTCTGGGCAATTATCGGCTGGGAAGTACTCGGCAATTATATTGAGGATGTGAACAATCCGGAGCGCACCATACTGCGCGCCATGAAAATCAGCTTGACGGCGATCATTGCCGTATATATGGCCACGACGTTCGCGCTGCAGACCTATTATCAGACCCATGTCGGGGAGGTCCGCATCCAACCGCTGCTGTTTCCGGTGATGGGGAGCTTTGCCGATCCCGTTTTCTCCATACTGGCGGCAGGCCTGTGCATCTGTACCGTCGTTTCGGTGCTGGGTGCGGTTGCCCGGCAAATCCGGGCAAGAAGCCAAGCGGGGCTTCTGCCCGCCGTAATGGGGAAAAAGTTTGCGCCGCTATTTGCGCTTATCATCATTCATATCGCCGTGATGGGGGCGTCTTTGCTGGGCATATTGGATGTGGAAACCATGGTGGGCATTGCGAATACGTTCTTTATCGGCAACGCGCTGTTAGGCCTTGCGGCGGGATTCCTCTACTTTCAAAACAAGGCACTGAAAGCGAGCGTTGCGGTGCTGATCCTGATGTTGGCGCTGCTGCTCTTGTTCAGCAGGCCCTTTGCGTTGATCGCATTTGCGGGCGTCACGGTCCTAACGCTGTGGAAGAACCGCAGCGTGTCCGCGCAGGTGGAGGATGCTACGAAAGACGCGCAATAGATAATAACGCTCAAATAAAGCTATGAAAAGCCGCCCTGCGTACATTTGCGCAGGGCGGCTTTTGTTCAGGCTGCTTTGAACGTAAGTTTACATGAACTGGTCTACGTTGTCCTTGGTGACGAGCAGGAAGGGGATGATCATGTCGTCGCGCTCAAGGGTCTTGGTCTTTGCGCATTCGAGCGCTACATCCAGGGAGCCGGACCCCTGGCCTGCGGCATCCTGGAACACGGTCGCATCCAGCCTGCCAGACTTCACGGCCTCGAGCGCATCGGTGATGGCATCGATGCCGATTACGATAACCTGATCCTTACGGCCAGCGGCTTCCACGGCTTCGAGGGCGCCCATCGCCATGTCGTCATTCTGGCAGATGATTGCATCAAGATCCTGATAGGTGGTGAGCCAGTTTTCAGCAAGCGCCAACGCTTCTTCACGCTTCCAGTTTGCGGTCTGCTCCTGGAGGACTTCGATCTTGCTGCCTTCAAACAGGTACTTCGTGATGCCTTCCTTGCGGTAGATCTGCGGGGAGACGCCGATGGGCCCCATCATATAGCAGACCTTGGCGTCTTCAGGAAGCACGGTCTTAAGGAAATCCGCCTGGATCTTGCCGGCGTCAACGTCGTCGGAACCGACATAGCAGGTGGCCTTGTCCGCGTTGTTGGTGAGCGTGTTGCACTCAATCACGGGGATACCGGCTTCAATCGCCATATCCACGATGGGCGCGCTGCCCTCGACGTCAACGGCGTTGAGTATGATGGCGTCAACCTTCTGCGTAATCATGGCTTCGGCCTGCTCAAGCTGGTTGTTGATGTCGCCTTCGGCATCCTGCATCAGCAGGGTCACTTCGGAGCCGAGTTCCGCGGCGCGGGCGGTGATGGCGTCGGAAATGTTCTGAACGAAAGTGTCTGCGTTCTGCTTCATCAGAGCGGCGATCACATAGGTGTCCTTGGCCGGCGCTTCAGTAGCGGGCGCTTCGGTGGCTTCGGCAGGCGTTTCGGCGGCGGGAGCCTGCGTAGGCGTGGGTTCGGATGCTGCCGGTGCGCAGCCTGCGAACAGGGAAACGACCATGAGCGTACAGAGCAACAGGCTCAACCAAGTTTTCTTCATCATTCATTCCTCCCTTAATTTACGTGTTTATTACAACTGATATCCTGGCTACTTCTTCTTTGCGCGCATGTCCAACAGCACCGCTACCAGTATGATGACACCTTTTACGATCTGCTGGTAGAAGGAGGACACGTTGAGCAATGTCAGAGAGTTGCTCAGAATACCAATGATAATAAATCCCATGATGGTTCCGTTGAGTGTTCCGATGCCGCCCGTCATGCTGGTGCCGCCGATAGCGACGGCCGCAATCGCGTCGAGCTCATAGCCTTCGCCCGCGGTGGGCTGGCCGGAGCTGATACGCGCGGAAAGGATGACGGCGACAATGCCCGACAACAGGCCGGAAATGATATAGGCCGCGGCTTCCACCCGCTTGGTTCGTACGCCGGAAAGCTTGGTGGCGTTGCGGTTGCCGCCGAATGCGTAGATGTGGCGGCCGAACGTGGTAAACGTGAGGGTGATAAACGCTATCAGGCAGACGAAGAACAGGATCCAGATCGGAATGGGGATGCCAAGGAAGCTGCCTTTGCCGATTGCGAGGTAATCCGGGTTGGAGATGGCAAAGGGTTTGCCGTCCGAATACACCAGCGCAAACCCGCGCCCGATCGTTTGCCCGGCAAGCGTTGCGATAAACGGAGGCAGGCCGCAGTACGAAATCATAACGCCGTTGAAAAGGCCGAACGCGACTGCCGCAAGCACGCTCACGGTCACTGCCGCAAAGGCGCTTTGCCCTTTAAAAAGCAGGCTTCCCGCAATCACGCCGCTTACTGCGATCAAAGATCCAACGGAAAGGTCTATGCCTCCTGTCAGTATGACAAACGTCATGCCCACGGCAAGTATGCCGTTGAGGGAAACCTGCCTTAGAATATTGATGATATTGCCGGATGTCAGGAAAACCGGCGAGACAAAGGCCATGATGATGATCATCAGAACAATGACGATCAATAGCCCGAATTTCCGGAACAGATCGTTTGCCGATCTGTTTTGGATGCCTTTTTTCGCCATATTAGAGTCCTCCTAACGCCAATTTCAAAATTTCTTCCTGCGATATGCTGGCCCGCTCCGTGAATTCGCCTTTGATGACGCCGTTTGCCATTACGATGATTCGGTCGCTCATTCCGATCAGCTCCGGCATTTCCGAGGAAATCATAATAATGGCGATTCCCTCTTTTGCAAGCTCCACCATCATCTTATAGATGCCGGCCTTTGCGCCTACGTCAATGCCGCGGGTGGGCTCATCGAATATGAGCACCTTGGGTTTTGCGAGCAGGCATTTCGCAAGTACCACCTTCTGCTGATTGCCGCCGGAGAGGTTTTCCGCAATGTCACTCAGGCTGTTCATTTTCACGGTGACCTGGGCCGCGATCTCACCGCAGGCTTTGCGTTCCTTGGCGCGGTTGATAAACCCGAACCGGGAATACTGCTCTGCGTTCTGCAGCGAGATGTTCTCCCTGATGTTGCGGCAAAGAACCAATCCCAGGGATTTACGGTCCTCCGAAGCAAAAGCGATGTGATGCCGCTTTGCGTCGCGCGGATGCTTGATTGTAATTTTCTGCCCTTCCAGGTACAGCTCGCCGGAATCAAGCTGATCATAACCCACCAGCGCGCGCATGACTTCGCTGCGCCCCGCGCCGACCAACCCGGCAAACCCGAGGATTTCGCCCGCCCGCACGGAGAAGGAAACGTCCTCGAACACGCCCTCCCTGGTGAACCCTTTGGCCTCCAGAACCACTTCTCCTTTTTTTGCGGTGTTGGCCGGATACCCGCCGCTCAATTCCCGCCCTACCATCAGGCTGATGATCTTATTGCGCTCCACTTCCTCGCGGGGGATGCAGCCCACCATTTTACCATCACGGAGTACGGAGATATGGTCCGCCAAAGCGATCACTTCGTCCATGCGGTGGGAAATGTAAATGATACCGACACCCTGTTCCTTTAACAGGCCGATAATCCGGAAGAGTTCCTCTGCTTCATTGTTGGAAAGGGAGGATGTCGGCTCATCCATGATGATGACCTTTGCGTTGTAGGATACCGCCTTAATGATCTCCATCATCTGAATCTGGGCAATGTTGAGTTCCTTCATCTTCATGGAGGGGGTGATCTTGGTATCCATATGGTACTTTTTGAGCAGTTCGAGCGTATTGTTGCGCAGCACCTTCCTGTCTACAAACAGAGTGCCTTTGACGCGCGTCTCACGCCCGACGAATATGTTTTCCGCAACGCTCATCTCCATGATGGGGTTGAGCTCCTGGTGGATCATGGAGATACCCATATTGAGGGCATCTCTTGCGTCTTTGATGGCAACGGGCCTGCCTTCAAGCAAAATTTCGCCTGCGTCGCTTTGGTAAATGCCCATAATGATTTTCATCAGGGTGGATTTGCCCGCGCCGTTTTCCCCCATGAGCGCGTGCAGTTCCCCAGCCTGCAGATTAAAATCCACATCTTCCAATACGGGGACGCCGAAAAAAGCTTTATGGATGCCTCTTGTTTGCAGCAGGTAGGCCTGTTCTTCTATGCAATCTCCCACGCAATCGCCTCCTTTTGCCGTTTGCTGCACAGCCGGAAGTTTAATCAATAACCAGATCAGGATTTTCAGAGAAGTGCTTCAAAATCACAAGCTCGTCTTCGGTGGACGTGTTGACGATTGTGATGCCTTCGCGCGCCGCCTGATCGGTGACAAAGAACTCATCGTTGGTGAGCTCTCCGTAGCGGATGAGCGCGGGGGATTCAATGTCCCATACGCCAAACTTGCCGTGGCCCTGGAGGCAAATAAGGCCGTAAGCCGCGCCGTCCTTGATGTTGACGGTACGCCCGGGCAGCACTGTGAGCCGCTTCGCAGAAACTTCCTTGCACTTGTAGCAGACCCACTCCTCCACGTAGCCGTCCGCACGCATGTCATCCATGTTGCGCACGGGCCGGGGCGCCATGTAGTGGTTCTTGTGGAAGTCCGGATCGACGTTCATTTCCCAATCGATAACGCTCAAGAGATATTCATAATCGCCCAGCTTATCGGCGGGGGTGTTCTTCCAGAGCAGGTCTTCCTCTACGATCTGGCCGTTTAACAAAACGGACTGGTACATGGCGTACACGTCGGAGGCGAACTGCGGTTCATACGTGCACAGGCTGCCCGGCGCGTGCAGGACTCCCGGGGGGACGTCCCAGCCGGTATCCAGCTCCAGCTTGTAGGCGCGGGCAAGCCCAAGTATATTATTGTCGCCCTTGGGGAATTTCTTGAGCGATTCGAGAACCTGCTCCTTTGTGGTCTCGGGATTGAGGCCAAAGAAGGTGAAGGGGAATTCGCCGCCGTGGTTGTTCATCTGGGACGGAAAAAAGTACATTTCCGGCTTGCCGTCCGCGCCGACCTGCTTTGCATGCGCATCCCGGTGGTGGATGTGATGGGGCAGGGGACCCGCATTATCAAAGAATTTGGAGAACATGGCCCACTTGCCGTACTTTTTCCAGAGAGAATCGCCGATGATGTCCGCCCCCAGGACTTCCACCGCATCACGCAGTAAAACCTTTTTCTTGCCATCCTGATCAATAACGATATAGCTGAGACCTTCATCGTGGGGGGTCAAGGGGCCATTTTCCGCCCAGGTAGTGGAAGCGAACCAGCGCTCGTCGATGCCGCCGCGCGCTCCGCCCAACACGTAATAATCATCCGGATGCAGTTTGATGCGCTTGCCGGGCCTGCAAAAAGAGCGGGGTACCCATGTGGGAGCGAGCCGAAATACGCCTTTTCCCTGCTCCAAAGCCATTTGGGATAATGTCTTGGTTTCCATAGTGATCTCCTTTTTACAATGATCTGGTAATAGCCTGAATAAACAAGCAAAAGGTACGGATATTCTTCTTCGAATCATGAAGATTGGTATCGGCTAAAAGCGAGTGGTCTGTTTTGACGGTCTCATCGTATCAGAATAACGTTTTTCTGTCAACGTATTTTTGTATCGAATTTTTGAATACCTGATATACAAATTACCAATCGACCAGGATCCAGTCCTCGGGAGCCTGGATGGAGGTGGATTTTCTTACGACAAGACGGGATTCCAATTCGATCGCGGCGGGTTTGCGGGATTCTTTATTTTCTTCGATCTGTTCAATTAAAAGTTCCGCGGCTTTGGAACCCATATAATTTTTGCGTATATGGATGGTGGAAAGCGGGGGTTCCAATACGCTTGCAATAAAGACGTCGTCATAGCCGACCATTTTGATATCCTGCGGCACGCGCTTTCCGGCTTCGCTAAGCGCTTTGAGCGCGCCTACGGACATCTGGTCGTTTGCGACAAACACGCCGTCGATATCGGGCGTTTTTTGAAGCAGTTCCTTCATGGCGGAATAACCGCTTTTATGCGTGTAATTCCCTTCGGCTATCATAGCTTCATGAAACGCATGGCTGTGCTTGGACAGGATGTTTTTATAGCCGCGCAGCCTGTCCTGCGCTACGGAGGTAAAAATCGGGCCGGTAATATGGCCGATGCGCTTGCAGCCCATATCGATCAAATGGCTGGTTGCTTTTTCGGCGCCGATTACGGAGTTGGAGAAAACCGAATCGATGCCGTATCCGGAAAGATCGGTTTCCACGCAGACAAGGCCGATCTTTTTGTTTTTATAGTTGGAAGCCATCCGCTTGATATCTTCGGCGATACCTTTTTCCAGGCTTTCGGGTACGGTGGAGGCGAATACGATGCCATCCACCCGGTTCAATATCAGCCGATGGATTCCTTCGCGCAGCTTTTTGATGCTGCCCAGGCGGTCGTTTAATCCGTCTGAATCCAGGATGATGACCTGGTACCCCTTTTTATAAAAGATTTCGTACATGCCTTTGAGTACGTACGGGTAAAACAAGCCGCAAAGGTCGGCGGTGATGATACCCACCGTCTTTGTGTTTTTAAACTTCATGTTTTGGGCAATGGGATTGGCTTGATACCCAAGCTCCTGCACGGCTACATTTACACGGATCTTCAATTCATCGCTTACATACTTGCTTTTGTTCAGTACGTTGGATACCGTGGAGATGGATACGCCCGCCCGCTTTGCGACATCCTTTATACTTGCCATGCACAATTCTCCTAAAAAAACGCTTTTCTCTTAACAATTATAGACGAAAGACCTATGGGCTGGCAAGCGATGAAAATAAAAACCAAAAGTCCTGGGCATTTTATGGCCAATATCGCAATGGATCGTCTAAAAAATTACCCTTGCATTTTTTTTTAAGCCGCTTTATGATGTATTTTATCAGAAAAACGTTATTTTCACTTCGTATTGTTCTCATAACTCTTTTTGAACATGAACAGGAGGATCAAGGATGCTGCGCTCCATTCCCAAGACAATTTCGCCCGAACTGATGAAGGTCATGATGGAAATGGGCCATAGCGATAGATTGGTTATCGCGGACGCCAATTTTCCTGCGGCGGCGCACGCAAAACGGCTCATCCGGGCGGACGGGATGGAAATCCCCGAACTTTTGGACGCCATTCTGCGGTTTTTTCCGCTGGACGGCTTTGTAAAAGACCCGGTCAGCCTTATGCGCCCGCTGGATACGGAACCGACCCCTGAAATCTGGGCCACATACGAGAAATTGATCCGGGAGCATGACGTAGAGGGCGCGTTTACGGAATTTTCTTTGATTGGCCGGCTTGCGTTTTATGAAGAAACGGAATCCGCCTATGCGGTGGTGGCGACGGGTACGACCGCGCGCTACGCAAACATCGTGCTGCAAAAGGGCGTGATCTGAGGAGGATTGTCTTTCTGAAAATTTGCAGGACAGGAGGGGCGTAGATGAAATATTACCTTGGCATCGACAATGGAGGCACCACGACCAAAGCGGCGCTCTATACTGCGCGTGGCGAAGAGATCGGCATGGCGTCCGTCAGCACAAAGGCCGTTGTGCCCAAGCCGAATTTCGTGGAGCGTGATATGCTGGAAATGTGGGAGGACAACTGCCGCGTAATCCGCAAGCTGTTGCGGGATACCGGCATTGATCCCGCGGATATCGCATGCATCGCCTGCTGCGGGCACGGCAAGGGAGTATATCTATGGGGAAAAGACGGCGCGCCTGCCTATAACGGCATCCTTTCCGCGGATAACAGGGCTGTGGAGTATTCAAAAAGATGGCTCCGGGACGGCACGCTTGAAAAAGTGTACCCGCTGACCTGCCAGAGCATCATGGCCTGCCAGCCGGTCGCGATACTCGCCTGGATGAAGGATCATGCGCCGGACGTGCTCGACCGCATACAATGGGTGTTTTCCTGCAAGGATTATATCCGTTTTTGCCTGACAGGGGGAGCGTATGGGGAAATGACAGATTTCTCCGGCTGCAACCTTGTCAACCTCCATACTCGCGGGTATGACAGGGAGATCCTTCGGGCGTTTGGCCTGGAGGAACTCTATGAAAAGCTTCCCCCGCTCAGGGAGTCCATTGCGCTTTGCGGCAAAGTGACCGAGCGGGCCGCGGAGCAAACGGGATTAAAGGCCAGCACCCCCGTTGCCGCCGGAATGTTCGATATCGACGCCTGCGCGCTGGCGGTGGGCGTGGTGGACGAAGAACATATCTGCATGATCGCGGGAACCTGGAGTATCAACGAATATATCCAGAAAACGCCCGTAACGGACGAAAGCGTGCTGATGAATTCGCTGTTCTGCCTGCCCGGCTATTATCTCATTGAGGAAAGCAGCGCGACTTCCGCGGGCAACAACGAATGGTTCATCAACACCCTGCTGCCCGAGCTGCGCGTTCAGGCGGAGCAGGAACACAAAAGCATATACGAAATCACAAACGCATGGGTCGGTTCCATACCGGTGGAAGAGCCGTGTCCCATATTCACACCGTTTTTGATGGCCAGCAATGTAAACCCGGACGCAAAGGCATCGTTTCTTGGCGTCACCAATTATCATACCCGCGCGCATCTGATGCGCAGCGTATACGAAGGAATCGCCTTTTGCCACAGGTATCACTTTGAAAAACTGATGCGCAACCGCACCCAGCCGCTCAAAAGCATCCGCTTGGCGGGCGGGGTGGCAAGATCACGCGAGTGGGTCCAGATGTTTTCTAGCGTCATGGGGCACCCCGTGGAGGTGGTGGAAGTCAATGAAACGGGCGCGCTGGGCTGCGCCATTTCCGCAGCGGTCGCCTGCGGCGAATATGCGGACCTGAATGAGGCTGCGGCGGCAATGACGAAGGTGCTCTACCGGGCGGAGCCAAATATGGCCCACCGGGCGATTTATGATCAGAAATATGGCCTTTACTGCCTTGCGCTGGAGCTGCTCGATCCATTCTGGAGCAGGCTTAAAGCGCTGTATTGAACGATCGCCGCGCTTTTTTACACTGGGGGTCATACATGCAGAATTACCGTTTGGGATTATATGAAAAAGCGATGCCGGAGCATTTAAGCTGGGCGGAAAAGCTTTCCGGCGCGAAACGGGCGGGATACGATTATCTGGAAATGAGCGTGGACGAAGGGCCGGTAAAGCTCAGCAGGCTGGATATGCCGGCGGCGGAGCGGCTGGAGCTTCAGCGTGAAATGTCGCGTCAGGAAATTCGCGTTGAAAGTATGTGCCTTTCCGCGCACCGTCGCTTTCCGCTGGGAAGCCTGGATGCCGCCGTGCGGGAGCGGAGCATGGAAATACTCAAAAAGGCTGTGCTTCTTGCCCGCGATCTTGGCATCCGCATTATACAGATCGCGGGGTACGATGAATATTACAATCCCTCAAGCGAACAGACCAGGGCCTATTTTGGGGAAAGCCTCGGCGCCTGCGTGGAGGTGGCGGAACAATACGGCGTATTGCTTGGGTTTGAAACCATGGAAACCGAATTTATGAATTCGGTGCAAAAGGCGCTGCGCTGGGTAAAAAGGATCAATTCCCCATATCTCCAGATCTATCCGGATTCCGGTAATATTACAAACGCCGCGCTTGCACACGGGAAAGATGTGCTGGAGGATATTCGGCTTGGCGCGGGACATCTTGCGGCGGTTCACTTAAAGGAATCATTGCCCGGGAAATATCGTGAAATTCCGTATGGAAACGGGCACGTGGATTTTCAGGCCGTCATCCGCCAGGCGTATGCGTTGGGCGTACGCCGGTTTACGGGCGAGTTCTGGTATAATGGGGATGAGGATTGGCTAGGGTATATCAAAAGAAACGGGGCGTATCTGCGTACGGGGAACATGCAGGCATAGCACCCAATAGAGAAAGGAGGGAAGTTTTCCCTCCTTTCATGCATAAAATCATACCCCTTAAACAAGGAACATTGCGACGATCACCGTTACCGCCAGGCCGATTGCGACCGGGATCAGGTTTTTTCTTGCGAGGTCCGCGGCCTTGACGTTGCAGATGGCGGCGACGGGGATGACTGCCCATGGAATGATCGTACCGCCGTCCACCCAAATGGTGACTACCTGGCCCAGTGCCGCAATCGTGGCGGCGCTCGCGCCGGTGGCAATGGAGAACGTATGCGCGAGCGAGCCTAAGAGCGGCAGACCCGAGAAGCCGGAGCCGTCCAGACCCGTGACGATGCCGACGAGCGCCTCCACAATCACCACGAAGCCGCCGCCCAGCTTCATGTTTTCCGCCAGGAACAGGCCGAAGTCGTTGAGGATGCTGGGGCTCCCTTCGCCTAAGACTTTTGCCGCCATTTCGCCGCTGCCCATAAAGAAGAACCCGGCTATGATGATGACCGGCCCGAATATCTTTATGGCGAACATGAAGCCCTCGCGGAAATGGTCCGCAATCGCTTCCAGGGAAGCGAAAAATTCGCCGCGGAATATGGTGATGAGGCCCAGTACCACAATGGCCGTGCCGCCGACGAGAGCCGTGGCGTCGCCGCCGCGCAGGTCGAATAGCAGCATCAGCGCGATATCGGCAACGAACAGCAGTGGGGTCAATATGGCGATGATGTATGCGAAGGGCGTGTGCTTTTTGGGGGCCGCTTCCTCTGCATTGTCCGGAGTTCGTTCCACAGAACCGCCGCCCGCGGTCGCAGCCATCGCTTTGTTTTCGCGCATGAACATGATCCAACATGCCGCGATGGTCACAACGGACATCACAGCCCAGAGCGGCACGCTGGCCTGTATGACGGCGCTCGGGTCAAGGCCCGCCGCCTTGGCCGTAATAGCAGGCGCGCCCTGTATGATAAAATCGCCCGAAAGCCCGATGCCGTGGCCGAATATGTTCATAGCCACCGCGCACCAGATATTGGGGAGCCCCACCTTGAGCGCCACCGGCAGCATCAGCGCGCCGACAAGCGCTACGGCGGGGGAGGGCCATACGAACCAGGAAACGACGAGCATCACGGCGCCCACCACAAAGAATGCGACCTTCTTGCTTTTGACGATTTTTTTGATGGGCGCAACCATCAGCTCATCCGCGCCGATGCTGGTCAGGCCCTTGGACATCGCCACCACAATGCCGATGACTACGATGATGCCTAGGAACTCCACGCCCGCGTTCACCACGGAATTGTAGAGCACCTGCACCGCCTTCACGATATTTCCCGTTGCGGCAAGCCCCATCAGGAACATGCCGATGATACATGGCAGCACGATCTCCTTTTTCATCAGAAGTATGGCGATGATTAACAGCGTCATAATCAGGTACACATAATGCAGCAATCCAAGGTTCATATCGTTCCCCCCCAACTAAAATTTTGAAAGTGTTATCCCAGGCGCCGGCCTTTTTGCGGCGTTTCTCCCTGACGCCGCAGGCCGTTTTTTTCGCGTTAGGCCACAAAAAGGTTTTTTGAAAATATGTCCGCAAGGCCCAAAGCCGCCACGCGGTCATGGATTTTGCGGATATCCGTCGTATACAGGTTCAGCTCCTTCATACGCTCAAAGAGCACCGAGCCGGAGAATGTGTACTTAAGTCCCAGCCCGCGTTCCGTTGCCATCTGTTCGCGCACATAGGCAATTGCCTCTCCAATGGCCAGCTGGCGCGAAAGGATCACGGGCGCCTTCCCGCGCGAAAACCGCACCGCGTTGCAGCCCGCAAGCGTGCCCGTTACGATTGCCTCGGTATGCCCCACTAAAAGCCCTGCCTTTTCCCCGGCGCAGAAGAGGTTCTTGACACCCTTTACCTGGAGCGCGTCGTCCCGCGGGGCCATGGCGAAGAAGCGCATGGAGTTGCCGCGCCCGCCCGCGTAGGGGTCCTCGTACCGGGCGTTTTCAAAACCGGGTATCTGATGCAGCCTCTCCAGTTCAAAGAACGGGGCCATCAGCTTTGCGTGGCCGGTATCCAGCAGCACAACATTCTTTTTGAATTCCGCCAATGCGTACTGCTGGCAGGCCTTGATGTCCAGATGGTCCTCAATGAGCTCAACGGGTATCGGGATGACGGCGACGCCGGTCCTGTTGAGCATCTCCACAATTTTGGGTGAAAGCGATTCCTTATGTAGCTTGCAGGAGCCGCTCATGGCGCCGATGGAGCCGTTCGCCTTCTTCCCCTGAATTTCCGTTACGCCAGCAAGCCCGGTTAAGCTTACCCTGCCGCCAAAGCTCGGGCAGCGCAGGATACACATGGCACAGCCGTTGCCGTACTTGGCGCAGTTGCTCGTGGGCCCCGCGGTGCCCGTGGTATCGATAAACACGTCGCCTTTATAGGTGTTGCCGCCCGCATCGGCCACGCTTTTGATGGTCTCCCCATCCATATCCACCCGGTTGACGCGCGTGTTGAAGCAGATATCCACGCCCAGTTTCAAAAGGTATTTTGTAACGGCGCCAGGTGTGGTGCCGATATCGTAAAGGCTTGCGTGCTTATGGCCGGGGAAATCGATGTTTTTGTGGCGGGACTGCGCGTCCGTAATGCGGAACAGGTCCCCGCCGCCCAAGGCGATGGCTTCCTCCGCCGCCGTAAAGCGCCCGTTGTTGCGCATAATGCCGCCCACCAGGCCCGTGCCCAAAAGCATATCCGTACGCTCAAGCAGCGTTACCTCCGCGCCATTCTTCTTTGCGCTGATGGCTGCGGCACAGCCGGACCATCCTCCTCCTGCGATAACTACTCGCATATTTTTCCTCCTTCGCATATTTTCCGCGGCTATCCGCGGATCTCCCGTATACAGGAAAGGCGTTTACCAAAGAGCAAATGCAGCCGCATTTCACTGGTTGATAAACGCCATTATTTCCGGCATGCGCCGTTTTCAATGGGTTTAAGCATAAATTGGCCGCATTCGTTTGTCAGCGGTTTTTATTTTTCTTCAGGATCATAAATCCGGCGTATTCGGGGGTGTTTGGGGGACCTCCTTTCTGTGAGATTGAAATATCCACTTTGCATTCCCGTCAAAAACCGCCTGTGAACGTATATGGACATTGTGTCTAATTTTCAGGCAAAAATGCATACAAAGCTGCAGCTAAGCGCTGCGGACGTTGTAAGCGGAAATGGATAATTAGAAAATATGCGGCGCGATGCCGTTTCAGTCCGCGCCCGCACGAAAATGAGCGGCAGGAAACGAAATGCATCTGAACTATGCTGCGAAGAATCAAGTGCGAGAAACAATCGCTCATTACCATCCCCGCTTTATTCGGAGTAAACGGAAGACGGCTATCGTTCCCGCTTTGCAAAATTTCCCCTTACGTTTTTGTTGATAAATGTGTTGAGACCTTTGCCGATTTGGGCGAGTCTTTTCATTTCCTCTATATTGGAACTGCCCGCACTCCCGTACGTGTAAAGGTAGACGGTCCCGTCTGCGAATTGAATTCTTATAAAATCGTCTCCGCAGTCATAGAACTGTATTCCGGATTCCCCGTTTTGGTAGCGTACCATGCCGTTCATACCTCCTTGCATATAGGAACAGTATGGTCCTTACAGCCGAATGAAATGCGCTCATAAGGCAGTAGGCAAATAGGCAGTCGTACGCATAAAGAAGTCCCCGGCATTGCCGGGGACTCTGTGCTTCCCGTCTTATGCGCTGTCAATTTGCGGTACGTTATTCCTGCTTGGGAGCGGCTTCCGGCGCTATCTCATTTTGCGGCGCGCCGATTTTTATCAACAGGAACGCGGCAAGCAGCAGAAACGGCAGCCCGCCGATGACGCCGGTGATCGCAGGGCCAATTAGCGGGTTGAAGCCGGGCATTGCAAGGTAAATCGCGAGCCCCGCGCCCGCGTTGACGGTGGAATGGATCATGGAGGCGGGAATGGCGCTGTTGAGCTTTATTGTGATATAGCCCTCTATTATGCCCAGCACCACGCAGAATACGATCATGGCCAATATGCCGAGCCAGGGGTAGCCCCAATACTCCGTGCCGTAGTTATGCCCCAGGATAATAATCGGCGCGTGCCATACGCCCCAAATCACACCCGAAAGCAGAAGCGCCGCGCGATCAGAATGGGATTCGCGAAGTTTGGGAAGGAGATATCCCCTCCAGCCAAGCTCCTCCCCCAGCGTGGGGATGATGTTGATGACGGGGCCCAGCAGCGCGACCTGCAAAACGGATATCAGCAGCAGCTGTTTTGCGGGTATCACCAGGGTGCCGTTGGCTGTCGCCATCCCCGTAAGCAGGGTAAGGGCAGGGTCAAACGAGCCGGGGAATATCAGGAAATAGACCACCGCGCTGGCGAACAAAAGCAGGGTAGGTCCAAAGAACAGAAGCACGTAATGCCGGATGTGCCCCTTGAAATGCGGGCGCAGGTACATGTTTTGGAACCCTTCCTTTGTAACCCACCGCGTCAGTATGTTGCCCAATGTCGGCGCGAACATGGCCCCGGCAATCAATATGACCGAAGGGAGCGAACCGTACGCAAAACCCAGTATGGGCACCAACAGGAATAGGATCCACGCGATACCGAATGTGAATGCCGCGAATAAAATCAGCCGCTTTTTTGTAGCCTTGTCTTCCATATGCTCCTCCTAATAAACTGTATGCTTATGCTGCAAAGCGGCCTACAGGCTATGCTTGAGCCGTTCCAATAGGGCGCGGTACCGCTTTTCCTGCGCAAGCGCCGCAAACGCGGGGCTTTCCACTACGTCCAGCATGCTCTTTTTGATTGTCTTTTCATCGCGGGGAAGGCCCGTTCTCAAATCCAGCTGCTCCAGCCAAGGATTTAAGAGATCAAAAAAATCGTCCCCCTGCAGGCGCAGCGGATAAATATCTCCCGTGACGATGTCTGCGTATTCCTCCAGCATATCGAGCGCCCTCTCATGGCTTTGCTGCATGCAATATCCTTGCGCAGCCGAAAGATAGAGGCCGATGATCACCGACGGGTGCAATTTCTTCATATCAAACACCTCTGCAACGGCGTGCCCACGGCTGAGCGTTTCCTCAAATTTCGTCGGTTCGTTTGCGCACAGCATCAGGTAAGCGGGCAGGAAGTTGAAGAGCACCACGATGTTCTGGTACATGCCGACCTGCAAAACTTCCTTAGCCTCCTCCATGCGGCCCGTCATCTGATAGGCGGAAGCCAGCAGAGACTCCGGCGGCATGGCCGGTACGATCGTGCCTTCCAACAGCTCGAGCGCGGTGTCCGGATCGTTTCCCATCAGGCAGCACAACGCTTCCGTATAGAGCGCCTGCTTGGCTAAGGGCACGTCCCCGCTTTCCTCCCGTACGCGCACAAAAAGGGCTTTGCTTTGCGCAAGCAGGGCGTTGACAGCATCCTGGTTTTTTGCCAGCTCCAGGTGGTTGACCAGCAGCATTCCAACTTGCAGCAGCAGGGGAAAGCAGGAGTAATACTTTCTGATGATCCGGTCGCATTCTTCCAGCACCGCGTCAAATGGCCTCGCCGAAAAGTCCGCGCTCAGGCTGCGGTAGAGCTTGCGGATATCCTCCTTGGTCAACTGCGGCTTATAATCCATCAGTTCGTCTATGCTGATGTTAAAGTACGCCGCAAGCTGGGGGAGAAACGTCACATCCGGGTAGCTTTGCCCCGTCTCCCATTTGGAAACGGAGGCTTTGGATACCCCCATGTAACTTGCCAGTTCATCCTGCGTGATGCCCTTTTCTTTGCGCTTGCTGACAAGCACGCTTGCGATATTGATTTCCTTCATACAATTCACCCTCTTATGGCCATATTGTATTGCACGGACGCATGGAAATCAATGGATCTGCGGTTGATTCTGGTTAAAGAAATCAACTTGTACGATACTATCGCGGCGATTTGACTTGCTTCATAGTACGTCTTATGAGTATTCATTAGGCGAAGGCCAATGGCTTTGTCAACCTGAACATCCGCTCGAATTTGGGCCAGAACGATTCGCCGGTGGGGATAATCGGAGAATGATAGACTAGCCAGCAAGCCGATCGGGATACGTGCTCTTGCCGCTATAACGGTTACATAAAACAGGCTGCCCCCATCCTTTGCGGAATGAAGGCGCCTGTTTTATTGCTATTGGTTCATAGATGCCGTGGGCGCCGCTCCCATGATATCTTTGGCTGCGACATCCGGGTGATGGTACCGTTTCCGGCCAACCGTATTGTTGCCGTATTCAATTGCTTCATGCGGGCACCACTGGAGGCAGGCGAGGCACCGCTCGCAGTGATGCTGCCAGATTGGCCGCTTGCCCTCCATTTTGATATTGGTTACAGGGCATACACGCGTGCATATCCCGCAACCGGTACATTTTTCGGTCGCTCCGAATTTTTCGTCCCATTCCGCGATGTTGCGATATAAATAGCGTTGATTGGCTATTTTACTGAACAGTTTGGCGGTCCGCTTCGCCGGGTTCCTATCGCCGTTGGCGATCGCTTCCACGGCTTTGTCCGCCTTTTCCGTGGCGTCTTTGATCAGCTGCTGTATGGCGCTTTGAGTGAAGGACGGGTATTTCACGATATAATTCCCCGGCATGTTCACGCTTTCGGCATAGGAGAGGGAGGCGCTCTTTTCTTTTAAGACGTCGTCCAGCATGCCTAAAGC
>JAFABA010000034.1 GCA_023426265.1 Bacillota bacterium
AGGGTAACGCATACTCAAATAGTCCAAGCCCGATGGATTTTGAAGCATATGTAAAGCAATGGGTTGCCAGCCGCAAAGATTGGACAGCGGACGATTATAAAAACTACTTCCTTTAGCGCTAGCTTCGAAAATTAGCTAAAGCAACCGATAAGTCGTGCTAGCGCATGACAAGCCGCTTCTCGAAAAGGCGGCTTCTTTTTTGGTGTTTTCTTATTATCGATTCAAATCCATTGTCAATCCAGTTTATAAGTTCTTCAGGAACAATACTTTGCATCGGAAGTATCGCATTATTCAGTTCGGGAGCCTGTATAGCAGGTTGAAATGGGTGCAGAACAAGAACAGGATATAAACACAACAAGAATTATTGGTACCTTAGCTCTGTGCATTTAGGAATTTCCTCGTTTTTATTATATTATAATGATCTGCCATAATATCTATAAATTACTATATGATCTTTTCTTTTGTTGTTTAGCGGTGAGCCAAGGAAGCGTTTATTCTGACTACACTTTTGACTATATACTGCTTATAAAGCGTAGTCAGATATAGACGCAATAGACACAATAAGCAAACTCTTTTCAACCCTAAAATGCCATAAAATCTATCGTCCCAGATGCTACGGCGCTTCTGGGATTACCTGCATCTATGCCCTCACATCGAAGAGGTCGGGGGTTCGAGCCCCTCCATCCCCACCAAAGTAAAGGTCGCCAAACGGCGACCTTTTTACTTTGGGCAGCAGTTCAAAGGGGCTCGAAGGGCGGACAAGAAAACGCCACAGTGAGGCGTTTTCCCGCCCCGCGTAGCGCAGCCAACCAGAGCTGCGAGCGAGCGAGCAGCGGGAGGCTAAGCGGAGGAGCCCCTCCAAGTAAGAGGTCGCCAAACGGCGACCTTTTTAATTGAGCAGCAGTTCAAAGAGGCCCGAAGGGCGGACAAGAAAAACGCCACAGTGCGGCGTTTTCCCGCCCCGCGGAGCGTGCCGACCAAGGCTGCGAGCGATGTGAGCGCGCAGCGGGAGGCTAAGCGGAGGAGCCTCTTCATCCCCACCAAAGGTCGCCTATATGGCGACCTTTTGGCGTTTGGCCAATGATGGGGAGGTTCGCGAATTCCGTTGCAACGGGGAGAGGGGAGAATATACCGGTTGCTTATACCTGTGTCATAAGGAAAGACATTTGTCGCGCCATATATAAGCGGGTTCTTAAAACAAATGCTTGAATACATACCAGAATATTCAATGTATGCCGAAAAACGGTTATATATAAACCTTGAAATTTACTATTGACAAAAAGACGACATGGAATGATAATACTCGCATAAGACAAATATATGTTGCTGTGACAAATGTCTGATTTTTATTCGAATTATCTTTTGTAAATATCCAAAACATTCAGTCCCTGCTTTTCACGGGGATACTTCAAGAGAAACGAGGGAGTGCTATGGCAATCGATCAACGCACTCGGATCCGAATTGCACATTGGTACTATGAAGTAGGCCTTACGCAGGAGGAAATCGGCAGACGCCTGCAAATCCCGCGCCAGCGTGTCAATCAGATTGTCAAGAGTCTGGTGGCCGATGGCGTTGTCAGCATCCGGATCAACGGATTGGACCAGGACTTTATCCGGCTTGAAAGCGCCATTGAGGAGCGCTTTGGGATCCGTCAGGCGCTCGTTGCGGATTGCGACCAAACCGAGGTGCCGCTGTTACATGTGCTGGGCGGCAAGGCGGCCGAGTATTTGGACGATTTTATCAGGGATGGCAACACCATCGGAATTTCCTGGGGCCAGACGATGGGCGGCACCGTAAATGCGCTGCGGGATACTTATAAAGCGAACTGCAGCGTCATCCAGCTTGTAGGCGGCATGAATATCAGAGGCAACCACACCATGATCAAGCCTGATGAAATCACAAGGATTCTTGCGGGCAAGCTTCATTGCAACTATCAGAACCTGTATGCGCCTGCGATGTTTGACAGCAAACTGGCCAAAGACCTTATCATGCGGGAGGATAGCATTCTGCGGGTTCTTGAAGCGATGGGGCGTTGCGACATCGCGGTCATGGGTATCGGTGAAATACAGGAAGACGCGACCGTCGTGCAAAATGGCTACATCAGCGCCGATCAGTTCGAGATGCTCCGCATTGCAGGCTATGTGGGGGATATCTGCTTCAACCGCTTTGATATCAACGGCAACTGGGAAATCGGGGAACTGAGCAGTTTGACGTTGGGCGTCGAGCCGGAAACACTTAAAAATATTCCACACGTGATCGCGGTCGCGGGAGGCATCCAAAAACGGGACGCGATCATTGGTGCGCTTCGCACCGGATGTATCGACGTTCTGGTGACAGACAGCGTGACGGCACGGAGCCTGCTCGACTGGAAAGCGCAATAACATATTCTTTTGTTATCCAATCAGGCAAAGCATATTCCAAAAGGCTTTGCCCGCCTCGGGGATCATTATTCGCACAAACCGAAACCAAGCTTGCCGTGCTTTGGCTGCAGCGCCGGGCATGGCAGATTCAAACGAAAAAAATGGAGGAAAAAACATGAAATCTATTAAAAAGATCGTAGCCCTGCTCGTAGCGCTGCTCATGTTTACTGCCCTGGTGGGCGGGTGTGCATCGCCCTCGGCCTCTGCTGAGTCAACAGCCACTCCGGCGGCCCCGCAAGAATCTGCCGATCCCGCAGCAACCGGAGCACCCGCAGCAGCACCCGCAGGCGAACCCATCAAGATCGGCTATGTCAGCGCGCTTTCCGGCGATACAGCGCTGTGGGGCCAGGCAGGCCTCAACGGCATGCTATTCGCGGCTGAAAAGATCAACGCGGAAGGCGGAATCTTAGGCAGACCCGTTGAGGTCATCGGCCTGGACGGCAAAGGCGATCCTGCGGACTCTGTAAGCGCTTACAAGAAGCTGGTTGAAGAAGAAGGCGTGTGCGCCGTTGTCGGCACCAACTTTTCCAGCTGCAACATTCCCATCGCGGCAGTTGCCGACGAACTGAAGGTTCCCGTCATTGCCACTGCGGCCTCCAACGAAAGGGTTACCGTGGATGAGAACGGCAAGCTGCATCCGTACTCCTTCCGCCTTTGCTTCATCGATTCCTTCCAGGGCACGGTAATCGGCAGATATGCCGCAGTCCAGCTCGGCCTCAAGAAGGGCGCGATCATTACCGACATCACCGACGCTTACTCTACCGGCGTAGGCTCCTACATTGCAGAGTCCTTTGCGGCAAACGGCGGTACGATGGTTGCCTCCGAGCAGGCGCAGAGCGGCGATAATGATTTCCGCGCTCAGCTCACCAAGATCGCGGAAGCGCAGCCCGATGTGCTCTTTATTCCGTGGATCTATCAGAATGTAGCGCTGATTGCCAAGCAGGCGCGCGAACTGGGCATCAATTGCGTCATGCTCGGTACCGACGGCTGGGACAGCAATGAGCTGGCGGATCTTGCGGGCGGAGCGCTCGAAGGCGCTTCTTATGTCTCCCGTATCGGCTTCAATACCCAGGAAGCCAAGGACTATGCCAAGGAGTACGAAGCGAAGTACAACATCGCGGTTGAAGCCGAGTGCTTGTTCGGCAACGACGGCCTGCTCTGGATCAAGCATGCCATGGAACGCGCAAATTCCGCTGATCCCACAGCCATCCGCGATGCGCTGGAAAGCACCGACAGGTTCACGGGCTTGTTGGGAACCATGACGATGGATCCCGCGACCCATAACCCCCAGAGGGAGTGCGCCATCTTCACCTGCAAGGAAGGCGTGTTCGAGTTCCGGGAAATTTATGCCGGTTAATCGGTAGATTATTCTTAGATGAACTTTCCCGGCGGGGAGGCCGAATACCTCCTTCCTCCCCGCCGCCTTTACGGATGGCGGGGAGGAGGCTCCCTTTATCCTTCCCGTCCTTTTTCTTTCCCTTTTTGATTGAGGGAATGGGCGGCCCTCCTCTTCTGGCAGGGCCCCTTTCCCGAAGGTCTTTCCGCCGGAAGCGGAATACCATTGGATTGAGGTGTAAACATGTTCCTTCAGCAGTTGATTACAGGCATCTCGATCGGCGGCATATACGCGCTGATCGCCACGGGTTACTCGCTGGTATACAGCCTGCTGGATTTCTCCAACTGGGCGCACGGCGAGGTAGCAATGATTGGCGCCTATGTCGCGTTTATGTCGGTTACAGCGATGCATCTTCCCTTTCTTGCATCGGCAGCGCTCGGCATTGCCGGCGCGGCGCTCATCAGCTTTTTTAACGAGCGTCTTGCATACCGCCGCATCCGCAACAACAAGTCGCCCAACATGTTCCTGATGATTGCCGCCATGGGGCTTTCCATTACCTAT
This sequence comes from Bacillota bacterium, assembly GCA_023426265.1. Lineage (GTDB taxonomy): Bacteria > Bacillota > Clostridia > Christensenellales > CAG-138 > JAEYLA01. Next base: position 4,318 of record JAFABA010000034.1, read on the forward strand.
CAGAACGCGGCGACGCTGGTATTCGGCGCAAAATTCAAAATGTATCCTGTGGTACTTCCGGTCTCGTCGGTTGAGATCGGGGCGTTCCACATCGGCGTGCTCGATCTGATCAGCCTGATTATCACGGCGGTCATGCTGATCGCTTTGGTGCTGGTCATCAATAAATCGAAATTTGGTCTCAATGTCCGGGCAATCGCCTGCAACAGCCAGACGGCAAGTCTGCTGGGCGTACGGGTAGACCGGTCCGTAGCACTGGTTTTCCTTTTAGCGGGTGGGCTGGCCGGATGTGCGGGCATCCTCTTGGGGCTCAAATATAATGTCTATCCCACGATGGGCAATGTAGGGCTCAAGGCCTTCATCGCTTCGGTCCTGGGCGGACTTGGCAGCGTGCCGGGGGCGATCATAGGCGCCATTTTGCTGGGCGTGATCGAAACATTTGCGTCGGGCTATCTCAGCTCCGGCTTGCGGGATCTCATTTCCTTTACCTTGCTCATCGTCATACTCCTGGTCAAGCCCAGCGGCTTGATGGGCGTGGACGTGCAGGAAAAGGCCTGATAAGAAAGTAGGTGCTTCTATGCTGAACTCTTTTCAGCAAGGCGTCATCATTCTGACGTGCATTAATATTATAGCCGTGCTGGGCATGTCCGTACTGACCGGGTTTACGCGGCTGTTTTCCTTCGGAAACGCGGGCTTTATGTCCATAGGCGCTTATACGTCGGCGATTCTTTCCGTAAAGCTGCATCTGCCGTTCGCATTTACGATGCTTTGCGGCGCCGCCTTGGCCGGCGTGGTCAGCTTCCTGCTGGGCTCGCTGACCATACGCCTCAAAGGCGACTATTTCCTGATTACTTGCCTTGGCTTTGGCGAGAGCATACGGGTGCTGTTCAACTATATACAGCCTGTCACGGGCGGAGCGAGCGGCTTCTCGAGCATACCCGGAACAACAACCGTGCTCATTGCAGGGATCTGCGCCATTGCGGCGTTCGTCATCGCGTGGACATTTATTCATTCCAAATTCGGGCGCAACCTGACGGCGATCCGGGAGAACGATATGGCTGCCGAGGCTGTGGGCATCAATGTGTTCCGCTACAAACGGCTGGCTTTCGTGTTCAGCGCGGTATTTGCAGGATGGGCGGGAGCGCTGTATGCGCACTATCTCACATTCATTACGCCCGCCATGTTCAACCTTTCCAAGTCCTGCGAACTCATTACCACCACCGTGGTCGGCGGGTTGGGCTCTTTGACGGGCTCGGTGCTGGGCACGCTGTTGGTCACGCTGCTGCCGGAGCTCTTCCGGGACCTGTCCGAATACCGCATGCTGCTCTACGGAATTGCGGTGGTGCTTGTGATTTTGCTCAAGCCCGACGGCCTGTATGGCTACAAGGAGTTCTCCCTGCGCCGTACCATCGCCTGGTTTAAGAATATGCCCGCCAACCTGCGCAAAAAGCGGCGCAGCAAGAACATAGGGGACTGTGAGGAATAAGCGTATGAAACCAGTTCTTGAAATGCGTCACGTCGAAAAGCATTTTGGAGGCGTCCGCGCGATAGACGACTTCAGCGTGGTGATCGAGGAGGGCGTCGTGCATGGTCTCATCGGCCCCAACGGCGCGGGCAAGACCACCATATTCAATACCATTACGGGCATCTACAAGCCCAGCGCCGGGAACATCTTTTTCTACGGCGCCGATATCACCGCCACCACGCCGCACGATGTTGCAAATTTGGGGATCGGGCGCACGTTTCAAAACATCCGCCTGTTTGGGAATATGAGCGTGCTCCAGAATGTCATCATGGCAAGTTCCATGGATGCGAAATATACTTTGCCAGAAGCATTGCTGCGTCTGAAGCGTTACCGCGCTTGCGAAAAGCAGATACGTGAAAAAGCCATGGGGCTGTTGGAGGCCGTGGGCCTGGAGGGACGGGCGCAGGAACGCGCAAACTGTCTTCCCTACGGCCACCAGCGCAAACTTGAAATTGCGCGGGCGATGGCGCTCAACCCCAAGCTGCTGCTGCTTGATGAACCGGCGGCGGGAATGAACACCGATGAATCGCTGGACCTGGTGGCGTTTATCCAGCAGATCAAGAAGCGGTTCGGCATCACCGTGCTGATGATCGAACACCATATGGACGTCGTTACCAACCTGTGTGATTCGGTGACGGTGCTCAACTTTGGCAAGATCATTGCCGAGGGCACGCCCGCGCAGGTAAAAAACAACCGCGCTGTCATCGACGCATATCTGGGGGTGGAAGAATGATGCTTAAGATCGAAAACCTCAAGGCGGCATACGGCGGTATCGAGGCGCTCAAGGGGATTTCCCTGGAAGCGAACGAAGGCGAGATCGTGGCGGTACTGGGGGCAAACGGTGCGGGCAAATCCACCCTGCTCAAGTGTATTTCTTCCGTCATGAAGCCGACGGCGGGCAGTATCCGATATCTCGACGCTCCCGTTCCGTCCAAACCATACGACGTGGTAAAGGCTGGCCTCGTTCATGTGCCTGAGGGAAGGCAGATATTCGCGAAACTTACCGTCATGGAAAATTTGCGCGTCGGCTGCAACCTGCGCTCGGACGCCGCACAAATCAAGAAAGATTTTGAGCGCGTGTTCACGATGTTCCCGCGCCTGAAGGAACGGGAGACGCAGTATGGCGGCCTGCTTTCCGGCGGCGAGCAGCAGATGCTCGCGGTTGCGCGCGGAATTATGGCCCGCCCGAAGCTGATGATGCTCGACGAGCCCTCTCTGGGGCTTGCGCCCATCATCGTTTCACAGATATTCTCCATCGTTAAGGAGATCAATCGGCAGGGGACGACCATTATTCTGGTGGAACAGAACGCCAATAAGGCGTTGGAAATTTGTGACCGCGCGTACATCCTCTCGGTTGGGCGCATACAGGTTTCCGGCACCAGGGATCAACTCCTTGCCGATGACACACTAAGCAAAGCGTATCTGGGCGACTAGAGCGGGGAAGAACGCAAAGGAGGCGGCAACGTGGCCGTTTATCTGGGAATAGACGCAGGGACCACCAAGATCAAGGCGGCGCTGATGGAAGAAGAACGCATTGTTGCGTTAGCGGAACGCAATGCGCAAACGCTTTCTCCGTTTCCTTGCGCCTGTGAAATGGATATGGAGGCGCTGTGGCGGCTGCTGTGCGACGTAACGAACGAACTCCGTGAAAAGGCTTATGACCATTGGTGCAGATTAAGCGGCGTTGCCATCTGCGCCCAGGGGGATGGCATGTGGCCCATCGACGCACAAGGAAAACCTGTTGGAAACGCCATCCTTTGGAACGATACGCGCGCGCGCGAAACGGGCATTGAGCATGATGGCGAGATGAGCGATTTTCTGGTCTCCCGCTGTTCCACAGCGCTTTTTGCGGGCGCTTACCCCGTCATTCTGCAATGGCTCAAGCGGGAAAGATCATCCGATTATAAACGCATTGCGCATGTGTTCCATTGCAAGGATTGGCTCAACTTCCGGCTTACCGGCGTCATCGCCTCGGACTATTCGGATCAGTCCACCGCGTCCATCGACATTTTTACCAAGGACTATGTGGAAGAACTGTTCGACCGGTTGGATATCCCCGAAATGAAGGCCGTGCTGCCGCCGCTTTACCCGAGCACCCATGTGCTTGGATCTGTTACCGAGCGGGCGCACAAAGAGACGGGGCTTCCTGTGGGGGTGCCCGTTGTGACAGGCTGTATTGACGTTGCGGCGGTCGCGTTGGGCGTGGGCATGCGCAACGCGGGCGACGGCTGCTGCATACTTGGCACCACGCTGTGCTGCGAAATGCTGCTTGACGCAGCGCAGGTGGATGTTTTAGATACCAACGGCAGCGCACTCTGCAGCGTTCTGCCGGGCAAATATAACCGGGTGATGGCGGCCAACAGCGGAACTGCCTCCATCGATTGGGTGCGAAGCCTTCTTTGCCCGGAGCTTGGCTATGCGGAAATCGATCAAGCGATTTCAAAGGTGCCGGCAGGCAGCAACGGCGTGCTGTTTCATCCTTATTTATACGGAGAGCGCGCGCCGTTCCGCGACCCCTCCGCCTGCGGCGGCTTTTACGGGCTGCGCGCGGATCACACGCGCATGGACCTGCTGCGCGCCGCGCATGAGGGCATGGCGCTTTCGCTTCGCGACTGCTTTGAAAACCTGCCGCGGTCCGAGGGCCCGCTTTATCTTTCGGGCGGCGGCGCGCAAAGCGATTTTACCTGCCAGCTTGTTGCCGATACGCTCAACAAGACCGTGCTGCGCCCCAACCGCAGGGAGCTGGGCATAGAGGGTATCGTCAAAACCGCGCGCATGGCGTTGGAAAATGCCATTCCGGAAGACGCCTGCAATGAGTGCACAAGCTTCTTGCCCGATGCCGGGACACACCGCTTAATGGATAAACTCTACAGCGAATTTGTTGGGCTGCGCAAGCAGGCCCCCTACTGGCATGCCCGCGGATGAAAGCGGATTACGCGCGGCAGGGCCGCGCGTTCAGATAGCAATTTATAGTCAGGAAAAGGAGAAAAAGTATGCGTGCATTGGTAAAGACCAAAATCGAGCCGGGTAATTTTCAACTGATGGAGATCGACACCCCCGTGCCCGGACCGGACCAGGTCAGGATAAAGATCAAGCGTGCCGGTATCTGCCAGACGGATATCGTGTATATAAACGAGGGCGGCTTCGCGCTGCATCCTCCGGTGGTGCTTGGCCACGAGCTGGCCGGCATCGTGGATATGGTGGGGTCCAACGTCGAGGATATCAAAATTGGAGACCGCGTGCTGTCCCAGACCACCTTCCATGTATGCGGGCACTGCCGCTTCTGCAAGCGCGGCGAATTCAACCATTGCCCCGAGCGCCGGGGGTTAGGTTCCGCGGCGAACGGTGCGTTCGCGGAATATGTCGTTACGTGGAAGGGCAGCGTGATGAAGCTGCCGGACAGCATGACGTTTGACCAGGGCGCATCCATAGAGCCGCTTTCGTGCGGCGTACATGCGCTGACCGAGCGCACGCAGTGCGGCGTCAACGATGTGGTCGTCATACTGGGGCCGGGCCCTATCGGCCTGTATGCGGCGCAGGTTGCAAAAGCGCAGGGCTCGTATGTCATCATAGCCGGGCTCACGCACGATGTCCCGCGCATGGAACTCGCTCTGAAATTAGGCATTGATCTCTCCGTGGATATCCAGAAGGAGGACCTGGGCCTGATCTGCAAGGAGCTCACAGGGGGGTACGGTGCCGACGTCGTCGTCGAAGCGACGGGTTCGAGCAAGGCGGTGGACCTCGCGATGAATATCATAGCGCGCCGCGGCACGTTTGTACCCATGGGCGTATTCAACCACACCATCGATGTGGATTTCCACAACATAAAAAAGAAAGAACTTACCGTGCAGGGATCGCACGCGCAGATCCCCACCTCGTGGGAAAAGGCCATTCGGCTGGTGCGCCTGAATAAGGTCAATGTGGACGCCATTGTTTCCCATGTGTTCCCGATGAGCAAGTGGGAAGAGGCGTTCGAGGTGGTAAAGAGCAAGCAGGGCCTTAAGGTGCTGCTGGATCCCGAACGTTAAGACTACGGGAATGGAAGGGGATGGCATGCCTATGAATATCGAATATGCCGCTCGTTCCGCGTTTGCGGGGGCAGGCGTAGACGAAGCGGAACGCCTTGCAGGGCTTGCCGCCGAGGAAGCGGCAGCGGCCGAAGCCATTCCTCCGGATGGGATACCCCTGGGCCTGCCTGCCGGAGAAACGGCGTTGCTGGGCGCCGCGCTTGCAGTGCGTCTTGCTGGAGAACTGCCCCATTATTTATGCAAGGCGCTTGCCGCCTGCATCCGGGATACAGAGCTTCTGGGGCAGGAACTGCGCGAATATGTACGTGTGCGCTATGCGCTTATGCGTACGCCCGAGACGGTACAGCTCATTTGCACCCAGCTTGAAAGGCTGCGGCAGGGAACGTTCTTTGAGGAACCCTGCAGGGTGGAGATGATCAAAACCGCCTACCGCGACGGCTTCCAATACGAAAAACATTGCCGTGGCTGTGCGCAGTGTACGATTGCGGCAATGTTCAAAATCAGCGGCAAAGAGGAAACCCATCTTTTCCGCGCGGCAAACGGGTTTGCCGCGGGCATGGGCCTGTTTGGGGACGGCGTCTGCGGCGGCTACGCGGGCGGTCTGCTGTTTATGGGTACCTATGCGGGCAGGCGCTTTGAGTTTTTTGACAATGACAAAGAAGAAAAAGATCAAAGCATGCACCTTGCCGACCTGCTGCATCGCCGGTTTATCGAGACATATGGGACCGTGATCTGCCACGACATCCACAGGCAGATTTTCGGCAGGGCGTTCTCTATACGGGATGCAGCCGAGAAGGCAGCCTTCGAACAGGCGGGCGCGCATACGGCGGATAAATGTACCGCCGTTGTCGCTACGGCCGCGGCATGGACGGCGGAGATACTCCTGGATGAAGGGTATCTGACCTGCTGAACCGGGAAGAGGAGGAGCATATGAAGAAGATTGTAATCGTGGGAGGCGTCGCGGGCGGAGCTTCAACAGCCGCGCGCCTGCGTCGGCTGGATGAAGCTGCGGAAATCATCCTGTTTGAAAAAGATACTTATATTTCGTTTGCAAACTGCGGCCTGCCCTACCATATCGGCGGGGTGATCGCCGAGCGGAAGGAGCTCATTGTGCAGTCTCCTGAAGCAATGCGCACGCGCTTTCGCATCGACGTTCGCACGCACAGCCGCGTTGCGTCGGTGGATACGGCGCGCAACGTTGTACGCGTGGAAAGCGCGGAGCGCGGCGAATATGAGGAGAGCTATGATGCGCTGGTGCTCTGCCCCGGCGCCGAGCCTGTTTCGTTGTTCCAACAGGGCATGGAACGGGTACTCACGCTCAGAAACATCGATGATACCGACAGGATCAATCGTTTTGTCGTCGAACATGGCGTGCAGACGGCCGCTATACTCGGCGGCGGCTTTATCGGCGTGGAAATGGCCGAAAACCTTCGCATGCGCGGCGTTGCGGTGCGCCTGATCGAGGCGATGGACCATATCCTTCCGCCGTTTGACGCCGATATGGCGGCGATTGTGCACAAGGAACTCAGGGCGAACAGCGTGGAGTTGACGCTTTCTCAGAAGGTCACTGCCTTGGAAGCTGCGGGGGACGCCGTGCGCATTATGCTGGATGACGGCTCATCCTTTGAAACGGATTTGGTGGTGAGCGCCGTGGGCGTACGCCCGGCGACAGAATTCCTCAAGGGCTCGGGCATTGCGCTTGGCCCCAGGGGCCATATCATCACCGATGCGTATATGCGCACCAATATCAAGAACGTATATGCGGCGGGCGACGCGGCCCTGATCACCGATTATGTTACCGGGCAATCAGCGGCAATTCCGCTTGCCGGTCCTGCCAACAGGCAGGCGCGTACCGTGGCGGACAGCATCGCAGGCCTCGACCATCCCTACAAAGGCGCGCAGGGTTCCGCTGTTGTCAAAGTGTTCGGGCTGACTGCGGCGGTAACGGGCGCCAATGAAAGCGCCCTCAAGCGTGCGGGCATCCCTTACCACAAGATCTATACGCATCCCTTCTCCCATGCGACCTATTATCCGGGCGCGGTACAGATCGATTGCAAACTTCTGTTCCATCCCGACGGCCGGATCTTAGGCTGCCAGATGGTAGGCGCGGAGGGTGTGGACAAACGGCTGGACGTCGTTGCGACAGCTTTACGCTTAAAGGCGCATGTTACCGATCTTTGCGATCTTGAGCTTGCATATGCGCCGCCGTATTCCTCGGCTAAGGACCCCGTCAACATGCTGGGTTATGTCGCCCAGAATGTATTGGAGGGCATATCCTCCATGGCGGATTTTGAGGACGCCGAAACGTACGATCCCGCTTCCACCACATTGCTTGATGTACGCACGTCCCGGGAATTTGAGCGCGGGCATCTGCCCGGCGCTGTCAATATACCGGTTGACGCGCTGCGGGACAGGCTTCAAGAGCTGGATCCCAATAAAGAAGTGCTCGAATACTGCCAGGTGGGCGTGCGCGCCCATACCGCGCAGCGCATACTCAGCCAGAATGGGTTCAAGGTCAGAAATGTGACCGGCGGCTACAAAACGTATTCCGCAAAGGAGTAACTATGAAAAATCCAATCAGCGTAGGCGTTTGGGATTATGGAATGGGAACCGACCGCTATGTGGGAGAAGGCTACAAGGAAAGGCTTGGCTTTCTGGACCGCGTAAAGCGTATCGGCGCGCTTCATGGCGTTTCGGGTATTGAGATCACCTATCCAAACGATGTCAACGAGGACACATGGACTAAGGTGCAGCCCGTATTACAGGAGTACGGCCTTGTGATTGCGGGCATGGGCGTCGAGCTCGTGTGCGATAAGGAATGGAAGGACGGGTCTCTTTCTTCCGCCAATGCGGCGCAGCGGCAAAAGGCCATCAACCTCGTCAAGAGCGCAATGGACTTTGCCCGCAGCATCGGCGTCGCCGTTGTGAGCCTCTGGATGGGGCAGGACGGGTTTGACTATGTATTTCAGAACAATTATGCGGCAGGCTATGCCCGCCTGACCGACGCGCTGCGTATTTGCGCACAGCATGATCCGTCCATCAAGTTGGGGATCGAATATAAAACCAGCGAACCCAAAATGAGCTGCATGATGAAGAACGCAGGTATGGCGCTTGCCGCCGCACAGGCGACCGGCTGCGCAAACGTGGGCGTTACGCTGGATGTGGGGCACGCCTTTAACGCCGGGGAGAATCCGGCGGAATCGGCTGCGATCCTTTTACACGAAAAGCGTCTGTTCCACCTGCATCTTAACGACAACTACCGCATTGCGGATGACGACATGCCGGTAGGGTCGGTACACTGGCCGCAGTATTTTGAGCTTTTTTA
>JAFABA010000070.1 GCA_023426265.1 Bacillota bacterium
ACGCGGCCTATGAGGACGCAAGCATCGTCGTCTACGGCGCGCCGTTTGACTCCACCACCAGCAATAGGCCCGGCACGCGCTTTGCGAGCCGCGCCATGCGGGGGGAATCCTATGGCTTAGAAACCTATAGCCCGTACCTCGGCGCGGATTTGGCAGATTATTCCGTGTTCGACGCCGGGGATTTGACGCTCTGCATCGGCGACGCCTCGCTTGCCTTAAAAGAAATCGAGCGCGCGGCGGATACGTTTTTTACGGACGGCAAGCTGCCGCTGATGATCGGCGGGGAGCATCTTGTCACACTGGGTGCCGTGCGCGCCGCCATGCGGAAGTATCCGGACCTTTACATCATTCATTTTGATGCGCACGCCGACCTTCGGGAAGACTATCTGGGGGCCAAACTCTCCCACGCCACCGTCATGCGGCGCTGTGCGGAGTTGACGGGCGACGGGCGCGTATTCCAGTTCGGCATACGCTCTGGCGAGCGGGCGGAGTTCCTGTGGGGGAAAGAGCATGTCACAACCCAGAAGTTCGGCTTCTTCGGCTTGGAAGAAACGCTGAAGAAGCTCTCCGGCAAGCCCGTATACTTTTCGGTGGACCTGGACGTGATGGACCCTTCCGTATTCCCCGGCACCGGCACGCCGGAACCCGGCGGCATCAGCTTTTTGGAGCTGCTGCGCGCGATGGGTACGGTGGCGGGTCATGCGAACATCGTAGGCTGCGACCTTGTGGAGCTTTCCCCCATGCTGGATACGAGCGGCGCTTCCACCGCTGCCGCCTGCAAGCTGCTGCGGGAGCTTCTTCTGCACCTGTTAATGAAATAAGCAAAATTAGCATAGGAGGACAATAACATGGGAAAAGCGTTAGTCATCGGCTGCGGGGGCGTCGCGGGCGTTGCCATACACAAATGCGTACAGAATGCCGAAGTGTTTTCCGAGCTCGTCATCGCCAGCAGGACAAAGAGTAAGTGTGACGCGATTGCACAAAAGCTGAACGGCCGTGGTACCAAAATCACCACCGCGCAGGTAGATGCGGACAATGTGGACGAGCTTGTCGCACTCATTGAGCGGGAAAAGCCGGACGTCGTATTGAACCTTGCCCTCCCCTACCAGGACCTCACGATTATGGACGCGTGCCTGATTACAAAGACCCACTATGTGGATACCGCGAACTATGAGCCCGAGGACACCGCAAAGTTTGAATACAAGTGGCAGTGGGCGTACCGGGAAAAATTCAAGGAGGCTGGCATTACAGCGCTCCTTGGCTCCGGATTTGACCCGGGCGTGACGAGCGTATTTTCCGCGTACGCGCTCAAGCACCATTTTGACGAGATTTACGAGATCGATATTTTGGACTGCAACGGCGGCGACCACGGTTACCCGTTCGCCACCAATTTCAACCCCGAAATCAACATCCGCGAGGTCACGGCAAAGGGCAGCTATTGGGAAAACGGCGGCTGGGTGGAGACCGAGCCCATGGAAATCAAGCGCGAATATGATTTCAAGGGCGTTGGCAAAAAGGACATGTACCTGCTGCACCATGAGGAAATCGAGAGCCTTGCGCTCAATATCCCCGGCATCCGCCGCATCCGCTTCTTTATGACGTTCGGGCAGAGCTACCTGACGCATTTGAAGTGCCTGGAGAACGTGGGCATGACGAGCATCGCGCCCATCGTATACAACGGCGTTGAAATTGTGCCGCTGCAGTTTTTGAAGGCCGTGCTGCCCGACCCCGCCTCCCTGGGGCCTCGTACGGTGGGCAAGACCAACATCGGCTGCATCTTCAGGGGCGTGAAGGACGGCAAGGAAAAGACCTATTATCTCTACAACATCTGCGATCACCAGGAATGCTACCGCGAGGTAGGCAGCCAGGCCATCAGCTATACGACCGGCGTGCCCGCCATGATCGGCACGATGCTGGTGATGAACGGCACCTGGCAAAGGCCCGGCGTATATAACATTGAGGAGTTCGATCCCGACCCGTTCATGGACGCGCTCAACAAGTGGGGCCTCCCCTGGGAGGAAGATTTTAACCCCGTGCTGGTTCCGTAATGCGGGCGGGATTTTTAGCGCTCCCCACCCCCTGCTATGTGGTGGACGAAGCGCTGTTATTGAAAAACCTGAATATACTTGCGGACGTGCGGCAAAGAAGCGGTGCAAAGATACTGCTTGCGCAAAAAGCGTTCTCGATGTTTCGCGTATATCCGCTGCTCTCAGAATACATTTCGGGTACTGCGGCAAGCGGATTATTTGAAGCAAAGCTGGGACGCGAGCATTTTCCCGGCGAGGTACATACTTACTCCCCTGCCTACCGCGAGGACGAGTTCGCGAAAGTACTCGAAGTTTCCGACCATGTGATATTCAACAGCTTTGCGCAATGGGAGAAATATAAAGCTCATGCGCTGGCCGCAAACAAATCCTGCGGCCTTCGTGTAAACCCCGAATGCTCCACGCAAGAGGGGCATGAGATTTACGATCCCTGCGCCCCCTGCTCGCGCCTTGGTGTCACGAAAGAGCAGTTTGAACCGGACATGCTTGAAGGGATAGACGGCCTCCACTTCCACACGCTGTGCGAGCAGAACGCGGACGCGCTGGTTGCCACGCTTGTTGCATTTGAGCGGGACTTCGGACAATATCTCTATGGAATGAAGTGGCTCAATCTGGGCGGCGGACACCACATCACGCGGGAAGACTATGACGTAGAACTGCTTATTGACACCATCCTCCGCCTGCGCGAGACCTACGGGGTGGAAGTGTATCTGGAGCCGGGCGAGGCAATCGCATTGAACGCCGGTTTCCTTGTTTCCACGGTGCTGGATACGCTGTATAACGGCATGGACATCGCCATACTGGATACCTCAGCATGCTGCCATATGCCGGACGTCATCGAAATGCCTTACCGCCCCAGCATCATAGACGCGGGCAACCCAAACGAAAAGGCGCATACGTTCCGTCTGGGCGGACCGACCTGCCTTGCCGGCGACGTCATAGGCGACTATTCGTTTGACGCGCCATTGAAACCGGGCGACAAGCTGGTGTTCTGCGATATGGCGATTTACTCCATGGTAAAGAACAATACGTTCAACGGCATGCGGCTGCCCGATATCGTTTTAAAAAAACAGGACGGCTCGTTTGAGACCGTCAGGCGGTTCGGATATGCGGATTTCAAAAACAGATTGTCTTAGATACGTTGGAGGCTCTGACCCCACAGTTCGCAATTATCGCACAATTTGTGCTCCTTTGCTCATTGGGACTGCACCTCGCTTCATCCGCCACAGGCGGCGCTTGGCTACGTCCCCCCAAACCTCCGTTTAGGGCCGTAACAGCCCTAAAAACCCATTTCAATTCATACAATCCTTGAACATCACCAAAAGCTCCGTGCGGCTGTTGATGCTGAGCTTCCGGTACATGGACGTGCAGTAAGTATTGACTGTCGGGTATGCCAGAGACAGGATACCCGAAATCTGCCGCATGGTATAACCCTGGAGCAAAAGCTTGCATACATCGGTTTCGCGTTTGCTCAGTTTATATTTCTTAAAGAGGAACAGCTGCTCGTTGTCGATTTCCGCCTTTTCGGCGTCCTGCGTCCAGCTTTTAAAATGATCGTTGAGCATCAGCGGATAAAACGTGACGAGCAGCATCATGACGGTGGAAACGATGACCGAGGCCGCGATTGTCGCTTCCCGCATGCTGACAATCAAGTTGCCCGCGATTACCCCCGCAACTCCGCCGCAGATCCCTACAAACACGATTGTTCTTTGAATATACTTGATGGAATGGAACTTCTTTCCGATGACGCCCAGCATATAGTACATGGAAACGACGCCCATGCTGTTGCCCGCGCCCAAAAACAGCGCGAATATAATCTGTAAAAACGGCTGACGCTCCGCGAGAGCAGTACACAAAAGCCCCAGCGAAAGCAGGCAGAACGAAAAATTGACCGCCACATGCATGCTTTTTTTCACCTTGGCGAATATCAGCAGGTACAAGCCCACGCCCAACAAACCGCCGATGTGGTACCAGTTGGAGATCAGATATGGTACGTTGGGTATGGCAAGGTTGAATATCCCCTTTCCCACGCCTTTAAAGAGTATGGCGAACACGCAGCTGATAAATATCGTGATATAGAGTTTGGGGTGGAATACGGCGGCGCCCGCCGCGTTCTCCTCCGCCTTCTCCGTTAT
>JAFABA010000081.1 GCA_023426265.1 Bacillota bacterium
CAAGGACAAAACGCTTGCAGAAATCCGGCTTTATACCGGACGCACGCACCAGATCCGCGCGCATATGGCGCACATCGGCTGCCCCGTGCTGGGGGACGATAAATACGGCGACCGGGAAGCGAATAAAGCCGCAGGGCTACGACGCCAGGCGCTCGTATCCTACCGCATCGTGCTGCATGAGCCGGAAAGTTCTGAACTCTACTATTTAGACGGCAGAGAATTCCTGTGCCCATGGCAGCTTACGCTGTGAGACTTGTCATACAATCTCTATGTGGCTGCCCGCCACCGTCTTTTTTACATAGATGCGGCTTTCGATCTGGGTTTTCAATTCCTCCACATGGGAGATTACGCCCACCATGCGCTGGCCTCCCGCTAAAGAGGAAAGGATGCGCACCGCGCGCTCGAGTGCCTCGGCGTCAAGAGACCCAAAGCCCTCGTCCACGAACATGGCGTCAAGCACTACGCCGCCCGCGTAGCGCTGCACGGTGTCCGCCAGGCCCAGCGCGAGCGCAAGCGCTGCAAGGAAGGATTCCCCGCCCGAAAGCGTACTTGCCTGGCGTGGCTTGCCGGTGTAATGGTCCAGCACGTCAAGATCAAGCCCGGTCTGGAGCCGGAGATCGTCCGGCGTTTCCCTGCGCACAAGCTCATACTGCCCGCCCGTCATCTGAAACAGCCGCGCGTTGGCGCTATAAAGCACCTCATCCAGGTAGCGCGCCTGCACATACCGTTCAAACGTCAGCTTGGGTCTGCCGCGAAGCTCGCCGTTCGCGGTGTCCGAAAGCCGCTTGGCTTTTGAATAGGCGGACCACGAAAGCGCCAGTTGGTCCTTTCGCCGGTCCACGTACTCGCACAAGCCTTTGTTGTGGCGGACGCGTTCTGCCGTCAAATTATATGCTTCCGCCGCAGCGTTCTTTTCTTCCTGCGCCTGTTCCGCTTCCGCCTGAAGCACGGAGATATCGACCGCCTGCTTGCCCGCCGCCGCCTGCTGCGCCTGATTGAGCGCGCTTTTTGCGGCCTCCCGCACTTCCCCATAGCGGGCAAGGCGCGCGCGCTCCGCCTTCCATTGTTCCGGCGTACGCAACGCCGCAAGGTACGCGGCCTCATCCGCAAACCCAGCGGACGATATGGCATCCCCGTAGGCACGCTTTGCTTTGTCCTCAGCCTGTTCCGCCTCGGGCAGCCGCGCTTGTAAAGAGGCAAGCTGCGCCTGTGCGTCGTTCTGCGCGCGCTCCAATGCTGCATGCCGTTGTACGCTTTCTTCCAGTGCGGATTGGAGCTTTTGAAGCGTTTCCCGCTGAGCCGCGAGTGTGAGCTGCGCTTCTATTTTGCTTTGGTAAGGAAGCCTTGCTGCGAGCGCGTCCCGCTCTGCAATTTGCTGCACGGCGCGGGTTTCTGCTTGCTTTACTGCCGTTTCCAGTTCTGAAATCTGTTCGAGTAGGCCCTGCCGCGTTTCCAGCGTCTCCGCGTGACGCTTTTGCAGCGAATCCCGTTTTGCAAGCTTTTCTGTCGCTTCCTTTACGGCCAGCGTGAGGGAATGAGCTTCCGCCTCCGCCGCATCCCGCTCCGCGTTTAGCGTAAGTGCAATCGGTTCCCGCGGCGGGGTATCAAACAGCGCGGATACAGCCTGCGCCACGTTCTGGCGCTGCGTTTCCAGCCTGGCTGCCGCCGCGGCTGAGAGGCGGCTTGCGTCCACAGCCTGGGCGTGCGCCTCCTCATACTTCCACTTTCTGCTTTTTACCGTCACCTCGTCCGGCGCGTCCGGCGGCAGCGCGGCGGGGGAAGGGTGTGAAAGCGAGCCGCACACCGGGCAGGGAGCATTCTCGTGCAACGTTTCCGCCAGCAGCCCCGCCTGCGCGCGCAAGAATGCCGTTTCTGTCGTCCGCGCGTCCTGTTCGGCCTCCCGGGAAAGCGCTTCCGCTTCCGTATATTCCTTTTGCAACTTAGAAAGCGTTTCTTCCTGCGCCTTAGTTTCCTGCAACAGGGCCAGTGCGGCTGTAACGGCGTTTTCCCGCGCGGTTGCGGCGTTCAGCCTTAAACGCATGGCGTCAAGCGGTATGGTTTCAAGCGCACGCAGTTCTTCCCGCAAGGACTCCGCCTGCTCTGTCAGCGCGGCAAACTCCGTTTTTGCAAGCGCGAGCTTTTTCTGCGTTTCCTCCGCATAATGCTTTGCAAAATTTGCTACCTCCTGCAATGCTCCGAGCCGGTCGTATTCCGTGAGCTGTTCCTCTATGGCGTGGATTCGCTGCTTGATTGCCTCGCGCTCGGGTTCGCGCGCCTTTTCCTGTTCCAATTGCGCGGCGCTTTCCGCAAGCGGTATTTCAAGCGCGTCGATATCCGCCCGTAATTTTTTACTTTCCTCTTCAAGCGTTTCCCGCGCTTTTTTACTCTGCGCGTAAAACAGCGCCAGAGGGCGGACTTCCGCGTTGGCCCGCTCGCCCAAGAGCAAAAGTTTTTTGTCTGCCTGCATCTGCGGCAAAAGCTGCTCCTGCGCTTCCCATTCGGCCTGTGCGCGGGCTAGCTGGTCTAAAAGCCGTGCGTCCTCCGTGGCGGCAAACAGCGCGATCTGCTTTTCAGAAAGCCGCGCCTCCGCTTTCGAGAGCGCCTTTTTCAATTCCGCTTCCTTCCGTTCGTCGGAAGCAAGCAGCTCCAGCAATATGGAAAGGAACCTGCCCGCATCCTCCGCCTGTATGGATTCCAGCTGGGCATAGCGGCTATCCTCCGCGTCCGCGCGCACGGTGCGCATGGCCTGCTCCATGCTTCGTTTTTGCTCCACATAAGCGGCGTATTCCTTCTGCGCGCGGTCCTTGAGCGCCTTCTGCACGGCATTATACCGCCCGGTGCCAAACACGTCCCGGAATATCGCCTCCCGCTCGCCGCTTTTTGTAAGCAGCAGCTTGCGGAATTCCCCCTGCGCGATCATGGCGATCTGGGAAAACTGGCTGCGGCTTAATCCAATCAGCTCGTGAAGCGCCGCGTTTACGGCGGTGGGGTTTGCGATTACCTTGCCGTCGGGCAATGTCAGCGCCGCCTTGGGGTTGACGCCGACCTCTTTGCCGGTGCGGGAGGAGATCCGTTTATAGCCGGGGCTTCTCCTTACGGCGTATGTCTTCCCGCGCAGGGAAAACAAAAATTCCACATAGGTTTCAATTTCCGGCGGCGCGTACTGGCTGCGAAAAGATTCCGTCTCGCGCGTTTCGCCGGAAGCTTCCCCGTAGAGCGCGTAGGAGATACCGTCAAATATCGTCGTCTTGCCCGCGCCCGTATCCCCGCAAACGAGGAACAGGTTGGAAGAAAGCGTATTAAAATCCACGCGCTCCGTACCCGCATAGGGGGCGAACGCGCACATCGTCAATTGAAGGGGCCTCATGTCGTGCCTTCTTCCTCTTGCGCAAAAAGAGACCGGAACAACTTCAACTCGTCCAAAGCGATCTCTTCTCCGTTTTGCAGCAGGTAGAATTCCATAAACTGCTCGATGGGGTCTTTTGTCGCAATGGGCAGGGGCAGGATGTCGGGTACGGCATATTCAACCCGGTTGGCGTAGTTCAGGTACATCAGGTTGGGGTAGAGCTCCCTCAGCCGCTGCATGGCGTTCGGGACTTCCTCTTCATCGGTAAGCAGCGCATGGAGGTAATCCTCGGAGCCTTCGCCCCCCATCAACTCCGCCATGGAGGCGGTTACCTCCCGCATGGGGTGCAGAGGCGGAACGGGCAACAATGTAATTTTTACATCGTCCGCGTCCAGCTCGACGAGCGCCACGGATTTTTGCTGTTTGAGTTCGGAAAACGAATATTTGAGCGGCGACCCCGCGTACCGGATTGTTTCGCTGCCCACGCGCTGCGCGCCGTGCAGATGCCCCAGCGCCACATAGGAGAACCCTTTGAATACGGAAGCATCCACGCAATCGAGCCCGCCGACCGAGGCCGTTTCGGAATCCGAGCGCAGCAGCGTCTCATTCGCCGCGGAAACGAACTGGTGCGCAAGAAGTACGCTCCGCACGTTTTCTTCCCGCGAAACCGTGGAGAGTGCGGCGCGCACGGCGTCCTCATGCGTGTTGAGCTCCGCATCCAAAAAGAAGGGCCGGACTTCCGGCGGCCTGAGGTAGGGCAGCATGTACGTGTCCACCGGCCCGTATTCGTCCCACAAACGCACGCAGGATATGCTGCCCATGAACACGCCCGCGATATACACGCCCGTCTTGTTTAAAATGCGACTCATAAATTGGAGCCTGTCCGCGGAATCATGATTCCCCGCAATCAAAAAGACCGCGGTTCCCTGTTGTTGGAGCGCGGTCAAAAAATCGTCGAGTGCCGCCACCGCGGCCTCGGAGGGTATGGGCTTGTCAAACACATCCCCCGCGATGAGCACGGCATCCGCCTCATGCTCTTTCGCAAGCGCCGCGATGCTGAAAAGCGCGTGCCTTTGATCCTCCAGCAGGGAAAAGCCGAACAGCCGCCTGCCGATGTGCAGATCGGCGCAATGCAACAGCCTCATATCATTCTCCCGTGATGGCTTTGCTTATTACTCCACCGATTACATGTTGGACATACCAATTAAATGTAATGTTGTAGGGGTCGCCGCCCTCGGCGACCCGCGGGACGCCCAAGGGGGTGTCCCCTACAGTCCAATAAGGACAATACCTTTTACCTTACGCCCTTGCCCATAAAGGAAAGCGAAAGCGTGCCCGGCCCGCCGTGCGTGCCGATGACGGCGCCCACCGTATAGATGCGGACCAGCAGTTCGGGGAAGCGTTCCTGAATGCT
>JAFABA010000094.1 GCA_023426265.1 Bacillota bacterium
TGCCGAAAAGGACGGCGCGTACAGTGCAGTGAAGGCCGCCGCGGACTATTACGAGCATATGCACGGCGTCCGCACGGACACCATGGAAGAGCTTACCTATGCCGCGAGAAAGCGCGTGCACAACCTCAAGTACTACACCTGGGTGGAACAGCAGGGCAAGACCGTGGAAGAACTCAATGCCCAGTGGTACGATTACGACAAGTACTGGGGCGGCATCCACAAGCAGGCGGAAGAGATCGACGCGCTGATCGACGCGTTCAATGCGGAAACCGGCGTGCTGGAAAGCCTGTAACGGTTTTGAAATTTCGCGAAGGCCGCCAAACGGCTGCCTTCCAGCAAGCGAACAAACCTGGGGGCGTGGGGGATCGCAATCCCCCACGCTTTAATCAAATCTGACGACATGCGCGTCAGATTTGCGGAAAAAGTGCGTACGTCGCACTTTTAACCTACAGAAAACCCGCTGATAAAGTCCGCAGACTTTATCAGCGGCCGAAAGGACCGCTGTCCGGCGGCCTTTTTTATACCGTACTGGTATCATTGACAGAACCAGTTTGTGTATCCTACAATAAAAGCCTCACGTTAAATGTATTGAAACATGCCCGGTATTCGCATATACTCAGCACAGGCAATAAAGGATTAGGAGAACAAACCAATTGAACGAGCAGGAAAAATTATCAGCATTGCAAGCGTATTTGAAAAGCTTGGGCAGCGTGGCCGTCGCGTTTTCAGGCGGCGTCGATTCGACATTTTTATTAAAGGTTGCGCAGGATGCCCTGCCGGGAAACGTCATTGCGGTCACGGCGCGTTCCTGCTCTTTTCCGGAGCGGGAATTAAAGGAGGCCATCGCATTCACAAAGCAGCATGATATCCCGCATGTCATTTGCGAGTCGGAAGAACTCAATATCGAGGGCTTTTCCAACAACCCCGTCAACCGCTGCTACCTCTGCAAGACGGAGCTGTTCACCAAGCTCATGGCCATCGCTTCGGAGCGCAAAATGAACCATGTACTGGAAGGCTCCAACGCAGACGATATGGGGGATTACCGGCCCGGCCTCAAGGCCGTGGAAGAACTCGGCGTAAAAAGCCCGCTAAGGCACGTTGGGCTCACTAAGGCGGAAATCCGCAGCCTCTCAAAAGCTATGAATCTTCCGACTTGGGAAAAGCAGTCCTTCGCCTGCCTGTCCTCACGCTTTGTATATGGGGAACGGATTACCGAAGAAAAGCTCAAAATGGTGGACCGGGCGGAACAACTGCTGCTGGATATGGATTTTCGGCAGGTGCGCGTGCGCATCCACGGCAACCTAGCCCGTATCGAGGTGGCGCCGCAGGAGATGGAAAAGCTGTTGGAGCGCTCCGTTCGGGAGACCTTGCACGCGAAGCTGAAGGAGCTCGGCTTTGCCTATGTCACGGTGGACCTGAAGGGCTACCGTACGGGCAGCATGAACGAAACGCTCTAGAGTGGGTTCTTAGGGCCGTTACGGCCCTAAGCGGGTGTTTGAGGGCAGAGCCCTCAACGTATTCAAGAAAAGAGGGCTACTTACGGCGGACCTTGGCGCAAAAGTGAATGAGCTATTTTCCATGGAGCAGTTGGCGGGCAGGGACACCTGGGTGCACCGGCTGCATCCTGTGGTGAAGCTGCTGTCCGCGCTTGCGGTTCTCGTTGCGGTGGTGTCGTTCGGGCGCTATGAAATCGGCCGCATCGTGCCGTTCGTATTCTATCCGGCCGTGCTGATGGCGGCTTCCGAAACCCCGTATGGCCTCCTTCATAAACGGATGGCGATAGCACTTCCGTTTTGCCTGCTTGCGGGGGTCTCCAACCTTTTTTTTGACAGGGCCGTGGCGCTGACGCTGGGGAACATCGCAATCAGCTTCGGTGCGCTTTCATTTGGTTCCATACTGCTCAAAACCTACCTTTGCGTCATGGCGGCGCTTTTATTGGTCGCGACCACGCCCATGCGCCAGCTGACGGACGCCATGCGCGCGCTGCGCGTCCCGCGCATATTCGTTACCGTGTTTGAAATGACCTACCGGTACCTCGGCACGCTTTTTGAGGAAGCGGGCGCTTTACATACGGCGTATCTTTTGCGCAGCGCCCAGCAGAAGGGAGTGGAGGTCCGGCATATGGGAAGCTTTGTCGGCAGCCTTCTGCTCCGGAGCTTTGACCGGGCCGAGCGCGTGTATGACGCCATGAAATGCCGCGGCTATGCCCTGCAGCATGTGCATGCGCAAAAGCAGGTGTTAGGCGGGCGTGATATTCTGTTTCTTTTATTGATTATGCTGGGCTGCGCGCTGCTGCGCTTTTCCGACCCGGTATCTCTTTTGAATCAATTGATAGGCGGGTTATTTTATTGATCGATATTCAAAACATCACGGTAAGTTACCCGGACAAAACCGTTGGGCTCAACGCGTTCAGCCTGCGGGTGGAAAAAGGGCGCTGCATGGGCATTGTGGGCGCAAACGGCGCGGGCAAATCCACGCTGCTGCTCACGTTATGCGGGGTGCTGCTGCCGCAGGCGGGAAGGGTGGAAATCGCGGATGTGATGTTAAGCAAGCAGACACTTAACGATGTCCGCAGCCGGGTAGGCATGGTGTTCCAGAACCCGGACGATCAGCTTTTTATGTCCACCATATACGAGGACGTCGCGTTCGGCCCCCGCAATTTCGGGAAGAACGAGGAAGAGGTTGGGCGCATTGTGGATGCTGCGCTCAACCAGTGCAACATTGCGCATTTAAAGAACCGCTCGCCGCTTCGGCTTTCGGGCGGGGAGAAGCGGATGGCGGCCATGGCGGCTGTGCTCTCCATGGATCCGCAGGTGCTGCTGCTGGACGAGCCTTCCGCGTTTTTGGACCCGCGCGCCCGCAGGAAATTGATTACCCTGTTAAAGACCCTGCCGCAGACAAAGCTGATCGCCACGCACGACCTGCCGCTTGCGATGGAGCTTTGCGACGAGGTGGCGGTGCTGCAAAAGGGCGCGGTATTGCTGCGGGGCCGCCCGGAGGACCTGTTTTATAATGTAGAAATGATGGAACAATGCGGGCTGGAAGCCATTCCGGTCCGCGCATAGGGGGGCAATATGGATAAAAAAATGCTCACGGAATTGTTATACGCTGTCAAAGGCGGGGAGCTTGCGCCGGAAGCCGCGGTGGAGCGGCTCAAGCTCGCGCCCTTTGAGGAGCTTGGCTATGCCAAGGTGGACCATCACCGCGCATTAAGGCAGGGGGCCTCGGAAGTCATCTACGGGCAGAATAAGACCACGGAACAGATACTGGGCATCGTGGACGCCATGCTGAATAGGGGTGGCAAGGATATTCTTGTGACGCGCCTCTGTGCGGAAGCGGCCGAGGAATTGGGGAAAAGGCACGTTTTTACCTACCATCCGCTTGCGAAGCTCGGCGTCGTCAACCCGGATGCGGAAAAAGTGAAAAAAGGTTCCGTGGTTGTGGTATCCGCCGGCACCAGCGATATGCCTGTGGCGGAGGAAGCGGCGCTTACGGCGGAAACATTGGGAAGCAACGTCATGCGGGTGTACGACGCCGGGGTCGCAGGGCTTCACAGGCTGCTGGCGCATCACGACAAGCTTGTAAGCGCTCGCGCGATTGTAGCCGTTGCGGGCATGGAGGGGGCTTTGGCGAGCGTCGTGGGCGGTCTTGTGGAATGCCCCGTGATCGCCGTGCCCACCAGCGTAGGGTATGGCGCGAACTTCGGCGGCGTTTCGGCACTGTTGTGCATGCTCAACTCCTGCGCAAGCGGCGTAAGCGTGGTGAATATCGACAACGGCTTTGGCGCAGGGTATCTCGCGCACAAAATCAACATGACAGAGGGTCTATAGATGGGCTGTTTGTATTTGGAGTGCCGCATGGGCGCGGCGGGAGACATGCTGCTTTCGGCGCTGTATGAGCTCTGCGGGCAAAAAGAGCTGTTTTTGGAGAAGATGAACGCACTTCATTTGCCCGGCGTTTCCATTGAGATCGTCCCCGAGCAGAAGTGCGGCATCACCGGCTCCCGCGCTGTCGTCAAAATCTCCGGCACGGAAGAGGAAAGCTTGGATCATCATGACGGGTACGCGCATGATGATGGAGGTCATACCCATGCCGGGCATGCACATGATCATACCCATGCGGGGCAAGCGACGGGACATCACGAGCACCGCGGCTTGGGGGATATCCAGGCGCTTATCTGTGGGCTTATATTGCCCCAGCAGGTCAAGGACGACGCCACCGCCGTATACGCCGCTTTGGCGGAGGCGGAAGCGCATGTGCACGGCAAGACGGTGGAGCACGTTCATTTCCATGAGGTCGGCGCTTTGGATGCTGTGGCGGATATCGTAGGCGTGTGCCTGCTTATTCATATGCTCCATCCGGAGGAAATCACAGCTTCTCCCGTTCACGTCGGTTCCGGGCAGGTGAAAACCGCACACGGCGTGCTGCCCGTGCCTGCTCCCGCAACGGCGCATTTGCTCCGCGGAATTCCGATGTATTCGGACGGCACGTTTGGCGAACTCTGTACGCCGACGGGGGCGGCGCTGCTCAGGCATTTCGTAAGCCGGTTCGGGAATATGCCCGCTATGGCGGTTGAAAAAACCGGCTACGGAATGGGGAAAAAGGAGTTTCCCGCCGCAAACTGCGTGCGTGCGTTCTGGGGCGAGCGTTCCACCACGCAGGATAGCCGGGAGCGCGTGACGGAGCTTCGGTGCAACATTGACGATATGACGCCGGAGGCCATAGGCTTTGCCACGGAGGCCCTTTTTGCGGAAGGCGCTCTGGACGCATACGTGCAGCCGGTTTACATGAAGAAAAACAGGCCCGGATTTGTGGTGGTGTGCCTGTGCCATGAAGACGATGCGGAGCGCTTTGCGCGGCTTCTGCTTCAGCATACCAGTACGCTCGGCGTTCGGGTATTCCCCTGCAGCCGCTACACGCTCAGCCGCAGTGTGGAAGAGCGGGGGACTTCCTTAGGCGTTGTGCGCGTCAAGCATGCGCGGGGGTACGGAGTAATAAGAAGCAAGCCGGAATACGAGGATGTGGCGAGGCTCGCGCGTGAGTACGGCCTCCCGTTTGGGGAAGCCTATGAGCGGGTATTAAAAGAAACAAGCCCGCATGGATCATAGGTAAAATAATCGCGGCAGGAGGACGGATGGAACGCAAACTTGTTCTTTATATTGCCGTTAGTTTGGATGGATATATCGCAAAAAGCAACGGCGCGGTGGATTGGTTGGGCGGAAACGGAGACGAGCCGAATGCCGACTACGGATATGACGCCTTCTATGAAACGATAGACACCGTCGTCATGGGCAGGACCACATACGAACAGCTGGTAAACGAGCTGTCGCCCGGCGTCTGGATGTATGAGGGTAAAAAGTGCTATGTGGCAACCACGCGAGAAATCCAGGCAAATGACCATGCCGAGTTTATTTCGGGCGATATCGTTTCTTTTGTAAACAGCATCAAGGAGCAGCAGGGGAAGAATATCTGGCTGATGGGCGGTGGAAAGCTCATTGATCAGTTTATCAAACGGGACGCCATTGATGTGTATATTATAACCGTGATTCCCGAGGTGCTGGGGGAAGGGATCCCCCTTTTCCTGCGGGCCAATCCGGAAATCAAGCTTCGGCTGATCGGAACAAAAGTAACCGATGGAATGGCGGAACTGACATACGTCAGAAGATAGTCCGCGAGGTTTTGCAAAATTCGGGCAGGCATTCGCGCCTGCCTTTCTTATTTAGGAAAAAGAATAGCTGCAAACAAACCGGATAGCCTATGAATATTCCAAAGTAAGCAGTGAGGCTGTCTATGTTGCGTGATTTGCTTCTTGTCGCATGTACGTCGCTCGGTTCCCTTCTGATGCTGTTTATCCTGACCAAGCTGATGGGAAACAAGCAGATGTCCCAACTGAGCATGTTCGATTATATCGTCGGAATCACAATCGGCTCCATCGCGGCGGAAATGGCCACAAACCTGGAGGAATTTGAAAAGCCGCTGCTGGCGATGGTGATTTACGCGCTGCTCTCGATTTTAATTTCCTACGCCAATTACAAATCCATCGCTTTGCGCCGGTTTTTAACTGGAAAATCGCTTGTGCTGTTTGAAGACGGTAAGCTGTACGAGGGCAACCTGAAAAAGACCAGGATAGACGTCAACGAGTTTTTGATGCTTTGCCGCAACCAGGGTTACTTTAACATCGCACATTTG
Organism: Bacillota bacterium; assembly: GCA_023426265.1. Lineage (GTDB taxonomy): Bacteria > Bacillota > Clostridia > Christensenellales > CAG-138 > JAEYLA01. The sequence goes on from JAFABA010000094.1 coordinate 6,190, forward strand.
CAGAGCGCCGTATTGGAGCCAAACGGCAGGATCAGCTTTCTACCGCTATCCAATGAAAGGCCCTTAACCCCCAAGGATATGAATATTGCCCCGCCGGAGGAAAAACCCGCCATCAACGTCGTCATAGACGGGCAGATCATGTATGAAAACCTGATGTTTGCGGGCAAGAACGAGGAATGGCTCAACAAACAACTGAAAAACCAGCACATGCAAAACATATCCGATATCTTCCTTGCCACCTGCGATCATCAAAGCCAGCTGGTTGTCTACCCCAAAATCAAGCGGCAGATGAAAAAGGATGTGTTCGAATAACCTCCCTATACCTGAAATTCGGCAAGTAAAGGTCTATAAAAACAGGGCGGCAAGAAACTTGCCGCCTCAATTTTTGCTAATTATCGGAAGGCGATCTGTATGAGCTTTAAAATGAGCTTGAGCCACGCTCCGGTATTGCCGGCTTGCCTCTTTGCCCTGCGTGCCGCTGAGGCGGTGGAGGAGCCGATATTCTCCACCGCATCCCTGAGCGAAACAACCCCATCGTGCACAATGTGCGTGACGCCCTGCGCGTCGCTTGCGATATCCGCAATCGAAACCTTCAGGCTGCTCGTCAACTCGTGAACGTCGCTTGCAATGTGCCCTGCGTTCCCTACAATAGCAGGGAGCCCTTTGAGCGTGGTATCGATGGACCCTTGGTTGGAGGAAAGAATGGAGTCCACCCGCCCCAGCACCCGAAGCAGCTTTAGAATGGTCAAAAGCAAGACAACGCCAATTACAAGGCCAAGCAGTATCAAAATTCCGTTGACCAATTGATCGAGGTTAATTTGTATGATCATAGCACATTACCCCTCTTTCATCCTATTGCACGGGGCAAAGGCGTTATTTCAGTTCCTCGCTCACATTTTTGACGGCCTTTTTCACTTCCTTGGCGGCATTGCCTGCGCCTTCTTTGAGCTCGTCCTTCACGGCTTTGGCTTTGTCTGCGGCTTCCGATACCTTCTTCGCGGCTTTTTCGGCCGCGGCTTTTGCCTCATCAACTGCGCTCGCAGCAGTATCGGCTCCGGTTTCTGCGGTTTCCTCTATAAATTCGGAGATCGCGCTTCCGACCTCTTTCGCAACTTCTTTGATTTCATCCGCTGCATCCCGTACTTTTCCCCGGATGGCCTTGCGGGTTTCTTTGCCGGATTGGGGCGCTGAGAGAAGACCGACTGCGGCCCCCGCCAAAGCGCCGATAGCAATTCCCGTTGTGATATTCTTTGAGGCTTCCCGCTTTCTTCTGCGTGCTCCTTCTTGTTTGGTTTCAAAAATATCTTCAAACAACATTGTGACGTCCCTCCTTTTATGTTTTGGCTTGGGGTGGACGACGGCATTCTGCTTTCCGGTTTTGCTTGTCCTACCTCTCGCCAAATGATTGTTTATTTTTTATATAATGTACTTGTTATATATTCAAACAATAGGAAAAGCTCCCGAAATATGACGAAGAAAGAGACGAACGGCGCGGAGGAGAAGCTTTGGACAGGCCAAATTCCATACTTGCATTTTAAATAATTTTGTTGTAAGATAGGAAAGCGCGCGAGAGCGACCCATTGGAGAGATGGCTGAGTTGGTCTAAGGCGCACGACTGGAAATCGTGTTCACGGGGAACCGTGACAAGGGTTCAAATCCCTTTCTCTCCGCCAAGCAAAAGGCACCCTAACAGGGTGCTTTTTGCTTGGCGCAATATTCGGTGGGATTCGAAGGATGGAACAGCAGACGCACCCGTGATGCGTTTGCCCGCCCCGGGATTTCGTGCCCAGGCTGCCTTGCCAAGCGTAGCGCGGCAAGGCATGCCGATGGCCGAAATCGAATCCCTTTCTCTCCGCCAACAAAACAGACGCCCATAAGGATGCCTGTTTTTGGTGGACATATTCAAGGGATTTCTTATGGTGGAGGCTCTCAACCCAGGTGCGCAGCGGTAAAAGCGTTCCCATTTGAATGGCCAAAAGGTTGGAGAATTGGCGCTTCATTTGTTAGCTGGGCGTTTTATTCCTGGAGGTATCTCCGGTTTTCTTTTTGACCTGCCGTGACTTATGCTTGGCGTTATCCGGTGTAGACGGAAGTAGCTTTTCTGTTGGCGTCTTTTTCACAAGAATACTCCTTTAATTTCTGATTTTTTATTATCTTAGATAACAGCACATTTTTTATACATGCAAAGGATAACTTGAAACAGCATATTGGCTGACGATATTACATGGGCAATATTGCCGTATGTTCATGACCAATATGGAAATTGAGACGAGCAATAATCAAGGGCATCTGTCATTCGAAGAGGACGTCATTTCCGCGATGTTTTCCATATTTATATTCGGCTTTCAAACGCTCACGCCGCCATCATCGGCATAATCCTGTGAGGAATCGGCATGGGGGCGCAGGAATCCATTTTAAAATCGGTGGTCACCACGATCGTATCCAAGGAAAACCGCTCAACCGGCTTTGCGGTATTTGAACCGCATTCGGCGTATGCTGGTTTTTAGGGAGTTGGGTGATGGGCGCGCTTTATGATATCGCTTCGGTCTGGCTCATCGTCTTTTCGGTTTGCGCCCGGATCATCGCGGTTCCGTTCTTCTATTCACATGGCGTTCGGCGGGAAAAAAGGAGAGTAAAGCATGACAATTATATATAGGGTGGAAAATTTGTCGTTTTTTTGATACAGTGAGATAAATAGTAACTGGGGAAGGTTGGAAATCACTATGAAAGAGTATACCGGACAAAGCATTGTAGCGAACTATTTCAAAGGAATTGAAGCGGTTGGAGGGAAACTCTTTTTTGATGAAACAGGCATGACGTTCAAATCTCACGCGCTTAACATTCAGTCGGGAGAAACGCGAATTCAATACGATCAAATCAGCCGTATCTCCAAACGGAATACATTGGGAATTGTTCCAAACGGCATGTCGGTCTTTACGGCAAATGGCTTTGAACACAAATTTGTAATCAATCATAGAGAGGATATCATTGCTTTCCTGGTGAGTAAGCTTCAGACGGAAAAGGAATGAATCAGTTTAACTCATTGGTATATGATTATTTCTTCCCCGGCACAGTATGCTGGGTCATGGGCGCGCTTTACGATGTTACCCCGATCTGGCTTATCGTCTTTTTGGTATGCGCCCAGCTCATCGCCGTTCCGTTCTTCTATTTCACCTGGCGCTCGGCGGGGAAAAGGGTGGAGTGAAATATCCTGCTGCTCCACCATGAGTCACCATATGGGCTACTAATGGGTGAAGCCGAATCCTTTAATCTCCAGATTCCTATTTTTCTCAAATATCTGTAAGATCAGAGTTTTGATAGATATTTTCTTCGATAAGGTCTATCATGTATTTATTGGTGGAATGTAGAATTATTGGAGATATAAATATGATAATTACGATCGATAAGCCCAAATTTTATAATCTAATGAAAGAGGACTTTCTAGAACTACCAATTCGGTGGGATGGAAGAGATTTTTATAGAACAGTTTTCGACCTATATTATTATTATACAGATTTACTAGAATATTATATAGATAGACGTGAACTAAACAGCGTCACAAGTTAATGAAAACAAGCTAATTGGAATAAGATATTCCCTGTAAGTGGAAATCATGAAGATGACAAGCCTTATTATTGTTATTAAGAAGAGCTTTTAAATTGACAAGGCCGAAGTTTATTTGTGAATATAGCACAATAGAGGATTGCGAGGAAGCATTAAGAAGAGATCCTGAATTTAGTGCAATATAACCCTACCGCCCCACCACGATTCTCCTCCACAAATATCTCGACAAACCTAATTCGTTCTTTAGTCTCCGTTCGAACGCTACTGAAAACGCACAGGCGTTTTGCACATCCTCTTCCGTGGGCGCAATTAATCCAAAGCGCATGCGCATGACCGGCGAGGAAACGGCGGCCATGTCCTTTGTGCCAAGCTGTTTGTCAACGCGGCGGGCGAATGTCAATATGGTATCGTTCGCGTGTTGCGTTAACCCCCAGAACGCCATCTGCCGTATGATCCTTGAATAGCACGCGTCGAGCTGCCCGCTCAGATCGGCATGCTGGCGGCGTATGCGCATGTAGTAGTGCGTGGCGTCGGTCAACAGCATCGAAAGCCGGACGCCCGCGAACACGCCGAACGCCAGAACAAGGGACAGTATTGCGATTGCCGTAACCTTGAGGCCCGTGGACACACCGCCTTCGGGCGCGATATCTTCGGGCTTTTGTTCATTTGCCGCGGCAGCATCTTTCCCTTCGGCCAAAGGCCGATTGGGCTGCTGAGGGCGGGAATCTTCCGGCTCCTCCTCTACGACGGCGGTGGGCTCATAAAAGTTCCAGCCCGTGGCGTCGAAGGGTACCCAGCCGATTCCCTGAAAATAAACTTCCGTCCAGGCGTGCGCCGTGGCATTTGTGGCGACATAGGCAAACGACGAATTCGCCTCCGGGTCCTGCTTGAGCGCAAAGCCGGTCACATACCGCGCGGGCAGCCCAACGCATCTGGATAGCACCGTCATCGCGCTTGCGTAGTACACGCAGTAACCCTTGCGCGTCTCCAAAAAATAGTCCACAAAATCTCGGTCTTCCGGCGGCGTCCCGGGGGTGAGGGTGTAGGTGCAGTTTTTATGCAGCCAGCGCTCTATGGCGAGCGCCCTTTCATATGGGGTCGCCCAGCCTTGCGTGATCTCCTTCGCGGTTGTGTAAACGGAATCGGGCAAAGACTCGGGCAGCTGCAGATAATATTCCTTAAGCGTTTCAAAGCCATTATCCTGGGCAGTTGAGGCGACCGCCTCGAGAGATAGCATATTCTTGTCGAACCCCTCCGAGTCTTTGTTGAAAATCACCGTTTCAGCGGTATAATGGAGCGACTGGTACACTTTTTGAGTGGTGAGTTCCGACTGGCGGTTGTAATAGATCTGGTAAGCGTCAAAACCCGTCCGCTTGAAGGATTGGAGCATGCCCGCGTAAAACACGGTGTTGCCGTGCATATCATGGGAAACATTGAGCGACAGGGCGTCTGTGACCTTGTCAAAGAGGTCCTTTGCGGCCCTGCCGCCGTAGGGTTTGTCAAGCCCAAATACCTCGCGGCGCTTTCCCTGCCACAGGGGGCTTATGAGCCGGTAGCCGCCCATGTCCCCCGCGTCGGACCACCTTGAGCCGTTGTAAGTATCAAATACCGCTCCGGTCAGGCGTACCGGTACCATCGTTCTGACCTGCATCACGACGGTATTATCCAGTACGATGTCGCCGCCCAGCCGCTCGCCAAGCGGCGAAAAGCCGGACTTGCCGATATCAAACGTGCGCATGGCGGAAAAATCGTCGTCATGGCCATCCAATAAATCCCCAACGTCCTCCACAAAATGAACGAGCGCGTCCGAATGCAGGTCGCCGTCCTTTTCGGGGGAGAAGTAAAGCGCACATAGAATGATCACGGGCAATACGGCGATGGCGAATATCTGGAGAAGCGAGCTTGAAATCCGGTCCGGCTCGGGCAGGGTTTTGTTGATCTGGTTGCCGGTCATCCTCGCCATGGATATGAACAGGACCGATAAAAGAAGGATCAGCACGGGTATTAAAAGGACGGATTTTGCAAAATGCAGCCATATGAGCAGCCCCAGCGCGGCCGGAGGCAATACGATAAAAACGAATATCCTTCTAAAGTACAGGTAACATAGCCCGGCCACAGGCAGCGCAAATACAAGGCGGATAAGCGTGAGGCCGCCATCAGCATACGGGGATTCTTGGGGGTACCAGGACAGGCACCAGCGTACAAAGCCATCCAGATATGCAAACAGCCGGGCGGCCACGTCAAATATCAGCGCGTAACTTATTGTAAGGATTGCCGCGGACAGAAGTATGGCGGGGAATATCCACCATTTGTAGGAGAACAGAAAAATTATCCCGATATCAACCGCTACAATCAACAGGTAATTCAAAATGCCGGCATCGAGATTCAGGTATGGAAAAATTACGGCGCAAACAGCCGCCCCCAGCAGGATGCAGGAGACCGCGTCGGCCACAATATCAAACGGCTTTGTTCGGATGCCTTTCATATTCCGTTCCCCGTCAATCGATACTGCTGAGGCATTCCGCCGCGTTGCATCCCGGTTTTATATAAAGCGTATATACGCGTCCGCTTGCCTTGGAGCCCCCCACGAGTATCAGCGTCACCGAATTGAATTGCGCAAGCGTACGCTCCAGCGCGCTTGTCAGACCGGGCGTCGCCTCCCTTGTGAGCACAAAGAGCGTGCGCATCGGTCCCGCCGTGCCGGAGACTTTCGCGAGCGCGCTGAAAAGCGCGTCGCGTTCGAATTTCAGCAGCGCAAGCTGCCGCTGCAGCTTTTCCATATCGGCAATATTCGCATACTCCACCGGCCGATCCAAAGCGCTGCCGGGCAGCAGCTGTACCACGCGGCCCCGCAGCAGGTTGTTGAGCGCGATGGTTGCCGCACATTCGCAGATGGTATCCGCGTAGATAAGCGCATCCTCCCCGGACAATCCGTGCGCGGACGTATCGATCACAACCAGCGCCTGTTCCCGTTCCGGATGTTCGTACTGCTTTACAAACAGAGCGCCCTGCTGGGCGGATTTTTTCCAATGGATGCGCTTTAATTCATCGCCCTCGTGCATCAACCTTGCGCTACTAACGCTGTCCCCGTGTTCGGATTGTTTGAGATAAGCGTTTCGAAACAGCTTGGTATCAATCATGTCCGCTGAAACGGCGCCCTGCGTTTCAGCCTTGGGCAAAACGAGGATTTCCAGACGCCGCCGCATAACGATGCGCAGCGTGGTCAGGCCGAAAATGTCGGTGACTTTCATTTTCGTCATACCGACCATGAATTTGCCCCGGTAAGCTGCGGTAATGGGAATGTCAAATTCCTTGCCCGAATGCGGCGGGAGGCTGAAAACCAGATTGATGTTCTCGCGCATGGAAACCACATCCACATGCACTTCAATCAGGGAAAGCGGGATTGGCCGCTCGTTTCGGATATCGATGTGCAGCACCATTTCCTCTCCCTTGACGCAGACCCTTTTTGGAAGCTCATGTTTGTAGGTGATGACATAGATCGTCCAGAGATTGATTAAAACCACGGTGATGATTGCGAAAAGCTGCGCGCAAAAAACAATGAAATAGACGCGCAGGCCGGAATACAGCCCCGCAATGTAGCACGCGGCCATTAAGGAATAATAGATCCAGCGCGTGCGCTTCATGAGACGCCCGGAACCCGTATGGAGCGGAGTATGGAGCGGATGAGCCCTTGCGGCGTCTCCATCCTCTGGTTTTGCTGCATATTCAGCACAAGGCGGTGGCAGAGCACCGGCTCCGCCATAGCCTGCACATCGTCGGGCAGCGTATAGCTGCGGCCGTTGAGCATGGCGTTCGCCATGGCCGCGTTCATCAGAGCGAGCGAACCGCGGGGGCTTACGCCCAGCGAAATCTTTTCGTTCTTGCGCGTCGCCTCCGCGATGGAAACGATATATTCCATCACAGGCTTTGCGCATACGATCCCGCTGTGGTGGGCGTGCAGCTTCAAAATATCTTCGGCGCTGGCAACGGGCTTTAGGGCGTCGATCGGTTTTGCGCCCTTGTTGCGCATAAGAATATCGATCTCTTCATGCCGCTGCGGGTAGCCTACGGAAATTTTCAGCAGGAACCGGTCCAGCTGCGCCTCGGGCAGAGGATACGTGCCCACATGCTCCACGGGGTTTTGCGTGGCCAGTACGATAAACGGCTGCGGCACGGGGTAGGTGACGCCGTCTATCGTGACCTGTCCTTCCTGCATCACTTCAAGGAGGCTCGACTGCGTCTTGGGGCTGGTGCGGTTGATCTCATCCGCCAGCACGATCTGCGCCATCACGCCGCCGAAGTTGACCTCCCGCTCGCCGGTCTTTAAATTGAAGCTTGTAAAGCCGGTCACGTCGGAGGGCAGCACGTCGGGCGTGAATTGGATGCGCCGGAAGCTGCAGTCCAGCGTTTTTGCAAGAGCGGAAACGAGAGTTGTCTTGCCCAGGCCGGGAACGTCCTCAATCAGGACATGGCCGCCGCAGAGTAGCGCCGCCAGCACCATATCCACGACCTTTTCCTTGCCGACGATGACCTGCCCGATATTGTCCTTTATTTTGCGTATCAGTTCAAGAATTTCGGTTTCGCCGCTCATGTAAGATTTCCCTCTCATTCTGATTTTAGGGATTGGCTGGTTGGTAAAATGTGTTTTGTATACAATATATATCGCAGCTGCCAGGGTTGGCAAGAGCTACATGAAAGTTCGGGTATATCACTCTTTGGCGGTTGTTGATATATCCGAACATTGAATAAAGGCATGCAAAAAAGCGCGTCCTGTACGCGCCGACGTGGAATTGTATTACACTGACCTAGCCGTCAGGCGGGGCAAAGCGCGAAAAACGCTTGCCCCGCCTTATGTCAACGGTCAGGGCTTCCAGCGGATCAGCTTCTTTTCAAAATACGCCACGACGTAATACATCAGGGCGGCAAGCGCG
>JAFABA010000069.1 GCA_023426265.1 Bacillota bacterium
CTTCAGTATGCCGTTTGCCATGGCCAGATTATCAACAGTATCGCCCATGGATGTCACGGGGAATGCCGCAAGGCCTTTTCCAGTCCTTCTTACATGCACACGCACATACCAATCCGTATTCCTGCGCGGCTGGTAATCCGCCATCAGTGTGGCGCATACCTTCGGGCGCTGGAAATACCGCCCGCCGTAGTAGCGGTCCAGTGTACCGCCAAGCAGCAGTTCGGCTATGATGACGGCCGCGTGCGGCGGGCCGGGTATGCCCAGCACCGGCTTTCCTCCAACCTTTGCGAGCAGTGAAGGAGAACCGCCGGGATGCACAAGCACGCCGTGCTGCACAACCGTTCCCACAGTTTCAACGGCGGATACGGTATAGTCGTTGTATGCGCTTCTTCCCTTGCCCACGCCGCCGATCACGGCGATCACATCGTAGCATTCCGCAGCGTACTGCAATATTTGTCCTAACTCCCGCGCATCGTCTCCCGTTGGTGCATACAGCACGGCATGCGCGCCATATTGCTCGGCGACGGTTTTCGCATAGATGCCGACGGATTCGATCTTCTTGCCGTACGGCGGTGTAACGCCGCCCGGCACCAGGTCCTGCCCGGTGGGGATCACAGCCACGCGTGGCTTTTTGAAGACGGATGCCATCTCCACTCCACCCATGCGCAGCATCATCAGATGCTCCGGGCGAAGCCTTACGCCTGCAGGTATGATCTCCTCGTCCTCTTCCAGCGCGGAGCCCGCGTAAGAGATGCACTGCCCCGGAATCGGGCGTTCGAGTATCAGCATGCCGCCTTTTGTATTGCGGCATTGCTCCGCATGCAGCAGCGTATCGTAACCATCCGGCACCGGCGCGCCCATGGGCACGACCGAGTAAGCGCTTGTAGCAAAGGGCTGGAATTCCGCATCCTCTTCACCGCCGATCTCCTGCCAATTGACCGCAATGCCATCCTTCATGGCCACATTGCAGTTTGGGGTAGTGATGGCGGAACAGTGTTTGCGCGCCGTAATTTTACCTGCCGCAAGCTCCAACGGCACATCGTTTGTCGCAGGTTTCAGCCTCACGGTCTGAAACAGCTTATCAAACGCCTCATCCAATGGTATGGGTAAGCTCTTGCGGCAATGGTTGCTGCAATCCCTGCAATCCCCGCAAGCTTTGGGGGGCACTACAATCGAAGGCTTTTTCATGCTCGTACTCCTAAGTCTCGTATATCATACGTCATAATCCGTAATCAGCTCGGCGCACACCGTCTCCCCGGCTTCGAATACTTCTTTGCCGACGGGCGCGATGAACAATGCATTGCAGGCGGTCATGAGGTGCACAAAGCCGTCCTTTGGGCTTAATGCCTCAGCTATATGCCGCCGCCCGCCGTCCTCTTTGACGCGCAGGCGCACATAAAGCTCCAGATGCGCGGGCTTTTGCACCTTTTGCTCCAGCACAACTTCCAGTGTTCTGCGCTTTATTACCTCCTGCCTGAGCATATGGCAAACGAGCGCTTTTACGCACCAATCCATCGCGTAATAAGAGGCCAGCGTCGGCCCCGGCAGGTTGACGACAGGCTTTCCCCGCATGATCGCCAGCGCTATTGGGATGCCGGGGATACACCGTATGCCGTGCTGGAACCACTCGCTGTGCTGTTGGAGCAACCTGCTCGCATAATCTTCGCTCCCCATGGAGGAACCGCCGTTGAGAAGAACGATGTCCGCATTCGCGCAGGCATCCAACAGGGCCTGCTCCATTTGGGCGGTATTGTCCTTTAATATCGGATAACAGCGCGCCTCTGCCCCCCATTGGGCGAGCATGGCAGTTACCATGGCGCTGTTGCTTTCAATGTTTTGCCCCCGCGCGGGGTTTGTTCCGATGGGCGCAAGCTCGTTACCGGTTGGGATATACGCCACCACCGGCTTTTGATAGACGGGTACCCTGCAAACGCCCGCGGTACCCAGCAGCGCCAGATGCACGGGCTGCAATCGGGTGTTTTTTTTCATTAGCGGCTGCCCGGCGCGCACCGTGGACCCGCAGGGCTTGATATACTGTCCCTTCTTTACCGGCTCTTCCGGCGTGACGGTAATGGAACCGCCCGCGTGGCGCTCGACTTCCTCGGTCGCCAATATCGTGTCATATGCATCGTCAAAATCATCCCCGGTATCCGCCAGCGCATAATCAATACTGCCTGTCCACGGAAATTTGCCGCCGCTCGCCTGCATGAGCGTTTCAAAGGATACGGCGACGCCGTCCAGCATGGAGGCGCGGCATACCGGTAGCGTATTGATAGAGACGATATCTTCCGCCAGCACGCGCCCGGAAGCCTCCTGAAGATGCGCCTCTTCCGCAGACAAAAGCGGATTCCACAGCGCGCGAAGCGTATCAAGCGCTTCCATGCGCGTGATGTATTTTCCCCGATCCAAGTACATGATGGAACCCCTCCCGGCATTGTTAAAGACAAGATGTATTCCAATGTAGAGGTGCGGCGCATGGAATGCATGCGCCGCGCCGGTTGCTCCTTTAGCCGATGATCTTGGCAATCTGCTCGTCGTTCATTTCATACAGGAAGAAGTGGCTGTAGAAATACCTGATCTCTTCCTTGAGCTTATCCTGCGTCATCACTTCGGGGTAAAGCTTGTTCATGGCCCAGAGTATGGTCAGCGGTTGCTCTACCGTGCGGTTGCCCCACACATGGGCGACGGTGGGTACCACGTACATCGCGCCGTTTTTTACGGCGGTGACATCCTTGAGCTTACCGTCCTTCTTGATATCCTCAATCTGCTCGGCGGAAAGGAATATCACCTCGGGGTTCCATTTGAGCAGATCCTCCAGTGTGTAGGTGAGTGTTTCGTCGCCACGGCCATTGTCTGTCACGCTTACGCCGCCCGCCTGTTTGATCCACCATTCGGCGATAATGTGCGGCTGCTTGAACTCCGTCACGCTGCCGTACAGAACGTTTTTCTTTTCTCCGATACCCGCGGCAAGAGTCTCGGCCTCGGCGACGATTTTATCGAAGTACGAGATATAATCGGCGGCGATATCCTGCACGCCGAATATCTCGCCCATCAGGTTCACGGCAATTTTCACATCCTCGGGCTTCGTCCAGGAGAGATAAACTGCCGTAAGCCCGTTTTTCGCAAGATACTCCACTGTTTCTTTCGTCATGGCGAAGCAGATGTCGGGCTTTGTCTGCAGTACGGTTTCAATTACGATTTCGTTGGCCTCTTCAAATACGGGCGCGCCCTTCATCTGCGGCGCAAACTCATACTGCATGGCCCATTTGTCGTTCTTCGTGAAGTTGGCGGACATGTCGTTGCAGATTTTTGAGCCCTGGC
>JAFABA010000086.1 GCA_023426265.1 Bacillota bacterium
TGTTCGCATGCAGCTCCATGATTTGCCGCGTCAGCCGGTTGGTTCTAAACAGATGCTTCATGATGCAGCCTGAAAGCACCGCGGGAAGCCGGTAGGGTAAAAGCTCGGTTTTATAGTTGCGAAGATCGACCCCTCGGGCCTCCGCGATTTTAACGCATTCACGTATCACAAGGATTGCCCGGCTCAGGGCGGGTGCGCTGCCCATCAGCTTTCTTGCCGCTGCGGCACTGTCCGCTATGCTCCCGGTCGCTGCTGCGGCCGTGATAACGCCCGCATTGATTGCCATATGCAGCCAGATCCACTCAAGCATATCGTAAGGACATTCCGTCTTGATGCCCGCTTTCTCAAACAGGGAAACAATATCCGCATAGTTGGAAACGGCTGCTCTGTCTTCGCGTTCAAGCATGATATGGTCAAAAAGAACGCAGTCCATTTGCGTGTTTTCCATATCCATCTGCCCCCCGGCCACAGGATACCCCAGGAGATACTTTCTGCCCTGCAGAATGCTGTTTAACTCGCTTCTTTCCTCGCTGACACCGTTGCATAAAAGAATGGTTCCGCTGATGCGGCTGCTGTTTAATGTGTGTACCGCTTCCTTCAACCGGCCGCCGGATACGCTGACGAGAATCAGGTCATACCGGCTGTCCGGCTGTGCAAGATGAACCGTGTAGGTGTCGCGTACATCCTCCCCTTTGGGCGTTCTTCTGCCGTCCAGAAGTTTGACCGAAATCTCTTTCGGGCAGGCATTCCTTTTCTGTTCCCGGATCAGGTGTTCCGTTTCAAACCCGGCTTTCTGAAACGCATAGGCATACGTTGTGCCGATGACGCCAAGCCCCAAAATCATGATTTTCATAGATCGTTCCCCTTCACATTGTTGAATATAAAATCAAACGTGCCTTTTGCGGCGCCCAAAATGCGTTCCGCCGCGTCGGAAAAGGCGCGTATTTTATCTGGCATGGCTTCCGGCTCCCACTGAAACAAATCGCTGTCCAAATAAAAGTTTGAAAGGGTCAGCAGCATTTGGGCGGCCTCCAGCGGATATTCCGTGTCAAACAAACGCTCTGAAGCGCCCTCAGATATCACCTCCGAATAAAGGGGCGCGAGCCGCTTTGTCAAAGCGATCATCAGCTTTTGGTGAAATACCGCGTTCGCCGGCGCGTTGATCTGCGCCTGCTGCACTTTATTTTCGTTGAAAAATTGGATGCCGGAAAGAACCCGGCGCATCAGCTTTTTTTCGGCACTCAGGCCGGAAAGGTCCTGGGCGCGCAGATGGTCGGCGCACAGCGCGGCATACAGATCAACGCACAGGTCCGCACACTCTTCCTTGGAATGAAAGTAGTGGTAGAATACGCCCTTGGGTACGGACAATTCCTCCCTGATTAAGGCGAGCGTGGTATTTTCATACCCGTTGCACAGAAAAATGCCCCAGATTTTTGTAAGAAGCTCGTTACGCTTCTGATCAAATGCTTTCTTCGTCCTTGCCACAGCGGCGCCTCCAAATCCACAATTAGACCAACGGTCTAATTATATGAGTTGACGCCGACGCTGTCAAGGGGAAAGTGAAAAAACAGATACAAAAAGGGGAGGCATCGCCTCCCCTTTCGCTGTAGCTGATGCTACATATTCTTGTTGGACAAACCCTTCACCTTTTGCCGTGTAATGGCGCGCAACAGCGCGACCTTGGAGTGGGAGGAAGCAAGCTCGCTTTCCACATGGCTCAGCCGCGCGCGGGCGCGTTCTTCCGCCTTGTGCGCGCGCTCGGCGTCGATTTCCTCCGGCCATTCGCAGGCCTGGCAGAGTATGATAACACCGTCCGTCCGAACTTCCATAAAGCCTTCGGAATGGAACGCGGTTTTTACTTCTTCGCCTACGCGGATGGTTAATTCGCCTACGGTGAGCACGGTGACCATGGGAATATGGTCGGCAAGCACGCCGATATGCCCCGCGATGGTGTTCACCGTTACGGAGTACGCTTCGCCGTTATAGAACTCGCGCTCGGGCGTCAGTACCATCAGGCGGAAGGGCTTAGGCATGTTTTTGCATCTCCCTGTACTTTTCACGGACATCATCCAGTGTCCCGGTCATTAAGAACGCGGATTCGGGGATGTCGTCCACCTTGCCCTCCACAATGTCGCCAAAGTCGGCGACGGTTTGCTCGAGAGTCACAAAGCGCCCCGGTTCGCCGTTAAAGACTTCGGCCACGTGCAGCGGCTGGGAAAGGAAATTCTGCAGCTTTCTTGCGCGGTAAACCGTCAGCTTATCCTCATCCGAAAGCTCATCCATGCCCAGTATGGCGATGATGTCCTGCAGTTCATGGTAGCGCTGCAGGCTTTCCTGTACGCGGCGCGCAACGGAATAATGCCGCTCGCCCACGATGGCGGGCTCAAGGATACGCGAGGTGGACGCAAGAGGATCCACCGCCGGGTAAATGCCGATTTCCGCAATGGAGCGGGAAAGCACTGTCGTCGCGTCCAAATGCGAGAATATCGTTGCGGGCGCGGGGTCGGTCAGATCGTCCGCAGGGACATATATGGCCTGTACGGAGGTGATGGACCCGCGCGGGGTGCTGGCGATGCGTTCCTGCAAATCGCCAAGCTCGGTCGCGAGCGTGGGCTGGTAACCGACAGCGGAGGGCATGCGGCCTAACAGCGCCGAAACCTCGTTGCCCGCCTGGACGTAACGGAATATGTTGTCGATAAACAGAAGCACGTCCTGGTGCATTTCATCGCGCAGGTACTCCGCCATGGTCAGGCCTGAGAGCGCCACGCGCATACGCGATCCCGGGGGCTCGTTCATTTGCCCGAACGCGAGCGACGTGCGCTTGATAACGCCGGATTCGTGCATGTCCGCGATCAGTTCGGTACCCTCGCGGCTGCGTTCGCCCACGCCGGTAAATACGGAGTAGCCGCCGCGGTTCTTGGCGATGTTGTGCATCAGCTCCATGATGAGCACCGTCTTGCCCACGCCCGCGCCGCCAAACAGGCCGATCTTGCCGCCCACCGGGTAGGGGGCCAACAGGTCAATGACCTTGATGCCGGTTTCAAAGAGCGTGGTGGAGGGGCGCTGCATCACAAATGACGGTGGCGGCTGGTGGATGGCGCGGCGCGGCGCATCGATTTCGCCTTTGCCGTCAATAGGCCTTCCCAGCGAGTCGATGACGCGGCCCAATACGTTTTCCCCCACCGGTACGGTGATGCCGCCGCCGGTGTTAAATACCTCCGTGCCGCAGCAAAGGCCCTCCGTGGCCTCGAGCGCGATGGCGCGTACCACGCCGGGGCCTGCGTGCTGGGCGACCTCCATATGGATGGGCGGCTCGGTCACGGTTTTTAAAAGCGTGTTGAGCACGGGCTCAAAGCCGCTTTCAAACCGGATGTCAAGCACAGGCCCGGCAATCTTTATAATGGAACCCCGAAAATTCTTTTCAGTCATTTACCTGTCCTCCGGGTCAAATGCGTTCGCCGCGCTTACGATCTCCGCAAGCTCGTTGGTGATGGAAAGCTGGCGAACGGAATGGTATTGCTGGGTGAGCTTTTCTATCATTTCATCCGCGCTGCGGGTGGCGTTTTCCATGGCGGCCATGCGCGCATAGTTTTCGCTTGCGTAGGCGTGTACCATAGCGCCGTATACAAAGCCGATCATAAACTGTGGCACAAGCGCCTCAAATACCTCCAAAGGCGATGGGTCGTAGAGCATTTGGGTCCTGTCCTCAGGCACGGCACGCTCTGGAATAAAATCGGAAAGCTCAAGCGGCAAAAGCTTCCGGTCGGTGGGCTCATGCACCAGGGAATTGACAAAGCGCGTGAACACGATACGGACCTCGTCGATCTCCCCTTTGTCGTACATTTCCATCAATATGGTGACGATCTTTCGCGCGGTATTGACGGAAGGATCCTCCGCGATATGGGAGAAGCTTTCGTTTACCGTGATATTTTTCCGCATGAAGTGCTGCGTGGCCACGTTGCCCACGGTAAACACCTGCACCACAGTGCGGTTTGCCATGCTTTTGTCAGCTAACGTCAGCACATCGTGGTTGTAGGAACCGGAAAGGCCCTTTTCGCCCGCCACTACGATATAGGCGGCCTTTTTGGCGTCTTCCCTCATTTTGATGTACGGGTGGGTCGCGTCCCCGGTATGGGCGAGGATATCCTGCATGACGTCCACGGCACGGTAAAAGTACAGCTTGTTCTGCTCAATGCCGCGTAGCGCCCGGCGCATACGCGCGGCGGAAACAAGATGCATGGCGTTGGTAATCTGCCGCGTTTGCTTCACACTTTTGATGTGGAAGCGGATGTCGCTCATGCTGGGCATGCTACACCGCCTTTATGCTCTGCGCATATTCCTGGATGCACTCCAATAGCGTCGCGCGCGTTTCATCCGTGAGATCAAAGCCCGTCTCCACCTCGCACATGGCGTTGTCAAATTCCCGGTGGGCGTAGGCAACCAGCCCCGCGTTGAATTTGCGCACCTCGCTGACGGGGATTTTTTTGATGACGTCGCTTGTGGCGGATAGCAGCAGCAGTACCTGCTCGGAAAGCGAAAGCGGCTCATGCTGCTTTTGCTTCAATGTTTCCGAGAGCCGGTCGCCGTCGTCGAGTATCCGCTTTGTCGTCGGGTCGATATCCGAGCCGAACTGCGCGAATATCTGCAATTCGCGGTACTGCGCAAGCGTCAGCCTCAATTTGCCGGATACCTTGCGCATGGCCTTTCTCTGCGCCGCGCGTCCCACGCGCGAAACCGAAAGGCCGACGTTTACGGCAGGGCGCACGCCCGCGTGGAACAGCTCCGTTTCCAGGTAAATCTGCCCGTCCGTAATGGAGATGACGTTGGTGGGGATGTAAGCGGAAATGTCGCTCGCCATCGTTTCTACAATGGGCAGCGCCGTTAAGGAACCTCCGCCAAGCTCATCCTTTAAATGCCCCGCGCGCTCGAGCAACCTGCTGTGCAGGTAGAACACGTCGCCGGGGTAGGCTTCACGTCCCGGTGGACGGCGTAACAGCAGGGACATGGCGCGGTACGCGACCGCGTGCTTACTTAGATCATCGTAAATAATAAGTGCGTCTTTGCCGTCGTACATGAACTGCTCCGCAATGGCGCAGCCCGCGTAGGGCGCGATATACTGCATGGCCGCGCAGTCGCTCGCGGTGGCGGCGACGATGACGGTATACTTCATCGCGCCCGCTTTTTCCAGCGTTTCGTGGATCTGCGCGATTGTGGAGACCTTCTGGCCGATAGCCACATACACGCACAGCACGTTTTTATCGCTCTGATTTAAAATGGTATCGATGGCAATGGTGGATTTCCCTGTCTGGCGGTCGCCGATAATAAGTTCGCGCTGGCCCTTGCCTATGGGGATGATGCTGTCCACGCACAGTAAGCCCGTCTGCAGCGGCTCGTTGACGCCCTGGCGGTCGATAATGCGCGGCGCGGGGGATTCGATGGGCCGGAATTTGCTGCCCTGGAGCGGCTTTGCGTCAAGCGGCAGACCCAGCGGGTCGATGACGCGGCCTAGAAGCTCGTCCCCTACGGGCACTTCCACAACACGTCCGGTGGAGCGCACCCGCTCGCCCGCATGCACGTCTTCGACGCCGTTTAACAGAACCGCGCCTACACCATTAAGCTCCAGGTTCATGGCCATGCCGAACACATCGTTGCCAAATGCGATGAGTTCCCCGTAACGGCTGTGGGAAAGCCCTTCGATTTTCACCACGCCGTCGCCCGCGGAAATCACCGTACCGTATTCGTATACAATCGGCTTGCTCTGGTAGCGTGACAGCCGCTCCCGTAAAGCCGTGCCGATGTCTTTTGCGGTCATATTCATAGCTTACTCACTTTCAAACAGATGGCGCTCTACATCCTTTACGCGGGACAAAATGCTCGAATCGTACACCTTGCCGTCCACCATCGCAAGAAAGCCCCCGATCAGGCGTTCATCGCGCTGCACGTCAAACGTGACCTCGCCGCCCAATATGCGGGAGAACTGCGCCTCTATATTGCCGATGAGTTTATCATCACACGGACCGGCAATGTACAATTCGCCCTTGTGCATCATGCTAGCCCACCTTCTTGAAGAATTCGTTGATCAGGCGCTCGTTGTCTTCTGCGCGTACCTCGCGCTCCAAAATATGCCCGGCGAGATCTACGGCAAGCACCGCGGTCTGCTCCTGCAGCTGCAGCATCAGCTCGTCGCGCTCGGCGACGGCCTGGGCATGCGCCTTACTTAGCGCCTGGTGCGCTTCCTGCCGCGCGTTTTCGGTAATCTCCTGCGCTTCGCATTCGGCGCGCTTTATGCGCTCCTGCACCAGCTCGTCGGCGGTCTTTTTCGCCTCGCTTAAGGACCCTTCATACTGGGTCTTGAGCGAATCGGCTTCAGCGCGGGCCTTGTCTATGGCTTCCCGCTCGCGCGCAAACTTTGCCTCGCGTTCGGACATGAACTTGCGCACGGGCTTTATCAGCAATGAGCGCAGTACGATGAACAGCACGACGATGTTTAACAGATGCAGTGCAAAATCAAGCGGATTTATTTCCAGCATACAAACCCCCTAGCTTACTTCACAAGCGTGAAGATCATGATCAGCGCTGTAACGAAGCCGTAGATAGCGGTCGATTCCGTCAATGCAAGACCGAGTATCAACAGCGCGTTGATTTTGCCGTTGGCCTCGGGCTGCCGCGCCACGGCTTCCACCGCTTTGCCTGTTGCAATGCCCATGCCAAGGCCCGCGCCTGCGCCCGTCAATACGGCCAAACCTGCGCCGATGGCGATCAATCCAACTTCAGACATGTTTGTATTCCTCCTAAGTGATTGTAATTGATTATTCTACAGCTTCGCCGATAAATGTCAGCGACAAATTGATGAATATAAATATCTGGATAAGCGGGTGGAAGGCGTTGAAATAAAGGCCCAGAACCGCAGGCACCCCCGCGCCGAACGCACCCAGGGACATATAGACAAGATGCATCACGATCATGCCGCCCAGCATGTTGCCAAAAAGACGGCAGGCGAGCGATATGGGGATGGCGATGTCCGAAAGGAGCTTGAAGGGTGCAATCACCGCGTTGGGGGAGGCAAAGCTCTTAAGCCGCCCGCCCACGCCCTTTTTCTTGATGCCGTAATAATTGATCATAATAAAGGTAACGATGGCGTAAGTGAACGTTGTGATCAGGTCCGTCGTAGGCGGACGCTGGCCAAACAGTTCGATAATGGCGGCGCCCAAATAGAGCGTAGCCAGAGCAAACATATACTCCCCAAGGATATGGTTCTTGTGGCCGAATTTTTCCTTTACGAAATCGTCAATGCCGCTCACGGCGGTTTCCAGCAGGGCCTGCAGGCCGCCGGGCGCTTCCTTAAACTTGGGGATGACGAATATCCGCGCGAGCAGGGCAAGCACCAGGGCAACCGCGATGACGATCCAGCTCAAGATAACCGAGGTGCTCGCTGAAATATTGCCAAACAGATGCACCTGCTCGGCCATGATGCTGATATGGAGCGCCTCCGTCTCCCTGTGGAACAGGCCGAAGAATATGCCAGAAAGCAGCCAGAGCGCCAGAGAGCCCAGCAACATGAAGTTGCGGCGCTTTTTTTTGACGGCATTGAACGATTCATCCTCCGGATCGGGCAATACGATCTTGCCCCTTGCGTAAAACGCGGCGATACCTCCTATGAGGCATACCGCCATCGCTACGATTTGGAACAGCGTGGGTGTTTGCATCAGGATTTCTTATCTCCTTTCCCGGACCGTTGGTTCACAAAGTTAATAATAACCGCGCCAATGACAAGCGAAGCGGAAATTCCAACGCCGCACCAAAGCAGGTCGCTTCGAAAATAGAGGATGACGGGTACGAAGGCAACGGCGAGCAGGAGCAGCTTTACAAGCAGCAGCGGCAAAATAAGCGCCGTTTTGCTGTTTTGCACCGCAAGAGTCAGGCGGCTCAGAAGGTATAATTCGGCGGCGCCGCAGACGATGCCGATCACAAAACCAACCATAATGCCCTCCTCGCCCAAAAAGATTGATTGTTGCCATTATACTCCCCCTATATCGGATTTCAATAGCATTTCTTTAGGCGCCCTTGCCAAAAACAAGAACAATTCAAACCGTTACTTATGGCTTTTCGTAAATTTTACACGCGAATGCAGGTTATGCTTATGTTGCAAACAGATGCTCTTTTTCATGCAATTTGGTATACTAGGAATAGGAATGCAAATGGAAAGCAAAAGAAAACCTGCATAAAAGCATATTGCGCAAGGAGGAATACGCCATGGAAGAGGCGCGTGCGTTCATACTGGAAAAACTGACAAGGGCGGGGGAATATGCCTTTTTGCCCAGCGGCAGGCTGGAGGAAATGCTAGATAAAATTATAACGCTCGACGAAGAATTTATGCATGCAACAGGCGTGGAGGATGGTGCTGCGTACGACGACGAAGCCGCGCAGGAATATTTATTTAAAAATATGGCGGAAGCCTTCCCGGAGCACAAGATGTACCTGATGCGCTTTACCGAGGATTATCTCGATTATAACGAGGATTATCTGGAAAGCATCGGGGCGATTGATTGGGATTAATATAGTCCCGAAAGTGGCTTTGCCACTTTCGGGAGGTTTTCCGTGCCGGGTTGACGTAGCAGCCCGGCACGCAAGGTGTCCCATCTGATGCACATGTCGCCAGATGGGACTTATTTATATGGTTGCTTCTAAATATCTTAGCTTTGCAGGGCGGCGGAGCGCCCTGCTATGATAGCTGCGCTGTGGTTGGAGGGTTCACTTCGCCGCCAGCGCCGCCAGCGTGATGTAGTTAAACGGCTGGTTGAAATGCGGCAGGAAGAAGATATCGAGGAGCTTCAGCTTATCGATGGTCACGCCCTCTTCGATAGCTAACGAGAACATATGGATGCCCATGGAAATATCATAGGTGGAAGCCATCTGCGCGCCAAGCACCCGGCGCGTATTTTTATCGTATACGATCCGCAGCTTCACGGGCGCGTTTTCCGCTTTGACGAACGGGGGCTTCTGTAAATCCTCATACTGCGTATAAGTCGCGTCAAAGCCCGCTTTTTTGGCGGCGGCCAGGCTGAAACCGGTGGATACCATGTTGTAGCCGAATATGTGGATGCCGTTGGAGCCCTGCACGCCGGAGGATTCCATATGCGTACCGCAGGCGTTATGGGCAGCGATGATGCCGCTGCGTACGGCGTTGGTGGCAAGCGCCACATAGTTGCAGCCCTGGAGGGCGTTGTTATATACGGTCGCGCAGTCGCCTATGGCGTAGACGTCCTGCATGCTGGTGCGCTGCCCGCGGTCCACCAGGTATGCGCCGTTGGGTATGGTGGCCAGTTTCTCCCGCCCCAAAATGCTGTTGGGCACAAAGCCGATGCAGAGCACCACCATATCCACCGCGTATTCGCCTTTATCTGTGGTAATTGCGGATACGGCCTCCACGCCCTTTATGGCGGTGACGGTTTCGTTAAAGTGCAGCTCCACGCCGTTTTGTTCAAGCACCCGGTCCATATCGTGAGAGAACCAGTCGTCATAGTAGCTGGTTAAAGAGCCTTCCGCCACGTCGAATAGCATTGCGTGCCTGCCGCGGCGCTGTATGGCTTCCGCAATCTCCACGCCGATATAGCCCGCGCCGACCACGGCCACGGTGCCGATATGCTCGGATTCGAGCGCGCGGTCAATGCGCATGCCGTCCTGGTACAGCTTAACGGACTGTACGTTGGGCAAGTTAAGCCCCTCGATGCGCGGAAGTATGGGCAGCGAACCTGTGGCGAGTATCAGTTTGTCATACGGTTCTGCAATCTCCCTGCCCTCTTTATCTACGGCGTGGACAACTTTTTGCTCAAAATCGATCTGCGTGACCTCGGTCTCCATGTGGACCTTGGCGTTGCGTGCACGGAACTTTTCCGCGGAGCAATAGAACAGGCTTTCCGGGTCGTCGATCTGCCGCCCCACCCAAAGCGCGGTGCCGCATCCAAGGTAACTGATATTGGAGTTGCGGTCAAACAGCGTAAGCTGCGCGTCCGGGTAATTGTCCAGTATGGTGTTGGCGGCGGCGGTCCCCGCGTGGTTTGCGCCGATGATTACGATCTTCGTCATAGACTGTCGCTCCTTCAAGTGGTTATCATCCTATTCTGTCTTGTTTTGCGGCTGTTATCGCCGCAAAAGCTTGTGATCGCCTTAACAGTAAGATACCACACCCCATGCCTTTCTAACGCCTGGCGGCCGCACTTGTTAAAAAAATTGCAGTCTTTTTTTCTTTATTACTACTGTATGAATGATCTCCCGCAAAACGTACCGAATTCCGGCAAAGCGGCGTAGTATGGGCTAGAAGCATTGACAACCTTTCCGGCGTAGATGATAATATTGGAATGAAAACCCGGGGAACCCGCAATACTTGCATTTTAAAAGCTTAAGCGTAAAGGAGCGTGTACATATGGAAGAGCTGCGATCCAAGAACTTTATTGAGGAAGCCATCGAGCAGGATCTGCAGCAGCAGCGGGTGACGCACATTCAGACCCGATTCCCGCCCGAACCCAACGGTTATCTGCATATTGGCCATGCCAAGGCTTTGTATATCGACTTTTCCATGGCGGAGCAGTACGGCGGCAAGTGTAACCTAAGGTATGACGACACCAACCCCACCAAAGAAGATGAGGAATATGTGGACGCCATACAGGAGGATATTCGCTGGCTGGGCTTCCAGTGGGCCAACGTGTTCTACGGCTCGGATTATTTTGATACCTGCTATGAGCTTGCGGTCAAGCTCATCAAAAAGGGCGTCGCCTATGTGTGCGACCTCTCTAAGGACGAAATGCGCGAATACCGAGGCACTTTGACCGAGCCCGGCAAAAATTCTCCTTACCGGGACCGCAGCGTAGAAGAAAACCTCGACTTATTCGAGCGCATGAAGAACGGCGAATTTCCGGACGGCACCCGCACGCTGCGCGCCAAAATCGACATGTCCTCCCCCAACGTCATCATGCGCGATCCCGCCATGTACCGCATCATCCACATGGCGCACCACCACACGGGAGACCGGTGGTGCATCTACCCCATGTACGATTTCGCGCACCCCATACAGGACGCCATAGAGGGCGTGACGCATTCGCTCTGCTCTTTGGAATATGAAATCCACCGCCCGCTTTACGACTGGGTGGTGGAGCAATGCGAGTTCGACCCGAAGCCCAGGCAGATCGAATTTGCGCGGTTGAACCTCACCAACACCATCATGTCCAAGCGGTACTTAAGAAAGCTGGTGGAGGAAGGGCTCGTTTCCGGCTGGGATGATCCGCGTATGCCCACACTCTGCGGCCTGCGCCGCCGCGGCTACACGCCCGAGGCGATACGGGATTTCTTAAACCGCGTGGGCGTCGCCAAGGCGGATTCCGTGGTGGAGACCGCCATGCTGGAGCATTGCGTGCGCGAACATCTCAACGCTGTTGCCCCGCGTATGATGGCGGTACTGGACCCCGTGAAGCTGGTGATTGAAAACTGGCCGGAAGGGAAAACAGAAGAAATCGAAATCGAAAACCACCCCAACGTCCCAGAAATGGGCACGCGCAAGGCGCTGTTCGGGCGCGAGCTGTATATTGAGCGGGAGGATTTCATGGTGGATCCGCCCAAGAAGTATTTCCGGCTCCAGCCGGACGGCGAAGTGCGCCTGAAATCCGCCTATATCGTAAAGTGCACGGGCTATGAAACGGATAGCGAAGGCAACATCACGCTGGTGAAATGCAGCTATGACCCGGAGAGCAAATCCGGCGAAGGTACCCGCAAGGTGAAAGGCACACTGCACTGGGTGAACGTAAGTGATGCCGTTCCCGCCGAAGTCCGCCTTTACGAGGCTTTAATCACCGACGATGTGGTGGATAAGGACGATTTTATTGAAAAGCTGAACCCCAACAGCCTCACCGCCGTCCGCGCCTACGTGGAGCCCGCGCTCGCCAATGAAAAGCCGGGTGATAAATCCCAGTTCATGCGCGTGGGCTACTTCTGCGCGGATCTTCACCATACGCCGGAAAAGCCTGTGTTCAACCGCGTGGTGGAACTACGGGATAGCTGGAAAGGGTAACGTTGGGGCTTTGCCCCAAACCTCACCAAAGGGATACATCCCTTTGGAGTTCCCATCTTTATGTGCGCTTTCTTTTGCTTCTTTTCTTTCGTAGAAAGAAAAGAAGATCGTCCCCCCATCGTTCTTCTATCATCAAAAGGAGTCATGATATATGACAGTACGCACCCGCTTCGCCCCAAGCCCCACGGGGTACATGCATATCGGCAACCTGCGCTCGGCGCTGTACGCTTACCTGTTCGCCCGCAAAAACAAGGGCGCATTCCTGCTGCGCATTGAGGATACCGATCAGGAACGCTATGTGGAAGGCGCGGTGGAAGTGATATATGAAACGCTCCAATCCGTGGGCATGGATTGGGACGAAGGCCCGGACAAGGGCGGCGATTACGGCCCGTATGTGCAGAGCGAGCGCAAGACACTCTATTTGCCCTATGCCGAACAGCTCATTGAAAGCGGACATGCCTACCGCTGCTTCTGCACCAAGGAAGAGCTGGAGGAGCGCCGGACGGAGGCTTCCGCGCGCGGGGAGACGTTCAAGTACGACAAGCACTGCCAGCATTTAAGCAAGGATGAAATCCAGGCGAAGCTGGACGCAGGCGTTCCCTGCGTTATCCGCCAGAACGTGCCCGAAGAAGGGACAACCACGTTCCACGATCTGCTGTTTGGCAGCATCACGGTGGAAAACAGCACGCTGGACGATAATGTACTCATAAAAGCGGATGGCATGCCGACCTATAACTTTGCAAATGTGGTGGATGACCACCTCATGG
>JAFABA010000181.1 GCA_023426265.1 Bacillota bacterium
GAAGCCTGCGGACTTTTGGCGGGCGTGGAAGAGGGCGCGAAAAAAACAGTCTGCAGGATCTACCTGCTGACGAATACGGATCAGAGTCCCGAGCATTTTTCCATGGATCCCCGTGAGCAGTTTGCGGCGCTCCGGGATGCCCGCAACAACGGATGGGAGATACTCGGAAATTTCCATAGCCATCCCTCCACGCCCTCGCTTCCCTCTGCGGAAGATATACGGCTTGCCTTTGATCCCAGTCTTAGCTATATCATTTTGTCGCTTGCCAATAAGCAACAGCCGGTCGTCAAAAGCTTCCGTATCAAGAGCAGCGTCGTGACGGAGGAGCCCTGCCATGTTTGGGAAGAAGCAGCCAAGCGGAGCTTCGGATGATTCGAAAAAGAGGGGGCGTATCTTAGCGTATACCGGCCTGCTGCTTGCAGCGGTATCCGTTTTATTATCGGTGCTTTTCATCACAAGCTGGAACACTTCCTATTTTGATTTGCTCTGGAGGTTGATCGTCGGGCAGCTTCTGATATACCTTGCCATTGGAGCAGGGCTTCTGATCTATAAGAACCGCAAGGGCCGCGCGCCGCGCCATGCAGTTCGAAAACGTATTCGCCCGGTGCCGATCGCCAGGAAGCAGGACGATAAAATCCAGGCGGAGCAAGACACTGTACAGGAGCTTGAGGCGTTTCAGTTTGCGATTTCGCATGAAATCAAAACCCCAATCCGCGCCATTGATGGGTATGCGCGCATATTCCTTGAGGATTATGAAAACTCCCTGGACGCCGAAGGCACGGATATGATCAAAAACATCCGGGATATCTGCAAGGATACGATACGGCTCGTGAATGAGCTGATGAACTATGCAAAAGTTACGCAGGAGGGAGACAAAAAGGAGATCATCGATCTGCGGCAGCTGATTTTTCTGGTGTTCGAAGAAATCAGCCCGGGCTATACGGAAAACCATAAGGTCAAACTCATGTTTGATACGCATATTCCCTGTATTATAGGGGACAGCATGCTGTTTAAGCAGGCTGTGACAAATCTGCTTTCCAACGCCCTAAAGTTTTCTAAAGACAGGGAGCCCGCCACTATATCCGCAGGCTATCTGAGCGAGGACGGCCGTGATATTTTTTATATCCGGGATAACGGGGTGGGATTTGACATGCAGACCTCACAAAAGCTGTTCGGGTTGTTTGAGCGCATGCATTCCGCGGACGAATTCGAAGGCAGCGGCGTGGGGCTTGCCATTGTGAAGAAGATCATACAAAAAAGCGGCGGACAGATTCGAATCTCCGGCGAGGTGGGCAAGGGCGCTACGGTGTTCTTTTTGCTCCCTCCGGAAAACGTATTGAAATGAAGCCAATGTATTTGGAAACATGAAGATTGCAGAAAATTTCTTGGAATGCTCGCCATAATAATATAGCATAACCATATCGGTATTATAGGCATTGGCGGAGACGAGCGTCCGGGCTGCATCCTTATAATCCGTACGCTTCGCCAGGCCGGGAAAAAGATGATGTTCATAAAAAGAAAGGAAGATGCATGATGGCAAGGCAGGGCGTTTCAATCCCCAGGCCACTTGTTCGGGCAAATCAGTCTATTATTGTTCTTTGCGTGCTGATCAGTTCAATACTGAGCATATGGACAGAAGGGTTTTTCTTTATCCTGCTTGTTCCGTTCCTTGCGGGCTTATCGGGGCTGATATTGGGGTTCAATCCGGTTTTTTGGATTGCCCGCCGGTTTCTGAAGCATCCGCTCAATACCTATCCCCAGGAGGACGCTGCCGATCAGCGGTTTAATCAGATACTCGCTTCCTCAATGCTGGGGCTTTCCTTCTTTGGGTTCCTGGCCGGCCTTCCCGTGATAGGGTATATCTTTTCCGCCTTTGTATTTACCGCGGCGTTGGTGGCACTGCTGGGCTTCTGCGTGGGGTGCTTTATCCGCTATCAGTTTTTGAAGTACCGTGCGGGCAGGTAGGGGGAAACCGAGGGACAAAATTGAGTTGCCAGCGTTGGCCTAATCGTAGGTAGGAAACGATTCCTTTTGCATCTTTACCTTGCAGAGCTTAGTCAACCAGATACGTGCAAATTTCCTTAAATAAGTAATTTCATATTATCCAAAGAATATCCAACGCTCCTATCCAGGGAGCGTTTTTATATAAACTAATTCAATTCAACTGCATTTGGGGAGAGGTAAAATCAGAATGGCCCTTTCAGTATTCAGTGCATGAAAGCAATCTAGACATTATCAACTCGCTATTATTACCGAAGATGCCATTTATCTGTATTACAGATAAATGGCGTTTTTATATTTCAGGAGGTGAAAATCATATGACCAAGATCATTGCCCTCGCCAATCAGAAGGGGGGCGTAGGGAAAACCACCACGACCGTCAACCTTGGCATCGGCCTCGCCATGCTGGGCAACAAAGTGCTGCTGGTAGACGCGGACGCACAAGGCAACCTGACCGACTCGCTGGGCTTTCATGAGCCCGACAATTTGCCTGTATCGCTGGCAAACATTCTAAGTAAATCCCTGCTGGAAGAACCGCTCGTGCCAGAGGAAGGTATCCTGCATCACGGGGAAGGCATTGACCTTATGCCGGGTAACATCGAACTCTCGGCGCTTGAGGTTTCGCTGGTCAACACCATGAGCCGGGAAACGGTGCTGCGCGGCTATATCAACGCCGTCAAGGACCGATACGACTATGTGCTGATCGACTGCATGCCTTCCCTGGGTATGATGACCATTAACGCCTTGGCTGCGGCGGACAGCGTGAT
Organism: Bacillota bacterium; assembly: GCA_023426265.1. Classification (GTDB taxonomy): domain Bacteria; phylum Bacillota; class Clostridia; order Christensenellales; family CAG-138; genus JAEYLA01. The sequence goes on from JAFABA010000181.1 coordinate 2,768, forward strand.
TATCCCGTCCAATCTCACTATCTCCCCGCCAAGGGCATGACGCAACTGCTGCAGACCATCGCTCGTGTGCGGCGGCAAATCAACCCAAAGCTAACCATCGACGGTGTGCTTCTGACAATGGTGGATAATCGCACAAACTTCTCAAAGGATATTTCCTTCATCCTGCGCCGGGACTATGGAGACAAACTGAGGGTGTTCAACACCGAAATCCCTCTTTCTATCCGTGCGGCGGAGACCAGCGCCAAGGGAAAGAGCATTTATACCCATGATCCCCAGGGCAGCGCAGCAAGAGCATACGAAGCTTTTACGAAGGAGGTGCAGGGCATTGGCGAAAGAGAACGTAAGAGACAGCATCAGGCTGACCTCGGTCGATGATCTTTTTAAGACGGATGAGGCCCGCGCCGACGAGCGGTGGGAGAGGGTGATGGAAATCCCCTTATCGCAGATCGACGACTTTCCCGACCATCCCTTTAAGGTGCGTGCGGATGAATCAATGCTGGAAATGGCGGCAAGATTAAACAATTCGGTGTGCTTGTTCCGGCACTCACCCGGCCCAAAGAGGACGACCGATATGAAATGATCGCCGGGCACCGGCGAAAACGCGCATGCGAACTTCCGGGACGGGATACGATGCCCTGCATCGTGCGGGAACTGGATAACGAGGAAGCTACCATAATCATGGTAGACAGCAATTTATAGCGAGAAAATGTTACTCCAAGCGAAAAGGCGTTTGCTTATAAGATGAAGCTGGATGCTATAAAACGACAGGGCGCAAGGACGGATTTAACTTCGTGTCAACTTGGCACGAAGTTGGAGGCTAACTGTCGCAGGATTTAACCTGCCAGACAAGCTGCTTGTAGAGGCATATGCCGGCGAGGATACAATTGAGGGGCGCACGGTCGGTGATGACAGAACGCAAGCCGCCAGCGTGGAATTGCCCGCGAGTCAGGAATATGCGGATACAACGGTTTACAGCGTGCGGGCTTCACTGGATGACGGCGACAACTGGTTTACCTCAACCTCTGTTGTGGCCGTCGCCGCACGCAAATTACCTGCGCCCGTGATAGAGCGGGATCTGGATGCTGGTGGAAGGAGATACGCTGGAATTGTCCGTAGAGGCAAGCGCGGAAGCAGGTACGCTATCCTACCAGTGGTATAAGGACGGCGTGTCCATTCCGGGGCAGGATATGGATGAACTGGCGATACCGAGTATCGCGCTCGCGGACGCTGGCAGCTATTCCTGCACCGTCACGACAGAGATACAGGGCAAGACAGCCAACGCCACAAGCCGCGTGTGCAGCGTACTCGTTCAGAAGCAGGCGGATGTGCCGGTCATACTGGAAAATCTGCCGGACGAGAAAATGGTAATCGAATGGCATGGGCTGTCCCTGTCCGTCACGGCGAGTTGTGAAACCGGGGTTTTGTCCTATAAATGGTTCAAGGATGGTGCGTTGATTTCGGGAGAGACAGATGCAGCATTGCTCATCCCGGAAGTCGGGTTGGAGGATGCTGGGACCTATTTTTGCAGGATCACCAGTACTTATGGACTATCCCGGAAATCCATAGACAGCGTTTCCTGCGATGTGGATGTACAGGAGATTACCCCAGTATTTGAAGACGACCTTCCGGATGACCAAACCTTCATTGAGGCACATGCACTGACATTGTCGGTATCCGCTTCCAGCCCTGACGGGGATATCTCTTATCAGTGGTACAAGGATAATATGCCGTTGGCCGGCGAAGCCTCGCCGGAGCTGTGCACCCCTTCCGCTGTAACGGAGGACGCCGGCGAATATTTCTGTCGCGCTACAGCTACGTATGAAACGCATCAGCGGTCAGCCGACAGTAATATCTGCACGGTAAGCGTTTAGGGGAATGTACCCGAGATCGTTGACGATCTGTCTCCGGAACTAACGCTCATTGAAACACAGGACCTGACGCTTTCAGTAACGACGACCAGCCCTGGCGGCGAGCTTTCCTTTGCCTGGTATAAGGATGATGTTTTGATCCCCGGAGAGGCCGAGCCGACATTGCACATATCCTCTGCCACAACGGCCCATGCGGGCCTTTATTTTTGCCGGATCGTCAATCCTACGGGAAAATGCAATGGACGGTGGACAGCGCGGTCTGCGCCGTCAGCATTCAGGAAGGGCCCGCCACACCCGTGATTGAGCAGGATTTGGAGGACAGCGTTACGGTCGCTTCGGGCAGCAGTTTGTCGCTCGCTGCAAGCGCATCCAGTGCCAACGGCACGCTTACCTGTCAATGGTACAAAGACGATGCCGCCTTACCGAATGCCACAAGCAGTTCGCTGTTCATTGAACCAGTCGTTCCTGACGATGCGGGCGCGTATTATTGCGTCTTTACCAACACCATAGGGGATGTAACGGCATCCGCACGAACGCGTACCTGCCTTGTCATCTATGATGACCCAGATGTTGACCCGAATCCGACGCCTGATCCTGAGCCGACACCGGAACCCGAACCTACGCCCGACCCTGCACCTATGCCTGATGCAAGCCCATCGCCCAAACCCAGCCAAAAGCCGTCACGAACGCATAGCCCTCGGCCGAAAGCTACTCCTATTCCCAGCCCCAGCCCAACACCAAAACCAAGTCTCCGCCCAACGCTGAGTCCCAAAGCGAGTGCGATACCGAATCCCGGCCCGACCGTAAGCCCCAGGCCGTCACCTGAACCCAGTGCCAACCCAACGCCAAGCTCGGAACCGAAACCCATTGCTACAGTCTCGCCAACGCCATCCGCTCTAATCGCGACTGAAACAGGTTTGTCTAGTCTTGAGCCTCTTAAGCAAGATGGTTCAGCCATTCTCATTGGGATCGGCGTTGTGGTTATTCTTGTTATCACCGTGGCCGTCTATTTGGACCGGAAGCGAAAAAAGGTCTAATGTTGGGCAATAAACCGAATGTGGATGCCTTGACCGGAAAGAATAGTAATAGGATGTAGTGTCAAGACCCTTGCTAGGGAGGGATACTTTCTTGTAGCCCTCCCAGGCAAGGGCAAGGACGCTCTTAACTTGGATTTTAGCATAACATCGGGTTTTCCCGATGCTTTTTATTGGAGGGGAATATGCCATACGTAACGCGGGCACAAATCGATCGCGCCAAGGAAATGGATTTGTTGACCTATCTGCAATCCTTTGAACCCGACGAGCTGGTGCATTTTTCGGGGAACGTATACACCACCCGTACCCATGACAGTCTGAAAATTTCCAACAGAAAATGGTGCTGGTGGTCGCACGATATCGGCGGGCGCTCCGCGCTGGATTATTTCATTAAGGTAAGAGGGATGGAACTGCCTGATGCCGTGCTCCACATTCTGGAGCAACCCCATACTCCTATATTGACAACACAGGTTCAAGGGAAAACGGGGCAACCGCAACGCCTGCTTTTGCCAGAACCAAATAGAGATAACGAGCGGGTGATCTCGTATCTTCTTGGACGCGGGATTCACAGGGTGGTCATAGACTTCTGCATCCAGACGGGACGGCTGTATGAGAGCAGGGAGTATCATAACGCCGTATTCGTCGGGTTTGATACGCAGGGTGTCGCCCGATACGGCGTAATCCGCGGCACCAACGCCAGCCGTTACATGGGTGATGTTGCAGGGAGCGATAAGCATTTCTCTTTCAGCATTCCCCCAGGAAACGGATCAGAGAGGCTTCATTTGTTTGAGAGTGCTATCGACCTTATGTACTACTGTACGTTAGAGTATATGGCCGGGTGCGACTGGTGCAGGCAGCATTCTCTGTCTCTTGCGGGGATCTATAAGCCTAGAAAAAACGTTGATGAAAGTACGCTGTCCGCCGCACTCGTGCAGTACTTAAGGGACCACCCGCAGATAAGTTCAATCGCCTTACATCTGGATAACGATGCGGCCGGACGAGCCGCGACCAGAGCGATTCGGGCATTGATAGGCCCATCTTTCATTGTATCCGACGAGCCGCCTAAGCGAGGAAAGGACATAAACGACTATCTCAGAATTAT
>JAFABA010000185.1 GCA_023426265.1 Bacillota bacterium
GAAAACAACAGTATTCTTCATTGACTGTTCTTCCTCCTTAAATAAGACGCAAACGAACTACTTTGTACTTCATAACCGGGACCCGGGCGGGTAGGGCAACCGAACGGGAAACGGCGACCGGACGGAATTATTCGAAACAGGGGCTGCATAGCAGCCCCTGTTATTTTCGGGGAAGTGACTTGGTCACTTTCCCGAGTTTTTCCGTCAGGGGCTGACGCAGCAGCCCCCGACGCAAGGTGTCCGATTTGACGCACATGTCGTCAAATCGGACTTATTTATATGGTCGCTTCTCAATTTCTTTGTTAGCCAGGCGGCGGAGCGCCCTGCTATGCTGATGAGGCCGTTTTATTTAGAGTTTGGAAAGCCATCCTTATTGCAGCGCGTAGTCTACTCCTGCCATGGCATGCAGATAAGTCGTATCATAAATTGGTATTTCACAATCTTCTTGCCCAACCAGCATGGGCAGTTCCGTGCAGCCTAATATGATGCCTTCCGCGCCCATATGGCCCAATTTTTGAATAATGGCCAACAGCCGCGCCTTGGAGGAAGGATTGATCTGCCCTATAACGAGCTCTTTGAATATGATGTCGTGCACCGCCTGACGGTCCGCTTCATCCGGAACGATGGCTGCAATGCCATGCATCTCTTTTAGCCTGCCCGAGTAGAAGCCGCCTTCCATGTGTAGCGCGTGCCAAGGAGTCCCGCGGTATTGAAACCGCTCTTTTTCATTTGCGCCGCCACAATGTCCGCGATATGGAGCACCGGAAGCCCGGCGGCAATCTCCACCGCATCCGCCACCTTATGCATGGTGTTGGCGCAAATCAATAAAAGATCCGCTCCTCCGTTCTTCAATCGCCTGCCCGCGTCGGCCATGATCTGCGCCAGGGTTTCCCAATCCCCCGCCCGCTGCAAGGCTTCGATCTCCGCGAAATTCACGGAATACATCAGGCACTTGCAGGAGTTCACTCCCCCCAAGCGCCGCTGTACTTCCCTATTGATGATCTGATAATAGTGCGCGGAGGATTCCCAGCTGATACCGCCGATCAACCCTATGGTTTTCATATTATTCCTCGTTGCGCGCGAGCATGGCGGCGCCTACGATGCCGGCGTCGTTCCCCAGCTGCGCGGGCACGATTTTACCGATTTCTTCAAAGAAACATTTTTTGCGTACATTTTTGCGCACCGGCTCAAACAAAAAGTCCCCCGCGTGGCTGACGCCGCCGCCCAGCGCGATCACTTCGGGATCTAAAAGATTGATGCAGGAGGTGATGGCGGAACCCAACTGATCCACATAGCGTTCAAATATATCCACCGCGATGGCGTCCCCCGCCTTTGCGCTGTCGATGACAAGCTTGGCGGTCACCTTGGAGAGATCGCCTTCGACCGACGTGCAGATCAGCGCGTTCGGATAATCGATCACGCTGCGCCGCCCCTGCTGGATAAGCCAGGTGGAGGTGCAAACCGACTCAATGCAGCCGTGTATGCCGCAGGTGCAAACCGGGCCGCCGTGTATCAGCACCATATGCCCAAGCTCCACCCCGTGCCCCAGGCCGCCGTTGAACATCCTGCCGCCCAATATGAGGCCGCCGCCTATGCCGGTGCCCAGCGTAAGAAGCACGGCGGTTTTGCAGCCGCGGAACGCTCCGCCGTGGAGTTCGGCAAGCGCCGCGCCGTTCGCGTCGTTGGCAAGATACACCGGGATATCCGGGTAATGCTCCTGCATGGCTTTTTTCAACGGCACATCATGAAATTGCAGGTTGTACGCGTGCAGCACGCGTTCACAGGCGGGATCGATGCTGCCTGGCACCACGATACCGATGGACCGGAACTCCCCGCTTGCAATATGAAGTTCTCCCGCCAGCTCCTCCACAAGGTTTTTCATAAGGCCAACCGTATGCGCATACGGCTTGCCCGTAGGGAACTTGATGCTGCGCCGGGCGACAATGCGCATGTCATCATCCACAGCTCCGGCCGCGATATTGGTACCGCCAATGTCAAAACCCACTTGCAGCATATTGCTACCCCCTATGCATTTTCCAATTCTTCCATCCAGCGTTTGTCGAATTCCTTGGCCGCGTCATAGCCGAGCTTTTTGAGACGGTAATTGCGCGCCGCCACCTCCACGATGATGGCGAGGTTCCGTCCCGGCCGGACGGGCATGAGGATATGGGGCAATTCCACATCCAATATTGAGATGGTCTGGTCGTCAAGGCCCAGCCTGTCGTACGCCTTGCCGTCCTCCCACATTTCCATTTCCATGACGATATCTATGGACTTTTCCTGAATCACGGCGCCCACGCCGTACATGTACCGTACGTCTATGATGCCGATGCCGCGGATTTCCAGCAGATACCGTGTCAGCGCCGGAGCCGTGCCCGAAAGCCGGTTGTCCGCCACTCTTCGGATTTCCAGCACATCGTCCGCCACAAGGCGATGCCCGCGTTTGACCATTTCAAGCGCCGTTTCGCTTTTGCCCATACCGCTTTCGCCTATGAGCATCACGCCTACGCCGTAGACGTCCAGCAATACGCCGTGCCTTGTGATGCTGGGTGCAAGCAGACGGTCCAGCAAATTCGTAATGGAATGGCTGACCTTGGTGGTTGGCCTGGGGCTTGAAAATATGGGAATCTGCCGCGCCCGCGCCTCCCGCATGAACACGTCGGGCGGTTCATGATCGCGCGCAAACACCACGCAGGGGATGTCGTACTGCATTAAGATCCCGACGCGGTTCTGCATTTCCTCCCTGGAAAGCTGCATCAGGTAGTAGGTTTCCGCGTTGCCTATGAGCTGTACGCGGTCATACGCGAAGTGCTGGAAATAGCCGGTCAATTGCAGGCCGGGCCGGTTGATTTCGCTTTCGGAAATGACCATATGCCCGCGGCCTTCGTTTTTGATGTCCAGACCAATGGAATTCGCAAATTCCTCCACCGATATCGTCGTGCTCTGCACAGTACCCTCTCCTTTGTGTTACTGCAAAAGAACCTGGTCTATGACCCAGGCGACGCCGTCCGCCTCGCAGGCGGGGGCGATGAGCGATGCGACATCTTTTACGACCTGCTGGCCGTTTTCCACGCACACGCCTAGGCCCGCCATCTGTATCATCTGAAGATCCAGCGTATTGTCGCCTACGGCCACGGTTTCAGCCTGGGAAATGCCCAAAAGCTCCGCCGTGCGCAGCATGGCCGTCCCCTTGTTCATGCCGAACCTGTTCAACTCAATAAACCCGGGTTTGGAGGACGCCACCTCCAGCCGGTTATAAAAATGCCTGCTGAAGCGGGCGAGCATTTCGCGTTCCTGTTCGCCCGGCTCCGCGTACACAAGAACCTTGGGTACATTTTGCCATTCCTTTTTCATAATATCCGGATCCACGGCATAGGGCAGCCGCAGATACGAGGTATAGCTCTGGGTAAACCCGTTCTCTCTGGCGAATATCACCGTGTCATCCTGATAAATCTGGCCGTGCAGGCCCCATTCCTCCGCGCACTCCAAGGCTTCCCGGATAAGCGCCGGGTCTATGGGCGCGCTGAAGACTTCTTCGTCGGACCTGGTATCCATCACGCGCGCGCCGCCGTACACGATGACGGGGCCGCGGACGTTCAGCTTTTGCCATATACCGGTTGAGCCCAGGTATCCCCGCCCTGTCGCGATGGTAACAAATATGCCGCTCGCCTGCGCGCGCTGTATTGCCTCTAAATTCTTGTCGCTGATCCGTTTGTCATTGCCCACCAGGGTATCGTCGATGTCCAAAAAGAGCGCCTTGTATTTCATCCGTTCCATCCTTTTTGCGTGTTTGCCTTTCCTATCGGGTTCTCTCACCCATTGTAATGAAATTCCATGCAAAATGGAAGAACAAATTTCACCTGTGTGGCTGTCACTCCCGGCAGCGGATGCGGCGAAATTATACGTTATTCGGGCAAATTGACCTCGGTCGCCTCCGGCTCTTTGGGCACCCCGTAATAGAGGTCTGCGGAAATATACACAAGTCCCTTGATGGAGCGGTACGTATCCGCATAGACGAGTTTACGTTCTATGAGGTTGCCCTCGAGGTCGTAATATTCCTTATAGGTCTCGGATTTTTTCCCCCTGCGCGCCTCGCGGTAAACATCCCTCGTATTGGCGGGCAGGCTTTCATTCAATAGTACCTCCTCGCCAAGCGAAGGCAGCGTAGCGATCCGTTTGGACGTAATTTTCAGTACCCTGTCGTCGTAGCGCGGCTTCCCGTAGAGGGAAATCGTCAGCTTCTTTTTGCTTGTTGTCTCCGCGATCACATACAGGTCGTACCCCGTATTGTTTTCAAATTTAAAGTTCGGGCCGCCCGTGCTGATTGTGGCGTCACGGCCGATATCCACATAGCCCGAAGGCCAGCTGTGCGGCGTACGCTCGGTTACATCAAGGTCGGCGAGCAGCACGGCATTAAACAGCGTGGTACTCACCTGGCAGACGCCGCCGCCGTATTCCTGTTCATACCGCCCTTCCCGGATACCGGGCGCGGTCCTCCAGCCGTTCGCTTTGTTGCGCGGGCCGAGCACGCCGTTGGTATCAAACTCATCCCCGGGTTTGAGCAAGTAGCCGTTTATGATACCGGCCGCCTTCGTAATATTGTGTACCCGCCCGGAGGCGTTCAGCGGGGACTTTGAATAGGACGTGCTGAACGTGGAAATCAGCCGGTGCTCGTCGCGGGCCTGCGCCTCGGTATACTTTGGATCAAGCACGGTATGAGAGAGAGTAAGCTTTGCGCCTTCTTCTATTTCCACTGCCTGCGCAAGTAAGCCAATCAATTCCTCGGGATAGGTCTCCCGTCCGCTGTGTTCGGACGTATATATAAAGTACCCTTCCTGATTGAGGTCAAATGTTACGGTGGCGTCAACCGGTGCTACATAAAAGGAATCGGAAACAGCCTGCATGCGTTCCCGCACGGCCTCAATATCCAGCGCAAGCGAAACATCAAACGTTCTTGGGCCTTTTCTAAGCCCATTGTGCTGCGGCAGATACGCCGCTTCCCGCACCATTTCCTCCACGTTCGTAATGACCGGCAGTTCCGAAGCTTCAATGCGGACCGTATTCGCGTCCGGAACATCCGCAAGCGTTACCTCATACGCCATGCGGCTGATTTTATCCTGCATATGGCGCTCTATTGTTTCCTCTGCTTCCTGTACCTGCATACGGGAAACGTCTACCCCTTCTATGATAATATCCTCGCCCAGTTCAAATGTAGGCGGCGGGATCTGGCCGCGCGGCACCGGCTGGCAGCCAAACACCAGTATGCCAACAAGCAACAAAGCAAAAAATACAAAATAACGGCGCAAGAATACCACTCCTTTCTGTATGGATAAAGGACGCCCGCACGCGCTCATACAGGGCTTCCAAATTTGTTGATATTCTATATTTGCCCGATCGGTTTTTTTGCATGTACTCGTTTGGACGAGCGATATACAGTTTTCATTTCCAACTGCGCCATTCTATTTTTTTGCGTATATTTGCCCCGCCTCTTTCAATAGAAATCAGGTAGCGGATTTCTTTTTCGCCGCGATATACCGGGAAAAGAGGTGCAAACTTGGAACTTGTTTCAAAAATAAATGCTTCCGTCAATGCGTTTGTATGGGGAATTCCCATGCTTATCCTTATCATGGGCACCGGGGTCTATTTTACGATGCGTACGGGTTGGCTGCAGTTTTTCAAATTTCCTTTGGTGATGAAAAAAATATTCCGAAGCGCAAAACCGGAAACCAAGCGCGACCAAGGGGCTGTTTCCCCTTTCCAGGCGGTGACCACCGCGCTTGCAGCCACTTTGGGTACAGGCAACATCGCGGGGGTAGCGGGCGCGATCGCACTTGGGGGACCTGGCGCGGTGTTCTGGATGTGGGTATCCGCTCTATTAGGCATGGCGACCAAGTACGCCGAGGTGCTTCTTGCCATACGCTTCCGCAAACGCAACGAAAAGGGCGAATGGGTCGGCGGCCCCATGTATTACATCACGCGGGGATTGGGGAAAAACTGGCGGTGGCTTGCCATACTCTTTGCTTGTTTTGGCGCTATCGCCGCGTTCGGCATAGGCAATATGGCGCAGATGAACACCATATCCACGGCGGTCATCAGCCTGTTTGAAAGCTTTTCCCCCGACCCGAACATGGTCATTGAAAGCGGACACACCATAAAGCTCGTTGCGGGCATACTTGTGGCGTTCATTTCCGCCCTGGTGATCATGGGAGGAATAAGGCGGATCGGCGAGGTGACGGAAAAATTTATTCCCCTTATGAGCGTGCTCTATTTGCTGGGCGCAGTCATTATCATAGGAGTCAATATCGAAAAGCTCGGCCCGGTGCTTTCGGATATCGTAAAAGGCGCGTTCCGGCCCGAGGCTGTGACGGGCGGCGCAGCCATATCCATGCTCACCTCCATGCAGCGCGGCATTGGCAGGGGCGTATTTTCCAACGAAGCTGGCATGGGCTCGGCGCCGATCGCGCATGCGGCGGCAAACACAAAAAGCCCCGTAGAGCAGGGCTTTTTCGGCATATTTGAAGTATTTGCGGATACCATCGTGATCTGCACGGTAACGGCTCTTGTGATACTGATGGGGCTAAATGACATCTCCTACGGGCAGAATGCGGGCGCGGAACTGACGGTACGAGCGTTTGCCACGGTGTTTACCGACAAAGGCGCATCCGCCATCGTGGCGGTGGGCATATTGTTCTTTGCAGTCGCCACCATATTCAGCTGGTCGCTCTACGGAACGCGCTGCTGCGAATTTTTGCTGGGGCCGAAGTCCACAAAACCCTACCAGCTGCTGTTCCTTGGGTTTACGGTGCTTGGCGCGACCATGGAAATGGGCCTTGTGTGGGAGATTGCGGATACATTAAACGGCCTGATGTCGCTCCCCAACCTTATCGCCATATTGGCACTTTCGGGCACCGTGGCGCGGCTGACAAGGGAATACAAAGACACGCTCCGTCCGCTGCCCCAATACAGGCGAACATCCAATGCGCCAAAGCGAAGGCTCTAAGCTTCCGTAGGCCGCAGCACGCGCCGCAAGAACTCCCGCGTACGCTGCTGGGATGGGTTGTTGAATATGACGTCGGGCTTGTCGTCCTCCACGATCACGCCTTCATCCATGAACACCACGCGGTGCGCGACATCCTTCGCGAACGCCATTTCGTGCGTCACTACCAGCATGGTGAGACCGGTCTTTGCAAGATCCTGCATCACGAGCAGCACGTCCCCCACCATTTCCGGGTCCAGCGCGGAGGTGGGTTCGTCAAAGAGCAGAACCTCCGGATCCATGCACAGCGCCCGCGCGATCGCCACGCGCTGCTTCTGCCCGCCAGAAAGCTGCCTTGGCTTTGCGTTGATATAGGGCAGCATGCCGACCTTGTCGAGATACTGCTTTGCTTTTTCCTCGCTTTCGGCGCGGCTGCGCTTTAACACCTTCATCTGGCCGACCACACAGTTTTGAAGCGCCGTCATGTTATAAAAGAGATTGAACTGCTGGAACACCATGCCCACCCGAGCGCGGTATTCCGCAACGCGGAAATGTCTGGACTGGATATCTTCCCCGTGGAAGAGTATGCTGCCGCCCGTGGGGCGCTCAAGCAGGTTGATGCACCGGAGCAACGTGCTTTTGCCCGAGCCGGACGCGCCGATGATGCAGACGACGTCCCCCGCCGAAACGGAAAAATCGATATCCCGCAGCACGGTATGGTCGCCGAAAATTTTTTTAAGGTGCTGTACTTCAATGTTGTAGGCCATATCAATGCCCCCCTCTGCGCGTCGTTTTCAGGTTGGTGTTCACGATCGCGCTCATATCTGTCTGGGAGCCGGGAATAATGCGATAATTTTCCGGGCCGTCCATTCTTTTTTCGAGCAGGCGCAGCAGACGAGTGGTGATAAACGTCATCGTGAGGTAAATCGCTGCGGCAATGAAAAACGCCTCAAAATACCGGTAATACGTGCCGGACGCGGACTTGGCCGTAAAGAACAGCTCGGATACCGAAATGACGTTGAGTACGGAGCTGTCCTTGATATTCACGACAAATTCGTTTCCGATGGCAGGCATGATGTTTCGTATGCCCTGCGGCAAAACCACGTTCACCATCGTCTGCCAGTGGGTCATGCCCAAGGAATGGGCTCCCTCCGTCTGGCCGCTATCCACCGATATGATGCCGCCGCGTATGATCTCGGCCATGTACGCGCCGGTGTTGATGGAGATGATGACGATCGCCGCCGTAAGCGCCGGCATATCCAGCCCCATGTATTGCTGCGCGCCGTAATAGATGACCATGGCCTGCACGATCATGGGCGTGCCGCGGAACACCTCGATATAAACGGAGAGAACGGCACGGAGCACTCTCAACAGCGCTTTTTTTATGATATTGTCTTCCGGCCGAATGGGTATGGTGCGGGCAATGGCCACCAAAAGGCCGATTATGAAGCCTATAATGGTACCCGTGATTGCCACGACTATGGTAGTCCCGGCTCCCTTCAAATAAAGGGGGCCATATTTTTCAACCAAAAAGACGATTCCGCCCAAAAAAGATTCCGGCATGCGCGTCACTCCCCGTCCTTGCGTTTTTTAGGCCGGACCGTACGGCCCGGCCTGATTGGTATAAGCGTTCTTACTCAGAAAGCGGCTGAGTCGCTACCGCGGTATCCATCATCTGCTGCCGCTGCTCCTTGCTGATGCCTGCAAGAACCTCGTTGATGGGCCCGGCAAGCTCGCTGCCCTTGGGCAAACCGACCGCAATCGCAACGTCCTCGGGAGAGGCTTCAAAGCCCTGGCCCTGCGCAAACTCTACAAACGCAAGCTGGGAATTGGCCGCAACAGCGGATACAGCGCCCGGGCGCTCGGATACATAGCCGTCCACCTTGCCGGAGGTCAGGGCCACGATCATGGCGGGGAAGTTATCCATGGGGGTTTGATGCTGCACTTGGGGGATCTGGTCCACCACGGTATCGTGGAAGGTATTCAGCTGGGCGACGATTTTCGTGCCTGTGAAATCCGCAAGGCTCTTGGCGGCGGCCAACGTGCTATCCTTCTTGACAACAACGACGAGATCGCTCTCATAGTACGGGTCGGTGAAATCGATTGTCTGCGCGCGCTCCGCAGTGGGGCTCATGCCGGCGATAATGGCGTCAATCTTGCCGGAAATGAGTGCGGGAGGCAGGCCGTCCCATTCGGTCTTGACGATGACGAGTTCACGGCCGAGCGCATCGGCGATGAGCTTGGCCATCTGCACGTCGTATCCGTCCGCAAAGCCGCCTTCGGGAATGGGGACGCTGGTGTCCGAGGGCTCTATCTGCGTCCAGTTGAAGGGCGCGTAGTTGCATTCCATACCGACGCGGAAGGGCTCCTTGGCAGCGGGGGCTTCGGTTGCAGCAGGCGCTTCGGTGGCTGCTGCGGGGGCTTCGGTCGCCGCAGCGGGCGCCTCGGTGGCGGCGGGGGCGGCTGCAGGCGCTGCGCAGGCAGCAAGCCCAAGGCACAGCACAAGCGCGAGCAATAGGGCAATACTCTTCTTCATTGTGATTCCTCCTGTAAATTTGATCATTTTGGAAAAATAAAGCGGCCGGAGCGATTACTCCAGCCGCTTGGGTAAACTGTTTCCCCTTGCAAACTGATGAATAGCGCTCCACAGCGCAACTGCGCTGCGACAGTCGGCAGGATATTCTCCTGCGGACCAGCAGCATACCGCCCAAGCCGATACACCGCTTCGGCAAGTTCCCCTTTCACAAAGCATCTTCGCCCCTTGAACGGCTCCGCCCTGCTACTGTTGAAACCTGCGCCTCTATCCTCTTATGACCCGCAACTCATATTACGGTTTAAGTCATTATGATACAGGATATTTGAAAAGTCAATACAAAACATTTCCCATAAATGAGTGGATTTTATACTGTCTTTCCTGTCCGGTACCGCACGGCTTACGCCAGATCAATATTATGCAGTATCCCCCTGCTGAAAAACACCACCAGCATGGAAACAAGAATATTCCATGAGATAAATATGAAATAAGTCATTATCCCTGGAATGCTTTCACTCAAAATCATGGATCCAATCATGCCAGGCATAACCAACAACAGCAGCAGGACAATATAGACGGTTATAATAAGCGCCTTATTTTTGTTAGGCCCCAGCACGCGCTCCACAATCAGCATCCCCGCCATATAAAGCAGGGAAATGCTCGCATAGCACAAAACCGCCGTGACACCCTCCAGAAACGTCCCATGAAACAACAGCACGCCGAGTATGGCGAACAATACGCCATCCACAACCGCCTTTAATAGCTGCGGCAGCAGCACCGCCATCAGCTTGTTCCAGGCGTTTACGGGCGCAAGGTACAATACGGGATACTGCAATTCCCTCCCGATGCCGCCTGTCATGTTCAAAAATATCATCATCCAGACGCTCATGTTGAGCACGCCCCACAGCCAGCCATCATTGAGAACTTCCCGGGGCATGAACAGCATGGCCATGATGGGCCCCGCAAACGCGCCAAGCGAATATAGATCCAGCAGAAAAACGCCGCTGCGCGACTGCTCCCTCAGAATCCGGCCCGTAAAGGCAAGCGCCCCGGCCCCGTACAGCGGCCCTTTGTCCCGCTTGATTTTTGCATTGACCTCCCCCTGGGAGGTAAAACGGCCCGCCTTCGCGTCCTCCTGTTTTTGGTTGGCGCGCTCCGCCGCCAGCAGCACATCCTCAAAATAATCCATATTGGTGCGCTGCAGCAGCAACGCGCAAACGAGCGTACCTAGAAGCAGCAGCACAGTATAGAGCACGGCGCCGGCCCACTGGTAGCTGGCAAAACTTACGGCAAGTCCGCGCGCCCAGCCGACAAACGGAAAATAGTTCCACGCGTCCGCGCTGAAGTACTGCGTAAGTGCCGTCTGCATATCGCCCCGGCCGGGTAAAAACAGCAGGAAGCCTCCCACGATGCCGACGCAGATTAAGGAAAGCGCGTAATTAACGTAGTTACGCTTTTTAGAAGAACCCGCGCAGAACGCATACAAAAGAGCGGACAGTATCTGTGAGGAAAAGCCTATCAGCGCGTAGGAGGCCATGAGCCCCAGCAGCGCGTAGCCGTCCAAACCCGCCGCGTTGCGCATGTTGGGGTATTGGAATATCATGAATATCGACGCTGCAAGCAGTATGCCCGCCTGCTTCAAAATGCCGCCCACCAGTATTTTTCTTGGGCTTACCGGCGCCACAAAAAGAAAATTGACGTCCGCCATGGAAAACAGCGCCGTCCCCTGTTTGAGGCCCGTCATCACGGAAATGCCCGAAATGAAAAAGAACACGCCGAAGAGTATGGCGGAGTACCCTGAAATCTCCTTTGTTCCGGGCGCTTCGCGGGAAAGGGCGGGGCCAAAAAGCATATAGACCACAAAGCCCAATATCAGCAGGTATAAAACCAGTACGGCCGGTTTTTTCAGCACCAGCAGAAAGCGGTTTTTTAACGACCGCAGCCAGAGATATACGATCGCCCTCATTTGCTGCCCTCCGTGATGGAGAAGAACAGTTCTTCAAGCTGCTCCCCGCTCTCGCTCATATCCTCCCTGTTGCGTTCCGCGGCAATATGGCCGTTCTTCATAATCAACAGCCTGTCCCAGATATCCTCCGCGCTGTTTAAAAGATGCGTGGAAAGCAATATGGCAACGCCGCGCTGTTTTTCTTCGATCAGGACTTCCTTTAATACCTTGATGGCGTGCGGATCGAGCCCTACCATGGGTTCGTCCACCAGCAGCGCCTTGGGCTCGGGCAGCAGCGCGCAGCACAGGCTGACCTTTTGCTGCATGCCTTTGCTCAGTTCGCGGCCAACCTTCTTTTCCTGTTCCAAAAGTTCAAAACGCTCTAAAAGCAATTTTGCCCTGCCGCGCCACTGCTCTCCCAAAGAGTACGCGCGGGCAATGAATTCCATATGCTCGGCGATGGTCAGCATGCCGTATACGGCCGGGGTCTCCGGCACGTAGCCCAATACGCGCTTTGCCTCTATGCTTTTGTTCGGCTTTCCATCCACCGTTACGCTGCCCTGATACCTTAAAAGCCCTGCCATCGCCTTGATGGCGGTGGATTTTCCCGCGCCGTTGGGCCCCGCGAGCACGGTGAGCGTCCCATACGGAACAGTAAAGCTCAATTGATCGTTCGCAAGCACTTTTCCGTATTTCTTGGTCAACCCGTTTACAACAAACATGGTGCACCGCCTTCAGTCTAATTTTCTAATTCCGGTTAAGTATACCACATGTTGCCTGTTGCGTACACGCTCCTGGTTTGTCAAAGCCGAATCAGGATTTGTCGATTCTCCCGTTTTACCGGCGCTTACGCTTCACCAACAATGCCGCTTGCGCATACCATAACAGCAGAAGCCGGCCGTAAAAACGCACATCTTATGCGGCCGAACGCCGATCCAAACAAGGAGGAACACCCATATGTATCGAAACCAAAGTACGATGGGTAGCTGCTGCTTCAAACCATGCGGCTGCCAATTAAATCCTTTGGATGTGAAGAACACGCTGCTTGCGGGCAATGTCTGCGAAACCTGCCAAGCATGCGGCATCACATGCAAGGAGGAGCCAAGCTGCTTACTCGCGACCGCATTCATCGCAAACCAGGATTACAAAGCTGGTTACTGTCCCAATGAAGCCCTGTGCCAGGGTACGATGTTTCCGGAACTTTTGCGCCCGTACTTGCGTTAGGAGGCCCAACATGGATGCGAAGCAACAAGCTCTTCTGATGAAGATCAGCGAATGCGAATTTGTGTGCGTAGAACTCAATTTGTACCTCAACACGCATCCCAAGGATAAGGATGCGCGCGCCGATTACTTCTGCTATTCCAAAAAGCTTGCGGAATTGATCGCCAAATACGAACAGTGCTATGGGCCCTTGCTCGGCTTCGGTCATTCCCCTACGGATGTGGGGAGCTGGGCTTTGTCGCAATGGCCGTGGCAACTCTAAGGAGGTTCTGCTATGTGGATCTATGAAAAGAAACTGCAATACCCTGTCAATATCTGCACGCCCGATGTAAGAATGGCAAAATTGCTCATGGCGCAATATGGCGGCCCCGATTCGGATGAGTATGGTCACAAACTACATAGGAAGGTTAACGGAAAAATGGAAACGCGTTGAACTGCTCCGCCCTGATGTGCTATCGTGGAGAAAGAAATTCATATGGCGGGTAAGAACATGAATATTGAAGTATCCGTTGCGCCTTGTGAGAACTATGATCTTAAGAATGTAAAAGCCGCTATGCAAGAAGCCCTCCGTCCCATCGGCGGGCTTGATTGGGTAACGCCGGGCATGAAGATTGCAATAAAAGCAAATTTGATGATGCGTTCAAAGCCTGAAAAGGCAGCGACCGTGCATCCGCAGGTAGCGGTAGCGTTATGTGAGCTTCTCATTGAAAAGCAGGCAAAGGTTACTCTTGGGGACAGCCCGGGCGGCCCTTTTCACCCCGGCTATTTGGCTTCCGTGTACGCAGGCACGGGGATGACGGAAGTACTGAAAACCGGCGCCACGCTAAACGATGATTGCTCTTATGTGGAAGTATCCAATCCGGACGCCGTTATCGCAAAGACGTTCCCGGTAACCAAATATCTTTTGGATGCGGACGCAATCATTGACTTGTGCAAGATAAAGACCCACGGCCTGATGGCGTATACCGGCGCGTGCAAGAATTTTTTCGGCGCAGTTCCCGGCACGCACAAATCCGAATACCACTACAAGTACCAGACGCATGAAGCGTTTGCCAATATGCTTGTGGATATCTGCGAGTGGTGCAGGCCCCGCTTATGTATTGCCGACGCCGTAATGGCTATGGAAGGAAACGGCCCGTACGGCGGTACGCCGCGCTTTATGGGCGCAATACTTGCCTCTTTTAATCCGCACGCGCTTGATCTTGCCGCCGCGCACCTGATGAACCTTGGTTCAGACGACGTACCAACGCTCAAGGCGGCTCATCAACGCGGACTCATTCCGCAAAACGCTTCGGGGTTGAGTGTTCATGGTGATATATCCCGGTTTGTCATACCGGATTTTAAACTGACTCCCAAGCACGACATCCAATTGTGGGGATCAAAAAACAAGATCATCGCAAAAATGCTTTCCCGCATGTTCGCAAGCCGGCCTAAAATACACGCAAGCGAATGCGTCGGTTGCGGAGAGTGCCAGAAGGTCTGCCCCGCCGAAGCGATTGTCATGGTAAATAAGACGGCGACCATACGAAAAGAAAAATGCGTGCGCTGTTTTTGCTGCCAGGAATTCTGCCCCAAAGGGGTGATCAGCGTACACCGGCCATATGTTGCGCGCGTCTTGGACAGACAAAGATAGCGTTCATTCGAGAAATACAAAAGAGAATTACATAAGAAAGCAAGAAAGCGGGATGCGCTCGCTTTGAGTAAGCGCGGCCAATCTCAGGAAGATTGAAATATTTTCCCAGAACTGTTCGATATTTGGGAGAGCGGGGTTGCCTCTCACCATAGCTATTTGTTATGATAATAGGGGAAGTCATTTGTTGCTTAACAACTTATACCCCGTTAATTTTCTGACAATAGGAGAGCAGGTGAAATCATGAAAGCCCATCCTTTTGCCGGCGGTGTGCACCCGCTTCAATCCTCTCACCACGGTAAGACACTCTCAAGCGAAAGCGCCATCACCGTAATGCCCCCGCCGGATATTGTTGTGATCCCCATGGCTCGCGTTACGGGCGCTCCATGTACCCCTCTTGTAAAGAAAGGGGACGGCGTGAAGCTGGGGCAGTGTATCGGGAAAAGCGAAAGTTTTATGAGCGCGCCCATACACGCCAGCGTCTCCGGCACGGTAATTGCCGTAGAAAACCGGCCCCATCCCACAGGAAAAAACCTTGCGCTTTCAGTCGTCATACGAAACGACCATCTCGATACCAAGGGCGAAAGCTACGCACCGCCGCAAAATATCGGTGCACTCAGCGGCCCCGAACTCATATCGATCATCAAGGAAAAGGGCATTGTCGGCCTGGGCGGGGCCACGTTCCCCACGCATGTCAAACTCTCCATCCCCAAAGACAAAAAAGTGGATGTATTGATCGCAAACGGCGCGGAATGCGAGCCGTATCTTACGGCGGACGACCGGCTGCTGCAGGAGTATTCTGCGGGCGTTATCGCCGGTATGCAGTTTGTGATGCGCGCGTTAAACGTAACGCGGGCCTATGTGGGCATTGAAACCAACAAGCCCCGCGCCATACGCGCCATGCGCGAAGCAGCGAAGGGTACGCCGATCGAAATCTGCCCGCTGCGCGTCAAATACCCGCAGGGCGGCGAAAAGCAGCTGATTTATGCCGTCACCGGGCGGGAAGTCCCAAGCGGCGGCCTTCCGGCCGATGCGGGATGCGTGGTTTTAAACGTTGGCACCTGCAACTCAATTTATGAGGCAGTCGCCCTGGGCAAGCCGCTCATTGAGCGCGTGGTGACGGTGACGGGCGGCGGCGTCAAATCGCCCAGGAACCTGCTCGTACGCATCGGCACAAGCTTCCGGGATTGTATCGCGTTCTGCGGCGGCACGGCGGAGGAAACCGAAAAGATACTTTCCGGCGGGCCCATGATGGGCGTCGCGCAGTATACGGACGAAGTGCCTGTGATCGCCGGAACTTCAGGCATCCTTGTCCTTTCCGGAAAAGAGGCGCATGTGCCGCCCCCCTCCCCCTGCATCCACTGCGGGCGCTGCTATCAGGTTTGCCCCGCGGGTTTGCAGCCTTATATCATTTCGGCTGCTATGGACCGTGGGGACGCTGCACAGGCGGCCCTGTTCCATGCGCTGGACTGTGTGGAGTGCGGCGCCTGCGCCTTTATCTGCCCCGCACACAGGCAGCTTTTGCAGAGCATGCGCCTTGCAAAGCTGAAAGTCCGCGGTACGCCCGCAACGAAATAAACGAAAATCAACAGGGTCAAGTAAGGCATGTTCGGAGGTCATATGGCATGAGGTTGAATGTTTCCCCTTCCCCCCACATCCGCGCCCCGCAGGACACGCGCTCGCTGATGCGGGATGTGCTCATTGCGCTTATGCCCGCGTGCGTCATGGGGGCCTATCGCTTTGGGTACCGGGCGCTGCTTGTGCTGCTTCTCTGCGCGGCGGCGGCGATACTGACCGAATGGGCGCTACACC
>JAFABA010000033.1 GCA_023426265.1 Bacillota bacterium
AGGCCCGCGTCGCGTTGGAATATTGGGCGGGACATTTAATCCCATACATCAGGGGCACATCCAAATGGCGCAGGGCGTGCGCCGGGCGCTCGGGCTTGATGAGGTATTGCTGATCCCGGCTGCGGACCCTCCGCACAAGGAAGTGGACGGGCATATCGGCGCGGAGCATAGGTATCAAATGGCCTGCCTTGCGGCCGATGGGCTTGAGGATATCTCGGTTTCGGATATCGAGCTTGCGCGCGGCGGGAAGAGCTATACCGTCGATACTGTGCTTGAACTCAAAAAGCGCTACCCGCAGGATCGCTTCCATGTGATCGTGGGCAGTGACCTCTTAAACGACCTTCCTACCTGGAACCGCGCGGAGGAACTGATGCGCCTTGCGGCAATCGTCGGCGTGAAGCGGCAGGGGCAGGACTGTGGCGATGAGGAGGCTGCAACTCGTCTCAGGGCGGAATACGGCGCGACGATCGAACTTCTGGATATTCAGGTGCCGCCCGTTTCCTCCACGCTGGTACGGGACCGCGTCTATGATGCGCTGCCTATCGTTGGGCTTGTGCCGCCCGCCGTGGAAACATATATCTACGAGCAAGGCCTGTATATTCCCGATTCTCTCAAGCGGATGCAGGAAAATTGCCGCGACGCGTTGAATGTAAATAGATACCGGCATACCATGGGCGTTGTGCGCACGGCGGTATCGCTTGCAGCCCGCTACGGGGCGGACGCAAAAAAAGCGCGGCTGGCGGCGCTGCTGCATGATTGCGCGCGCGGTTCGGACAGCGGCGCGCTGTCCCATGCCGCATCGGGGGAACGCCTTGCGCGTACGCGCTACGGCATAACGGATGAAGAAGTGCTGCGCGCCATAAAACTGCATACGACTTCCGACCGCGGGGCGACAAAGCTTGACAAAATCATATACGTAGCGGATATGATAGAACCCAACCGGGAGTTTCCGGGCGTTGGCAGGCTCAGGGCCCTGGCGTTTGAGGATCTCAACGCCGCGATGGCCGCGTGCTTGGAAGATTGTATCGGTTATGTGCGCGCGCGGGGGCAAAGCGTAGATGAGCATTCCCTTGCGGCGCTCAGGGAACTCAAACAGGACAGTTTTTCATACCCCGAGTAATGGCGGATATTTGAGCTGCGGGGTATTGAAATATTGGAACACGGGGTATAAAAGTTTTAGAACTTACGTCATGAAAAGAAAGGAGATGTCCGTTTGGAAGCAAAAGAACAGGTTCTTGCCTTGTGCGAGGTACTCTATGACAAAAAGGCACAGGATATCATTGCCATCCATGTGGAGGATAAAACAATCATAGCGGACTGGTTTATCATCTGCAGCGGGCGCGTCGTTCCCCAGGTGAAAGCGATTTGCGACGAAGTGGAGGAAAAGGCCCCGGGCTTCAATCTGACGCTGCGGCGCAAGGAAGGCTATGCCGAGGGCAGATGGATCGTATTGGATTTTTCAAATATACTCGTTCACCTGTTCATCCCCGATGAGCGCAAATATTACAATATGGAACGCCTGTGGATGGACGACCCACGCGATGCCATTCTGTTCTCGCAAATGAAAGAGGAGCAGGAACAGACAGCGCACAATCCTGCAAACGGGCAGGCATAGGCCATATTCCAAACAATATGTAACGGAATCGTGCAAACCGGCGATACTCACCGGTTCAGACCATCGACAAACCCTTCCTCAGGGGCTTTGCCCCCGAACCCCCACCCAAGGGACACATCCCTTGGGAATCCCTTTCGTGGGGAACGCCCTATTTTAGGGTGTTCTCGGGAATGGGTTCTTAGGGCCGTTACGGCCCTAAGCGGGTGTTCGAGGGCAGAGCCCTCAACGTAATCCTCTGTTGACAGACTGAACCGGCGATACTCGCCGGTTTTGTGATATAATGCCGCTATAATGGCGTCATTCGCAAGAAAAAACATAGCCAGACCGATGGCCTGATAGACGGGGGTCATATGAAACTTGACCGTTTGCTCGGAATCCTCACCATACTCCTTCAGAATAACCGCATAACCGCTCCGCAGCTTGCCGAAAGGTTTGAGGTTTCCCGCCGTACGATCGAGCGGGATATTGACGCGCTGTGCCGGGCGGGGATACCCGTAGTCACCTATCAGGGCGGAGGCGGCGGCATTTCGATTGCAGAAGGGTATAAACTGGATAAAAGCATACTCACTGCGGACGAGCTTTCCGGCATCATCGCCGCGCTCAAGGGGATTGGCAGCGTATCTGAAAGGTCCCAGGTGGAACAGACGCTCGACAAACTTTCCATCAACAAGGACGCCGTGGTATCTTTGCGGGAGCCTGTCGTCATCGATCTTGCATCCCATTACAAAGTCAGCCTGACCCCTAAAATCGCGCTGATCAAGCAGGCAATTCTGGAACAGAGGTTGATCGAATTTGATTATTATTATGAAAAAGGCCAGACACACCGCCAAATAGAGCCTTATTTTGTTGTTTTTCAGTGGACGGCATGGTATGTATTCGGATTTTGCCCGGAGCAGCAGGATTGGCGGATGTTTAAGCTTGCGCGGCTCTGGGAGCTGAAGCTGTGCGACGAGACATATATTCCACGCGAAATACCGCCGGGAAAGCAGGATTTTCATGCGCGCTTTCCGGACGACAAAAAGCTTATCGCGCTGTTTGAACCGTCGGCCAAATATCAGTTGATCGAGGAGTATGGATTAAATTGCTTTACGGAAACCGAAGACGGAAAACTGCGTTTTGAAAACGGATACACAAACCCGGATTATACGGTCTCCTGGCTGCTCGGCTTTGGGCATAAGGTAAAGGTATTGGAACCTGCCCACCTGGCGGAGAAAATACGGCAAATTGCGGAAAAAATTGTTGAGCGGTATGATGGAACGTGACAGACGGTTGTCGTGTTGTGGCTGGTAGAATAAAATCATTGGGGAGTTGCTATCGGCGGGAGCTTTTATTCAATCTATATGGGCAAAATTTATATGAGGGCGACGGTATGATTCAAAACTACAACGATTTTGTAAGGACATTGCAGAGCGCAGGGTTTTCTATGGGCGGCGGGAACAGCGAAGGGATTTTTTCGGTGGTTCCGTGGAGCTGGGATGAAACCCCGCCCTATGAAACTCCCGTCCGCTGGCATACCGGGAATCCGGAAACCGACCCATGGGAGTGGCGCATGCGCGTTTTGGACGAGCGCGACGACATCGCCTATGCCAAGCTGTTTTTCAAAAAGAGCGGGTATATCACAAAAGAATGGTACCCGTATTTCCTGGCGGTAAGGCGCGGCGGCAAAGAGCTTGCGGAAGAATACGAAAATGGCGCGGCCAGCCGCTTTGCCAAGAGGATTTATGACATCATACTCGAACATGAAACGTTGCCGGTCCACGCCATCAAGCAAATCGGCGGGTTTTCAAAAGAGGACGCTTCCAAATTTGATCAGGCCTTGGTTGAGCTGCAAATGAAGCTGTATCTGACCATGTGCGGGAGGCGGCAAAAGCTTTCCCAAAAGGGGGAAGAGTACGGCTGGTCCTCCACGGTATTCTGCACGGTGGAACGGTATTTCGGTATGGATGTGTTTGAAAGGGCGGACAAGATCAGCGAAACGGAAGCAGCCGAGAAGATAACGGAACAGATTTATCGCCTGAATCCCTCAGCGGAGCCCAAAAAGATTTTGAAATTTATGAGGGGTTAGGCAAGCATCAGAAAACGGAAAGGGCAGACGGCATGAGGCTGTCTGCCCTTGGTTATTTTTGCGCGCAGCCTGGTGAGGCTTGAGTTCAGTCCTCCAGCGCGTTCAGCCGGTAGGAAAGCACAAACATGCTGTCGCTCAATTGGATATTTTCAATGGGAACGGACGCCGTTACGTCCATGGGAACAAAGTTCCATATGGCACGGATGCCTGCGCTCACCATGGTATCCGCAATTTCCTGCGCGGACCTGCGCCGGGCGGTGATGATGCCGATGTCCACGTTGTTTTCTTTGATAAAGTCGCTTAACTGTTCCACGGGTAAAATGGGTTTTTCGTTGATCGTGTGGCCGATCAGCGATTCTTCGACGTCAAAAAGCGCGATCACCTCAAACCCTTTTTGCGCAAACCCTTCGTACTTGGCCAAAGCCTGTCCGATGTTGCCCGCACCCACGATTACGAGGCGATAGTTGCGCGTCAGCCCCAATATATTGGCGATCTCTTTGTGCAGGTTCTGTACGGGGTAGCCGTATCCCTGCTGGCCAAAGCCGCCGAAACAATTGAGGTCCTGACGAACCTGGGAGGGGTTGAGCCCCATTTGCTGTGCCAGTTCGCTTGAGGAAATACGTTCCACATGTTCCGCGTTGAGCAACTCAAGCTGGCGGTAATATCTGGGCAACCGCCTGATTACGGCCTCAGATACCTTGCGCTCTTTCATCCTTATAACCTCCTGACAGTCGACCGACGCTTACTATACAAAATAATTATATCCGAATTTCTTCAGCGCATCAAGTGCGCTTCTCTTTCCTGGATCATTTTTTCCTGAAAAACTTGCAAATGCATGAACAAAATCGAATATATTCCTGCAATACAGTAAAATCATGCTTGAAAAAACACATAAATTGACGCATAATAAGGAAAAATATACGGATAAAGAGGGCCCGTGCATGCAGCTTTTGAAGGATAGGATTTGCGCAGAGGGGCGCGTTCTTCCCGGCAACATCATCAAAATCGACGGTTTTTTGAATCATCAGGTAGATATCAGGCTGATGCAGGCGCTTGCAAAGGAGTTCCGCCGTTTGTTTCCGGACAAAAGCATCAATAAAATTCTTACGGTGGAAGCTTCCGGCATCGCGCTTGCGGCAATCGTCGCCTTGGAATTTGACGTGCCCATGGTATTTGTCAAAAAGGCAAAAAGCGATAATATCGAAGGCGGGCTGTATCAGAGCGACATTTTCTCCTATACCTACAAAAAGAAAGTCACGCTGCTGCTGGCCAAGCAGTGGCTTACAGAAGAGGATAACGTGCTCGTAATCGACGATTTCTTGGCAAACGGTGAAGCCATGCGCGGAGTGATCGAAATCGTCAGCCAATCCGGCGCAAATCTCGTGGGCGTGGGGATCGCGGTGGAAAAAGGGTTCCAGCCCGGGGGTGCCAACTTGCGCGAACAGGGCGTGCATCTTGAATCTCTTGCCATTATCGAAGGCGCGGAGGACGGAAAAATCCGGTTCCGCGAGTAATATTCGTATATACCGGTATTCGGGCTTTCGACCAGTGATTCACACTCATACCTTCCCGTTTGCGGCACAGCATAAGCGGGAAGGTGTTTTTATGAAAAAAAGAATCGAGTGGATATTGCACAACAGAATTCTGCTGCTTGCCTGCGCGCTGTTCCGGTTGACGGGAGGGCGCAAGCGCCTGTTTTCTTTTTTGGAGCAGGCGGTGACCGCAGTTGCGCTGCTGTTTGCCTTGCAGGGCTTTATTGCGGTTGATACGATGCCCTATGCCGTATTCCTTTTTTCCGGCCTTGCGCCCTGGTATTATTTTAAGGAGGTGCTGTTTGCGCTATTCGACCAGCCCGCCCGCGTCCGGGGCCTGTTTGGGGCGGACGGCTATGCGCCTTCCTGGCTTCCCACCGGCCAGGCGCTTGCGGCGCTGCCCACGCTACTGCTGTGGACGGGTATCTGCATCCTCCTGGCGCTGTTGCTTCTGCGTGCGCCGCTGATGCGGATTTGGCTGATTGCCTATTTCATCATCTGCAATGTGTTCAACGCCGCGGCGCAGGGCATGTTCGCGGCGGCATTCCTGCCGCTGTTCCCGGGAAAGGCGGAGGAGGGCTTGGCGATTACCATGCCGTATTTTTTCTGGACGGCTCCCGTCGTATGGCCCATGGCCCAAACCCTTTCCGGCCTCCTGCTGTTTTTGATGCGCCTGAACCCACTCTATTACCTTGCGGACTGCCTGCGCGGCATCCTGCTCAACGGCTCTCTGCCGCCTTTTGAACATACCGCGATATTCTTTCTCTCCGTTGCGTTTGTCGGGCTGCTGGGGCAGCTTTGCTTAAAGCGCGTCTGGAAAAGCTCCGCCGCTTTGTGGTAAAAGGCGGGGAGTGCTTGTCTGTTGCAGGCATATTTTTTATGAACATGAGGCTTGACAGAGACAAAAAAACCGGATAATATTATTACTGCGCCGCGCGCGTGCCCAGTTCGTCTAGTGGCCTAGGACGCTGCCCTCTCACGGCAGTGACAGGGGTTCGACTCCCCTACTGGGTGCCAAAACAAAAATCCATCCGTGAGGATGGATTTTTGTTTTGGCCATATTTAAGGGAGTCGAAGCCGCATTAAGAAATCGCTCCAGTGGGGCGATTTTAGCGGTTGGGGAGCGCAGCCGACCATAGCCGCGCAGCATGGGCCCTCGCGGGAGGCGCTTCGGGCACTAGGCCTGCGGGCCGTCGCAAGAGGCGGGAGGAGAAGCGGAGACTCCCCTACTGGGTAAAGGGAGTCGAAGGGCGCGGCCGAGCCGTGCGAGGTGAAAAACAGTTATCTTAGCATTTGATTATGGGGGCAGTAATTAATGGATATCAGGGAGATGATATCTACTGATGTATGGATCATCATAGAAGATAATTATGAAAAAGGCAGTCATACAACAGCGATAACAAATTTGCTCCAACATGTTAATGAAATTGTCCAAGAGATAAACACTATCTAAATAAACATTTTTCCAAGTATATCGAAGCTCCATTGCCCGATTTTTCGGA
>JAFABA010000044.1 GCA_023426265.1 Bacillota bacterium
AATCGCGTCGCTTTTGGGCGAAACCACCGCGGAGACAAAAATTGCCCTCACCAACCTGAAGGAATCGTTCGGCAATGAATAATCTTTGCACGGACGTCGGTTATGTCAGCCTCAACAAATACGGCGAACAGCTTTGCGGAGACCATGTAGAGATTACTTCCGGCGGGGAGGATTCCACCATCGTGGTACTTGCGGACGGCCTGGGCAGCGGCGTAAAGGCGAGCATCCTTTCCACACTGACCGCCAAAATCATCTCGACGATGATGGCAAATTCACTTACCCTGGAGGATTGCGTATCCACCATCGCCGCAACGCTTCCGATCTGCAAGGTAAGGCAGGTGGCGTATTCCACATTCACCATCATCCAGATCAAAGACAACCTGGAGGCGGAAATCATCCAGTACGATAATCCGGACGTCATTCTTCTCAGAAGCGGAAAAAGCGTTGTCCTTCCGAAGATATCCGAGACGATCGACGGCAAGACCATTTACAAATCCAAGGTGCGCCTCCAGGAGGGCGATACCTTTCTTGCGTTCAGCGATGGGGCGGTCCACGCGGGGGTAGGGCTGAAGCTGAATTTCGGCTGGCAGCACGCCGATATCGTCCGCTTTATGGAAACGATGTACCGCAAAGAGTTGACCGCCAAGACGGTCAGTTCCATTTTGCTTAACGAGTGCCTGTCGTTATATGAAGGCAAGCCGGGCGACGATACCACGGTCTGCACCGTAAAGATCCGGCGCAGGGAACCTATGAATGTCATGATCGGCCCGCCTGCTGACCCAAACGACACGCCTAAAATGATGTCGCTGTTTTTTTCCAAGGAGGGCAAGCATATTGTCTGCGGAGGCACCACCTCCAATCTTGCGGCGGAATTTCTCAATAAACCGCTTAATGCAAGCACCGTCTATATCGATCCGGATATCCCGCCCATGGCAAAAATCGAGGGCGTGGATCTTGTTACCGAGGGCGTCATCACGATCAGCAAGGTGCTCGAATATGCAAAGGATTACCTTGCGAACAACGAGCAGTACGAGAACTGGAGCCATAAAAAGGACGGCGCTTCGCTGATTGCGAAACTGCTCTTTGCGGAAGCCACGGACATCAACTTCTTTGTGGGGCGGGCCGTCAACCCCGCGCATCAGAACCCCAATCTTCCAATCGGTTTCAGCATCAAAATGAATTTGGTGGAAGAGCTTGCGCAGTGCCTGAAAGGAATGGGTAAGCGGATCAAAATCAGCTATTTTTAATGATTCATATAAATTTCAGGGAAGGAAACAGACGTTATGAATGGAATTGTGAATTATGAAGAATTGAATTGTGTGATCGACGCGCACGGGCGAAGTCCCAGCGCGATCATTGCGATCCTCCAAAGCATCCAGGAGAGGCATCGGTACCTGCCCCGCGAGGTTTTCGGGTATCTTTCCAAACAGCTCGGCATCAGCGAAGCGAAAATCTACAGCGTGGCAACTTTCTACGAGAATTTTTCGCTTGAACCGAAGGGGAAGTATGTTATCAAGGTCTGCGACGGCACGGCCTGCCATATCCGCAAATCCATCCCCATCCTGAACAGGCTTCGGAAAGAGCTTGGCCTGTCTGAAGAAAAGCATACCTGCGACGACCTCTCCTTTACGCTGGAGACGGTCGCGTGCCTTGGCGCCTGCGGCCTTGCGCCAGCGCTTACCGTCAACGATAAGGTATACCCCGGCATGACGCCCGACAAGGCTGCGGAGCTTGTCATGACGTCGAAAGGGGATCAGTAACGGCATGCTAAAAAACAGGGATGATTTGATTCGGCTGCGCCGGGATTGCCGGGAAGCGCTTGCCGCTCAGGAACAGAAGGTATTTGTATGCGCGGGAACCGGCTGCCTGGCCAGCGGCTCAATGGCTGTTTACGACCGGCTGATAGAGGTTTTGGGCGAGAATGGAATTACCTGCGCCGTAGAACTTAAGTTGGAGCCTCATGGCGATGTGAGCGTCAAAAAAAGCGGATGTCTTGGCTTATGCGAGCTGGGGCCGCTCATTCGCATCGAGCCGCAGGGGTATCTCTATACAAAAGTTTGCCCTGAGGATTGCGGGGAGATCGTGCAGAGGACGATTTTGCGCGGGGAATTCATTGAGCGCCTTGGCTGCCGCGACGGCGAAAAGGGATACCGGAAGCAGGAGGATATTCCGTTTTACAAAAAACAGACCCGGCTGGTGCTGGGGCACTGCGGCCAGATAGACGCGACGTCCATCCGTGAATACATAGCAATCGGCGGCTTTTGCGCGTTTGAAAAGGCGCTCTTTGATATGACTGCCGACCAGATCGTCAACGAAATTTCCGAATCGAACCTCAGGGGCCGCGGGGGCGGCGGGTTCCCGACCGGACGCAAGTGGACCCAGGTAAGGCGGCAAAAGGCCGAACAGAAGTATATCGTTTGCAATGGCGACGAGGGCGACCCGGGCGCGTTTATGGACCAGAGCGTTATGGAAGGCGACCCGCTCCGGATGCTGGAGGGTATGATGATCGCCGGGCTTGCCTGCGGCGC
>JAFABA010000130.1 GCA_023426265.1 Bacillota bacterium
TTTGATCCGAAAGAGGCCGCTTCTATTGGCATCATCGGCGGCGCGGACGGACCGACAGCCATTTATCTGACCACAAGGCTTGCCGACCACCTGCTGCCCGCAATCGCGATCGCGGCGTATTCCTATATGGCGCTTATCCCAATCATACAGCCGCCGTTCATGCGGATGCTTACCACCAAAAAGGAACGCGAAATCGTTATGACGCAGATGCGCGAGGTCTCGAAAATTGAAAAGGTCTGCTTCCCCATCGTGGTATCGGTATTGTGCATATTGCTGCTGCCCTCCGTGGCTCCTCTTATCGGCATGCTGATGCTCGGGAACCTGTTCAAGGAATCCGGCGTGGTAGAGCGGCTTTCGAGCACCGTGCAGAACGCGCTCATCAATATCGTGACCATATTCTTAGGCGTTACAGTGGGCGCGACAGCGCAGGCAGAAACATTCCTGCAGCCTGAAACGCTTGGAATCATCGCGCTGGGACTGGCGGCGTTTATATTCAGCACGATAGGCGGGCTTCTTTTGGGCAAGCTGATGTGCTGGCTGACCAAGGGAAAAATCAATCCGTTGATCGGCTCCGCGGGTGTGTCCGCCGTGCCCATGGCGGCGCGGGTCTCCCAGATCGAGGGGCAGAGGGCGAACCCGCTTAGCTACCTTCTCATGCACGCCATGGGCCCGAACGTGGCGGGAGTCATTGGCTCGGCGGTCGCGGCGGGCATATTGCTTTCGCTGTTTGGGAAGTAAAACTTATTTTGAAAAGGCCGCTGATAAAGTCCATGGACTTTGCCAGCGGCCTTTTTTTATCATTGCGCTGCTGTGCGCGGCGCTGAACGTATCACCCTGGCGTTTGTATTCTGAGCCAAAGGCGAAGAATCCGGCTCCCGTTACAAACCCTAATATAGGTGTTTCAAGATCCTTCGCATCGCTCAGGATGACGGTAAAGAGACTGATGGACTGAGCGCCGCGTTACTGAGCGCGGCGTTTTGGCTGCTTACGCGGCTCTCTTTGTCCTCCTGTCTGAAGCTCCGGGAATTTGAGCATGTACAAGAGAATCTGCAGCGTTACCGCGTCGCGGAAACGGCGCGGGTCCAGCCCGTAAAGATCGCGCGTCTTGTTCAGGCGGAAAACGAGCGTGTTGCGGTGGATGTGCAGCGCCGCCGCTGTCTCGTTGATTCGCTTATCCTGCTCAAAGTAGGTCTGCAGCGTATCGAACAGCACGGCGTCGAGCTCACGCCCGTTTAAAAAGCTGTCCATGAATGCCTGCTTGGTTGGGTCGGGCACGCCGTCGAGCAGACGGAAAATCTGGTATTCGTAATAATAGATGATCTTCTTTTCTCCCGCCAGGCGCTCCACAATCCGCACGCTCTGCGCGGCATCGAAAAAGCTGGAGCGGTATCCCGTCAGTTCCCGGCAGGGCTTGCCCACGCCGATGTAGCAGGTCTGCCCGCAGGCGTTAAGCCGGGCGATTACGTTCTCGCACATCGGCTCTATGGCAGCTACATCCTCCTTGCTTTTTGCGCGCACCGCAAACACGTACTGCCCCTGCCCCACATAGGCGTAAAAATGGATTTTCAGGTGTGCATAAATAATGGAATGGATGGACTGCTCGTTCATGGAAAACTCGTTGTAAATAACGGGCGAGGTGCGGATCACCACGATACTGCACGTCTTTCCGGTATCGATGTTCAAAAACCGCGCCTGGTCGTTGAGATTCTCGTAATCCTCCACCTTTTCTGCGATGAGGTTGCTTACCCAATTGTCCGATAGCTTTCTCTTGTAGCTGCTCTGCTGCGCAAGCTGCGCCTGCTCCATCAAAGAGATGACGGCCACCTTAATGACGGAGGCGATGGGCAAAAGCGCGTCCGGTTCCCCCGTGAGACCGATCGCTCCCACTATCTTGCCGTAAAGCTCCAGCGGCACCGTAATTCCTTCGCGGGTACCGGCCAGTTTGGGCGTGCGCTCCGAATAGACCAGCAGGTTTTTGCGCGTTCCCATGGCTTCGATCGCGCCCTGGTGGAACGTGCCGATGCGCGCGGCGTCGGAGCTCGCCACGACGATTCCTTCCTGGTTGATGACGTTTACGGGCGTATCCATCACCTGCTCCAGCTTATCCACAATGGGTTGCGCCAATTCCTTGGTAATGACCATAGCGTTCACCTCTTACCATAAATAGGAACATGCCGAGGCTAAGGAAGATCGCTTTGGAATGGAGACTTATTCAATTCTTGAAACGGTGTGGAAGGATCATACAAATAAGGAAAATAATTTAAAAGAGCGCCTGTTGTTCATAATTCGGTTAAGATTTGCCGAAATCGTATTTCTATTATATTGTGCATCCCTACAAAAATCAATCGTCATACGCTCCAATTATTGTACTAACCGACATTGTTTGGGAATAAAGCGGTTCTATATAATGAACATATCGGGCCCGTAAAGTATTTGAGAGAGGATGTACGGATGTATGGCGTTCATTGATAAACAGGAGCAGCAGCTTCGTCCCGCCGAAACGCCCATGGCCCCTTATCCCGCAAAGTACATTACATTGGCCAGCGGCGAAAAAATGGTGGTGCGCCAGCTTACGCGGGAAGAATGCCCCATCGTGCTGGAGACCGTCAAACCCCTAATGGGTGTGGAGCGTGATTTTTACGATATTGTGGCCTCCCGCATCTATTCGGAAGTTTTAGGCTATATGCGGTACCGCGTCAAGGACGAATACGTCTTTTTAGGCACCATTAGGGGCGAAATCGTGGGCGTGGTGAACGGGCGACTGCTCAATGAAAAAGTGGGCATGAGCTACCATACCATAACCATCAGGCAGGGCTTGCGCATCGGCGCGCAGCTCTTTGCCGCCAAGATGGAATATCATTTTGACTATCTCAACCAGGATGAAGTCTGGATCGTGGCAGAATCCCCCAACGGCTTCAAACGCTGGATGATCGAATACGAGCTTGTTTCCCGCCCCGAAACCTGGCATGAATTGGGTGGGGTGCCCACCTACGTCCTCACCCGGGAGCTTTGGGAAAAGCATAAGGCGGCAAAGTGCACCGGCCGCCGTCCTGTGCCGGAAGAACTGTTGGAAACGGCAAAGCACCCCATTCTGCCGCAAGCCTATCCGCAGATTCCTGGCTTTAAAAGGGGGTAGTGCAATGAGACCGGTCGGCATTGTCGGTGTGGGGCACACCAAATTCGGAAAGCATAACGGCTCGTTTTTGGAGCTTGCCGCCATGGCGGGCAAACAGGCGCTCGACGATGCGGGCGTCAAGCCGGTAGAGGGCCACGGCATCGATCAGCTATTCTTAGCCTCCATGGGTTCGGGTACGCTCAACCATATCAGCGGCGCGGCTTCCGCGCTTGTGGATACGTTAAATTTACGCCCGGCGATGGCGGAAACGGTGGAGACCGGCCCAGCCTCCGGCGCTTCCGCCATCAAACTCGCATACATGGCCATCGCAAGCGGCATGTGCGATACCGCGCTCGTCATCGGCGCGGAACAGATGCGCGTGGTCAGTGGGTGGGAGGGCACGGATTTTGTGGCCACCATGAGCCACCCCGAAGCGGAATATTCGTATGGCCTCACGCTGCCTGCATTCGCGGGCATGTTCACAAGGCTGTATATGGACAAATATGGCGTTACGGAAAAGGACCTCTCCATCGTCAGCGTCAAGAACCATGAAAACGCCATGCACAACCCCGTGGCGCATATCCAGCTGGTGCCCGATCTCTACGCCATCACGGAGGACGAGGACGCCCACGTGATCAACCCCTATGTGGCGGAGCCGCTCCGGGTCTACCATACCTGCCCTGTGTCGGACGGCGCGGCGGCGGTACTGCTGACCGCCATGGATACCGGCCGCAAATTCAAAAAGGAACCCGTGCGCATCGCGGGGATTGGTCAGGCGACGGATACGCACGTGGTGGCGGAGCGGGAGGTAGCGACCGACCTCTTTGCCGTGCGGGAGGCGGCCCGGCGAGCGTATGAAATGGCGGGCATGGGACCAAAGGATATCGACGTCGCAGAGCTTCACGACGCGTTCCAGATACTCGAAATCGCAGAAAGCGAGGAAGTCGGGTTCTTTGAAAAAGGCACCGGCCATATTGCCGCCCGCGAAGGGAAAACAAAGGTAGGCGGGGAAATCCCAATCAAT
This sequence comes from Bacillota bacterium, assembly GCA_023426265.1. Classification (GTDB taxonomy): domain Bacteria; phylum Bacillota; class Clostridia; order Christensenellales; family CAG-138; genus JAEYLA01. The sequence goes on from JAFABA010000130.1 coordinate 4,140, forward strand.
ACGTCGGGCGGCCTAAAAGCAAAGGGCCATCCGCTGGGAGCGACGGGAGTTTCCCAGGTAGTGGAGATCGTGCGCCAGCTCCGTTCTGAGGCGGACGGCCGCCAGGTGGAGGGCGCAAGGACCGGCCTTACCGTTAATTTCGGCGGCTTTGGCAACAATGTGGTCGCCGTGATCCTCACGACTGGGGAGGTGTCATAATATGGAGTTATTTTCTTACGAGTGCGCCCAGTGCGGGGAACTGCACCATCCCAAACATTTCGTATGCCGCAAATGCGGCGGGACGGAATGGATCGAACACCCCTTAAACGGGGAGGCGAGCGTGCTGACCTGGACCAAGGTGTACAATTTGCCCGAAGGATACATGAAGCCGTATCTTTGTTTCTGCATCGCCCGGTTCGACAACGGCCTTGCGGTCAGCGGCCAGATCAATACGGATTATCCTCAGACAGGCATGCGCGTGCGTGCGACGGTGGACGTGGTGAAGGAAGCCGTGGGCCGGGATCATTACGGGTTCATATTCGAGCCGGTATAGACCATACGGGAGGTATTTGTGGCGTATTGCCAAGCCATCCAGGCGGGAGAGGGATTCAAATCGTACTGCGCCGGGAATTCCTCCGGCGCAGTGCACAGCGCGTTTCAACGCGCTGTCAACCTCAGGATAGAGGACACGCTCATTTGCATCGCCACACCGGATGTCGGCGGCGCATACCATTGCCTCAATGTGGCGGAAAAGGACATCTCGTTTTTTGTGCCGGGTCAGCCGGTACGCTTTTCTTCGGAGGGCGTAACGGTCGGCGGCATATACATATCTCTACAAAACGTTCCCCTGTACCGCTCTCCGTTGTCCCCTTCTTTGCGGGGAACGGCAAGCGGGCCGATGATACTACGGTTTAAGCAGATCATGGACCGAAAAGCGCCCCGTGCAGGCGTCCACACCGGCAGGGAGCCGGAGCTTCTGTGTTTGCTTCATACAACAGAACTTGCCGCGGCGGCGGCGCGCCTCATTGGACTTGGTCCCGGACTTACCCCTGCGGGAGATGATATTCTGCTGGGGTATTTGGTGATTTATGCGCATATGGGCGGAGACGAAAAACAGCTTTCGGCGCTTCGCGATGCGGTTTTAAAAAATCTTCCCCGCACGGGTGATATCAGCGCGCAGATGCTTCATGACGCCGTTCTCGGGCATTACCCGGAACGGGCGGCTGCGGTCACAGCGACGCTGTGCAGGGGAGAGCTTGAAAGCCTTGACGTGCTGCTGTCCCGCCTGATGGAAACGGGAGCAAGTAGCGGCAGCGATATGGCGGCGGGCATGTATGCTGCATTGTGCGCATGCGAAATGGAAGCGCTGCCGCCGTCTGACCAATTGAACAGGAGGGAAAGGAAATTGCTGCGTACGACGCTTATTAGGCATAACCTGTACTCCGATTCCGTGAGCCTCATGCGCATGGGCAACCAGGCGAAGGCGCTCCCGGGCGTTGCCGACGTGCTCGTGGGCATGGCGACGGAACTCAACAAGGAGCTGCTCGAGGCCATGGGCTGTATGACCGAGGACGCGATGAAGGCCGGGCCAAACGACCTGCTCATCGGCATTCTGGCGCAGGCGGAAGAGGCGCTCCATTCGGCCGTGGAGGAAGTGGACGCGCTGCTGCAAAACAAAAAGCGCGCCTCAGGGAAAGAAAAGCAGGGCGCAATCTATGAGACCATAAGCGACGCGGTGGAGCAAGGGGAAGGGTACAACCTCGCCGTCATATCCGTACCCGGCGCGTACGCCGCGCGGGAATGCCGCATCGCGCTCCAAAATGGCCTGAACGTATTCCTGTTCAGCGACAATGTCTCCGTGGAGGACGAGATCCGTCTCAAACAGCTTGCGAACGAACGCAGGCTGTTCCTGATGGGGCCGGATTGCGGCACCGCCATATTAAACGGCGTACCGTTGGGGTTTGCGAACGCGGTGCGCAAGGGAAACATCGGCATCGCCGCCGCCTCCGGCACTGGGTTGCAGCATGTGACAGCGCTGCTGCACCACATGGGCGCGGGCATTTCGCAGGCAATCGGCACCGGCGGGCGCGACCTTTCCGCCAAGGTGGGGGGAAGGACGATGCTCTTTGCGCTCGACGCGTTGGCGGAGGATGAAGAGACCAAAGTCGTCATGATACTCTCCAAACCCCCCGCGCCCGAGGTGGCGGAGGCCGTGCTGGAGAAAGCAAAGGGCATGCAAAAACCCGTGGTGCTCTGCCTGTTCGGGCGGGAATTGAAGGGAGATTTGGGCGACATCACGCTTTGCGCGGATATGGAACAGGCGGCGGCCACGGCGGCGCAATTGTCGCTGGGGCATCCTGTGGAGCTAAACGATTCCCACTTTAATAGGGCGCCGGTGGAGGCGTTTCAAAAGCAACGCAGGCCGGAGCAACGTTATGTGCGCGGCATATTCGGCGGCGGTACCGTCTGTGACGAGGCCATGGTCACGTTCCGAATACGCGGCATTCCCATCTGTTCCAATATCCCGCTCTCGAAAGAGGAAGCGCTTCTTGACATCCATCGCAGCGAGGGCAATACGTTCCTGGACATGGGGGACGATTATTTCACCAGGGGCAAGCCGCATCCCATGATCGAGCCCTCCCTGCGCAACAAGCGCATCGTGGCGGACGCGTTGCTGCCCGATACCGCCGTAATGCTTCTCGACGTGGAACTCGGCTATGGTTGCCACCCCGATCCCGCGGGCGTATTGCTTGAGGCTGTACGGGAGGCTAAAAGTAAGCTTCAGGGCCGGGAACTGCTGTGGATCGCCTCCGTCATCGGCACGCCGGGCGACCCGCAGGGGTATGAGGAGCAGATGCAAAAGCTTGCGGACGCGGGCTTTGTGGTGACTTTGAGCAATGTGCGTGCCGCCAGCTTGGCCGCATCCGTGGTGCAGGAAGGAGGCGCGTTATGAGCAAGCTATTTCATGAGCCCGTCAAGGCCGTCAATCTGGGCAGCCGCGATTTTTACGAGGACCTCATTAAGCAGGGAGTCGAGGCCGTGCACCTTGACTGGAAGCCCGCGGCGAAGGGCGATCCGGCGCTTCTTGCGGCGCTCGAACGGCTGGAAGACAACCCCGCAATCGAGGCCGCGAACACGGAGGCCATCAGCCGCATCAACCAGGCGCACCCGTACCTGGTGGATGTAGGCGTCGCGCGGGATGTGATCCCCGGCATGATGGAGGATACGCTGCTGCACGCAGGGCCGCCGATTACGTGGAAACGCATGAGCGGGCCGCTGCGCGGGGCGGTGATCGGCGCGCTGCTGTTTGAACAGCGGGCAAACACGCCGGAAGAAGCGGAGGCTTTGGCAGCTTCCGGAACCATACAATTCTCCCCCTGCCACGAACACTGTACGGTAGGCCCCATGGCGGGAATTGTCTCGCCCTCCATGCCGGTGTTTGTGGTGGAAAATAAAAACGGCGGCAACCGCACCTACGCCACCATGAACGAGGGCTTAGGCAAGGTGCTGCGCTTTGGCGCATACAGCGAAGAAGTGCTTTCCCGCCTGTACTGGATGCGGGAGGTGCTGGCCCCCGGCATACGGGAGGCGGTACGGCTTTCCGGCGGCATCGATCTCAAATCCATCATCGCGCAGGCGCTGCATATGGGGGACGAGGTGCACAACCGCAACAAGGCGGCAACCTCCCTTTTAATACGCACACTGCTGCCTTTCCTGCTTCAGGCGAAGCTTGGCGAAGAAGAGCGCCTCGCCATCGTACGTTTCATCAACGGCAACGACCATTTCTTTTTGAACCTTTCCATGGCTTCCTGCA
>JAFABA010000141.1 GCA_023426265.1 Bacillota bacterium
GGGCGCAAGGCGCGTGCTTTCCTTTAAATCCGCCGTGGCGGCGGCTTCGTGGGAAGAGGTCAAGGAGAAAAAACGCGTGAAAATCCAGCGGCGTATGCGTGCATTGGCTGAAAACGCCGTAAAAAGCGTGCGGCGTGTCGATAAAATGTCCGCCCCACCCATCCAAAGGGTTATGTTTTTTGCAATCCGCAGTATGATGAAAAAAGGGGGGCTCAATCCCAAGGATCAGGAACATTGGAGGGAACAGGGCTGGCTCAAGGGCAAAAGCCCGTTCGCCAGCATGGAGGCCAAAGGATAGGAGGAATCGCATGCAGTTTGACGGCATCTTAATCGGCGCGGGCACGTTCCTGATTATCGGATTATTGCATGTGGCCGTCATAAAGACGGAATACCATTGGGGCGTAAACGCCTGGCCGCTTTACCTTGCAGTAGGGGTGTGTTGCATTGCGGTCTCCTTGGTTGCCAAGTCTCTGGTTGTTTCCGCGCTGTTGTGCGTGCTGGGTTTTTCGCTGCTGTGGGGCATCCGTGAGCTATACGAACAGCGGGAGCGCGTAAAACGCGGCTGGTTCCCGAAAAAGCCGAATAAAAATAAAGACGCCGGCCGCCCGCTTTAGGCGGACCGGCGTTTTTATATGCTACCGTACATCCTTCTCAAAATGCTGATAGTCCTTCACCGTTTTCCAATTGCCGCCCCATTTCCAGCCGCGCTTGGTAAAGAGCTTGTAGGCCAAATCGTCTTTGTCGATCTTCCCCGCAAAGTCCTTGGAGCGGTCCGCATATTTTGCGCCGTTTTTCGGGGAGGCGACGCCCTTCTTCACATACGGGTTCAGCTTGGGGTTGATATCGATCGCCATGCCGTAGCTGTGCAGCGAAAGCTTTTTGCTGCCCGCAACGGTGCGGTAATTGAACGCGGAGGTGTTGTTCGCTTCTGTGGAGCGCGTATCATCGGCACGGTAATCGTCCACCAGCCTCACCGAGGTAAAGGGGTACTTGCACAAATACAGCTGGCAGAATATCTCCATCACCTCGTCCGCAAGCTTTTTATGAACGATCAGCTCGCCCGTCTTCACGTTGCCTTCAAAATCGTAATACAGAAGGCCGATGTATCTTAAATCGCCGTAATGGATCTTTGCCTTTCTGTCGTTCTCCGGGTAACTTAGCCCTGTGATGCGTTTTTTCATTTCGTCGGTAAGTTCCATATAAAAGAAACCGTCCACGCGCCCGAGCTTTTCCGCTTCCACGGACATGGCGGGGGCAACCTCGGGCGTTAAGGAAGGCACGGGTGGAGCGGTGGGGGAAATGGAGGCCGGGGGAGCGGGAGAATACGCCGGGCCGGTATCTGTCGGGCCGTATTCCTTAGGCGCGGCGCAGCCCGAAAAAAGAATGACAGCGAATAAAAAAGCTGCGCAGATTCTGCGGATATCCATGCCTGGTTTAATCCTTCTTTCCCACTCATATATTGCATTTATTTTATCCGCCGATGAGCGCATGTATTTATGAAACGGCTGCCAAACATAGTATGCTGCGTAAATGAAAATATAAAAGCAAACAAAAAAGCGGCCATCCAATTTTGGATAGCCGCTCAGACGGATGCAAAGTCCTGCGGGCTTTGCATCGGGTTTTTCTGTGGGTTAAAAGTACGCTTTCACGCCTTTTTCCCGCAAATCTGACGCACATGTCATCGTCGGATACGATTAAAGCGCGGAATTGCGATCCCCCCAAACACTCAAGGGGGTGACAAGCAAAAACGGCCACCCGTTTGGATGGCCGCTTTTCCATAATATTACTTTTCGTCCTTGAACGCCTCGTATATGGCGCGCACGGCGGTCGGGAACTCGTCGCTTTCCACGCCCACGATGATGTTCATTTCGCTCGAACCCTGGTCGATCATGCGAATGTTGACGCCTGACCTTGCTAAAGCCGAAAACAGCTTCGCCGCAATACCGATGGAATGCACCATGCCGCGGCCCACCGTGGCGATCAAAGCGAGGTTGTCGTGTATCTCCACGCAATCGGATTCGCACGCTTCCATCAGTTCGTCGAGTACCGCGTTGCGCTTGCCTTCGAGCTGGGAATCGGCAAGCACGACGGACATCGTATCGATGCCGGTCGGGATATGCTCAAACGAAATGTTGTGCTTTTTGAGCACGGAGAGGACCTTGTGGCCAAACCCCACCTCGCTGTGCATGTTGTCCTTGGCGATGGCAATGACCGTAAAGCCCGTGCGGCCCGCAATGCCGGTGAGCTTGCCGCCCAGCGGTTCGCCGTCGTCATCGGGTATAATGAGCGTGCCGGGCTCCTCCGGAGCGTTCGTGTTGCGTACATTAATGGGGATGCACGCCTGCCGCACAGGGAAAATGGAGTCCTCATGCAGGACGGTAGCGCCCATGTAGGCAAGCTCGCGAAGCTCGGAATACGTGATGGAGCGTATGGGCTTGGGGTCGTTTACGATGCGGGGATCGGCCATCAAAAAGCCCGATACATCCGTCCAGTTTTCATAGAGATCGGCGTTCACGCCGCGGGCGACAATTGCGCCCGAAATATCCGAGCCGCCGCGGGGGAATACCCTGATGCTGCCGTCGGGCATGGCGCCATAAAAACCGGGTACCGCAACGCGCTGTTTGCCCGCAAGCTTTTGCTGCATGAGCTTTTGCGTGCCTTCCGCGTCGAATTTTCCTTCCGCGGTAAAGCGGATCACTTCCGCGGCGTCCACAAATGTAAAGCCAAGGTAGTTCGCAAGCAGCAGGCCGTTCAGATATTCCCCGCGGCTGGCGGCATAATCCGCGGACGCGCCATGCTTGATATCCACCCACACGGTTTGCAGGTAGGGGCGAATGTCCAGCGTTAGCTGCAATTCCTGAGCAATGTCGATATACCGCTGCGCAATGACGTCAAACACCTCTTCAAAATGCTCGCCCTGGCTCGCAAGCTTCTGGCAGCGGTAAAGAAGATCTGTGATCTTCTCATCCTTATACGTTCGTTTGCCGGGCGCCGAGGGTACGACAAACATACGCGCTTCGTCGGAAAGCATAATTGCCTTTACTTTGCGGAACTGGGCGGCGTCAGCGAGGGAGCTTCCGCCAAACTTTGCGACCTTGACCTTCATGCTGTGTTCTCCTCTAAGTTACGGTAAAATTTTTCTACATTCCATATAATATCTTTTCTCGCAGGCTTCGCCCATGGAGAAAGTTTTGCGGGGGAGCGCGCCGTCGTACACGACGGTGGGGAACAGTTCGCTCTTTTTCATGGCGGGCAGCAAAAAGCCCACGGTATCCGGACTTTTTGACAGTTTCTTTACGACGTCCGCGCCGTGGATATAATCCACCTCGCTGTGTATAAACTCTTTTAAAAGCGCGTCGATCGCGTTCTGCAGCGTTCCTACACTCAACTGCTGTTTCGGCGTTTCCACCTCAAAGCAGCCCGTTTCCTCCCCAAAATAGAAGGGCAGCATATGTGCGCCGCTTTTGGGATGGCGTACGGCATGCGCAAGATCTTCCTCGTTTGCGTAATAGTGGGTTAAAACTTTTCCGTTTTCCGATGCAAGAAGCGCTCCCAGCCGCTCCACGGCGATTTCGGGCGCGATGCCGAACAGCACGCGGTGTATGGGCTCGAATATGATGCCGTCGTCGTGCACGTTTTCAATCTCCACCAGCGCATAGCGGGCGGGGTGCGTTTCCTGCTCGGCGGGAGAGAGCGTCTTTTTGATGTTCTCCCATGCGGCTTTCGCGGTGGCGAATGAGTGGTTGCCGTCCCCCATTGCGAATAGCAGCGGGGCGTGTCCCGTGCCGTATTTCGCTTCAAACGCGGCCTTGTCGGTCAGCGCAGCAAGCGCATTGAGCACGGCCTTGATATCTTCGGCGCCATTCACCAAATGCCCGCTGACATGCCCGCCGCCCTTCATAAGGTCGGTATCGTAGAGAGTCTTCATGCGAGCGGTCATCTTAGCAAGCGGTTCGATCACAGTGCGGCCGGGATCGTCGATCAACACCAGGATGTGCGGCAGTTCCAGCGGCGCACCCTCGCGGATACGGAGCCGGGGCGGGATGCGCTCCACAATCGTTCCCTCCGTGGCGCGGATGAGCGTCGTGGCGCCCTTTTTATAATCGTACTGCTCAAGGTCCAGCGCAAGGATCAGCCCAAGGCGAACCTTACCTTCCGCCTGACGGCGCACAAACACAAAGCCCGTTTCCTGTTCCTCCAGAACGTCCGAGGCAAGATAGTCCCGCATGCTGGCCTGTATGGCTTTTATGCGCTCGGCCTCGTCAGGCTGGCCAAGATACGCTTCGGGAAGTATCAGGTTGAGCGTGGAGGGCTCACTGCCAATATATGCCTTGGCCTCTTCCCAGTACTCTTTCTCCGAGGTGTACTGGTCGCACGCGACGACGGCCCACTTGGAAAAATCAGTCTTGGGCTTGGGAAGGAGCACATTGGGGACGCCTACGCCAATGTCGTTTGGGTATTTGTTCATACGCAGCCTCCGTGTTGATCTTTGGCTTAAAAGCCAAGCAGCAAATTGGAAATAGCAAGCCGTTTCTTTACGTTAGCAGATATCGGGGTTCAGGCAGAACGTACGCACGCGCATCATGCCTTCTATCCCGTTCAGGCGGGTATGCGCCTGGGCGGGAAGGGGATTGTCAAGATCCAGTATGGAATACGCGATATCTCCGCGGCTTTTGTTGATCATGTTGGTAATGTTACCGTTTTCGGCGGCGATAATTGCGGTAATTTGACCCACCATGTTGGTGATGTTGCGGTGCAGCGCGCATACGCGGTAGGAGCCGGACGGCCCCATCACGCATTGCGGGAAATTCACGCTGTTGGTAATGTTGCCGTAGGTCAGATAATCGTCCAGCTCCCGCGCCGCCATCCGCGCACAGTTTTCCTCGCTTTCGGGCGTGGTGGCGCCAAGATGCGGCACGCAGATGATATTGGGGCGATTTATAAGCGCAGCTTCCGGGAAATCCGTTACGTAGCGGGAAATCGTGCCCGCTTCCACAGCGGCAAGCACCGCCTGGGTATCCACAAGCTCGCCGCGCGCAAGGTTCAGCAGGATCGCGCCGGGCTTCATTAACGAAATCGTGCGGGCGTTTAGGTAGTTTCTGGTCGCGTCCATCAGCGGCACGTGTATGGTCACATAATCGCAGCGGGGGAGAACCTCCTCCAGAGAGCTCGCGCGGCATACCGTACGGGAAAGCCCCCACGCGTGTTCAACGGAAATAAACGGGTCGTAGCCGTATACCTGCATGCCGATGGCGTCCGCGTCGTTGGCAACCATCACGCCGATCGCGCCCAGGCCGATGACGGCAAGCGTTTTTCCGGCCAGCTCGCTGCCTACAAATTTGCGCTTGCCCTGTTCTACCTGCAGCGGAATGTCCTCGCCTGAGAGGTTGTTCGCCCAGGCGACGCCCTCCAACACATTGCGGGAGGCTAACAGCATGCAGCAAAGCGCTAGTTCCTTTACGGCATTGGCGTTTGCGCCCGGCGTATTGAATACCGCGACAGCTTGCTGCGTGCAAAGATCGACGGGGATGTTGTTGACGCCTGCGCCCGCGCGGGCGACGGCTAAAAGCGAAGGGTTGAACGGCCTTTTTCTGCAGTCCGCGCTGCGGACGAGAAGGGCAACAGGATCCTCCTCATGATCGGAAACGACATAACGGTTTGGTTTCAGCGCCTCATAGATGGCATCGGATATGGCGTTGAGCGTTAAAATATGCTGCATACCCCTTTCAAACCTCTCTAAATAAAATATATTGCGCGCGGGATCATCCGCGAACGATAGCGCTGTATCCATAAAACGGAAAATAGATGCGGTTGCCTGAGGCGGGCTATCCCAAAAGGGTAGCCTCCCACATTTAATTTAATAGCATTATACCCTGTGACGGGGAATCGCGCAATGCACATTCCCCCCATGACCGACACCTTTCACCGTTCCCTGCCGGTGGTCATACATTAAAAAAGAACATGACGGAAGGCAGGGGGTCGTTGAGGCATGGTCTTTGTTTTCGATCCGAAGTCCGGGGATTGGATCATACGGGACTTAAGGCCTGAGGAGCCCATGCCGGGCAGCATAAATGGCCTGTTGACCGTACGCGCGTTCCGGGGAAAAAGCGAATCCCCCATACTGTGGACCGATATCAGGGCCGTTGCCGCCGCGGAAAAGCTGCTCTCTGGTGCAAAGTATCCCGTACGCTACGCGTTCCGGCGCGTATCGGAGGGCGCTCATGTAGGGCAATCCCCACATTACGCCGGTCTGGCGTTTGATTTTGGCTACAACCTCAACAGTATCAGCCAGCTTTCGCTTGCGCGCCGCGCGCTTACGGGAGCGGGGTTTCAGAGCGTGGAGCCGCTGTTTACAACGCCGGGCTGGGTGCATGCTGAAATCAGCATTTTGTCCCCGGCCAGCCTTTGTGGAGGGTATCCGCGCATCGAGCAGGGTATGCGTGGCGTGCATGTGTTTGTGCTGCAGGACGCCCTGCTGCAGCATGGATTTTCTTCTTCCGGCCTGACCGGCTGTTTTTCCGCGCCCACCGCCGCGGACGTACGGCGTTTCCAACAGAAGAACGGCCTGCCTGCCACAGGGATTGTGGACGGGGCCACCTGGCAGGGGCTGATGAAGGCGCATACTCCCTGGAAAGAGGAAAAATAAAAAGAGGGCGCCGCCCTCTTATATCCGTTCTAATAATTCTCTTTTGTATTACAGTTCAATTCCCTCGATCTGCATCGGCTGGTTGAGCAGCGCTTCAAACCGCGGGCGGTAGGTTTCCGGGTCCCCGCTGGTGTGGAAGGAGACGCTGCCGATTCCCTGCGTATTCTCCAGGTCCCGCTCGCGCAGCACTTGACGCAGGGTATCAACCGCAGTTTGTCCGCCGTCAAAAAAGCACGGGGAACCTTTAAAATGGCGCTCGCAATAGGCCGCAAGCTGCCGCTGGAAAAAGAGATAGTGTGTGCAGCCCAGCACAACGCCGTCCACCCGTTCGCCTTCATAAGGCGAAAGCGTTTCTTCTAAAATATCGACATAGTCATCGGGACCAAACAAATTGGCTTCCACGCGGCGCACAAACTCCGCACTGCAGGGAATGTTTTTGATGCGGTCCGGGTCCGGCAACGAAGAATGAAGGGATAAATACCTTGGATGCGTAGCGGTCGTCCGGGTAGCCATCATTAAGATGATGCCGTCGCCCGGCGTCTCTGCGGCGGATAATACGGCGGGCTGTATGCCCACAATCGGGATGGAGGCTTCCCGCTGGAGTATGGGAAGCGCCACGGCGGTGGAGGTGTTGCATGCCAAAAGAACCGCCTTTACGCCCTGCTTGATAAAGTACCGCACCGCGTTGCTGGACAGCGCCAATATATCCTCCGCGCTGCGCGAGCCGTAGGGAGCGTTGTGGTTATCGCCGTAATACAGAAAATCCTCTTTGGGGAGCATATGTAAGGCCTGGCGCAGTGTGGATACACCGCCCAAGCCGCTGTCGAATATGCCGATGGGCCTTTTATCCATGAAAGCCTCCAGTTGATCTGTATCGCCGTGCGCTTTTGCACGGCAACCATATCATATTACACCGTATACGGAAAAAATGCCACCCTTTTGACGGAATTGGAAAAAAGAGGCCATCCTGTGCCCCTTTGATTCGTAGTCAAACACTCTAATATCGCCATATGCCGCGGGCTGTCCTTGCGATCGCTAACCCTCAGATGTTTTGCTCTGGGGTCGGCGTTGGCGTAGCTTCAGGAGTGGGCGAAGCCGTAACTTCAGGAGTAGGCGTTGGTTCGGGCGTGGGCGTAGGCGTCGGTTCGGGCCGGGGTTTTGACGTGCGCCGCGGCGTGGGGGAAGGCGTAGGTATGGGCGTAGGCTCCTCGGTCGGCGTCGGCTTAGGCGTCGGCTTTCTCGTAGGTTTGGGCGTGGGAGTGGGCGAAGCCGTAGGAGTTGGCAAGGGAGTAGGCGTCGGCGTAGGACTCGGCGTGGGCGTTGGGGAAGGTGTGGGAGTGGGCGAAGGCGTGGGCGAAGCCGTAACGACGGGCGTAGGGGAAGGCGCGGGAACGGGAAGCTTGATAAAGCCGAACACAAACGCCGCCGCACCGAACAAGAGCAGCCCGCCGCCAAAAGCTGCCCATTTGAGCGCATGCCTCTGGCCGCGGCGGCGGATGCGGATACGCCCCTGCCTGTAAGCGCGCAATGTCTCAATGCGGAATTTCCAACTGTTCATGTTCCTTATCGTGCTACCGGCAACAGCACGCCATACACGGAAGGAAAAACACCGCCGCTAGACCCTCATCAAGCGGCGGCGGAAACGTTATTTGGGCCAGTGAATGGTTTTAGGCTGTTCCGCTCCTCTTAAAACGCGGAGGCCGCCTTCGGCCAAAGCTTCCATTTCATATTCGCCGGGCATCAGCTCCACGGGGGCAATAAAGCTTACGCGCGCGCAGATATCGTCCGTAATCATTTTGGAGTAGGCGATGCCGCCCGTCAAAATGATGCGGTCCACATTGCCGTAGACTACCGTCGCCAGGTCGCCGATACTCTTTGCGATGTTGTAGGTAAACGCCTGGTGCACAAGCTTCGCATACTCGTCGCCCGCCGCGATGCGCGCTTCCACTTCCCGCACGTCGGTGGTGCCTAGAAGCGCGCGCATGCCGCTGCCGCCGCGCAGCCTCCGGGAAAGTTCCTCCAGCGTATATTTACCGCTGTAACAGAGCTTCGCTAATTCCACGGCCTGCAGCCTGCCGCAGCGTTCAGGGCAGAAGCCCGCGTCGTCGTCGCCGTACATATCGATGGAATAGCCCTTGTGGATCAGCCATACGCTGCAGCCGCCGCCCAGGTGCGCCACGATGAACGTACATTCGCTGGTGGGCTTTCCCATGACTTTCATGGCGCACTGGTGCGCCATGGCGTGGGTGTTGAGCGCGTGCCCGCGGCTCTGCTTGGGGAGTTCCGGCAGGCCGGTAATTCTTGCGACGGGGGAAAGCTCGTCCACCGTGATGGGGTCGTACACATACGCGGGGATGTTGTGCTCCTTCGCGATCTCATAGGCAATGACGCAACCCGTGTTGGAGGCGTGCGCCGCCACCTTGACTGTGTATACAAAATCGATCATCTCCTGCGTGATTTCAAACGCGCCGGAGGGAACGGGCGGAAGCTGCCCGCCGCGGGACATCACGCAGGTCAGTGTGGAAATGTCAAACCCGTTGTCCTTTAAAAACTGCTCAATGTGCGCTTTGCGGTACTCCACCTGGTCCATGACCCAGGGGTAGGGGGCAAGCTCGGCGTCCGGGTGGCGCAGCGTCTCGTTTAAGAGTTTGGTTTCGTTTTCAAATACCGCGATTTTCGTGGAAGTGCTGCCGGGGTTGATGACGAGGAGTATTTCTTTTTTGTGCATAAGACCTCACTTAAAAACGCCCGCGCCAAGCGCGAGGGAATAATATTTTTCATCGGCGGAGGACCCGCGCGACGTCAGAACGATCGGCACCTTGCAGCCCTGTATGACGCCGGCCATACGCCCGCCGCAGGTGTATACGAGGCACTTGCCCAACACGTTGCCCACCACGATTTCAGGTACGAATAGGATATCGAACTCGCCCACGCAGGGGGAGGAATAGCCCTTCGTTTCGGAAAGCTCCGGCACCATGGCGAGATCGTAGGAGATGGGGCCTTCCACATAGCAGGAGGGAAGCGTACCGTTCAAACTCATTTCCTTGAGCGCCGCGGCGTCGACGGTATCCTGCATTTTGGGGTTCACGGTCTCTATCGCGCACAGCGCCGCGACATTCGGCTTTTCATACCCAAGGCCGTGGAAAAAGCGCACGGCGTTTTCCACGATATGCTTTTTCTTCTCCAGATCCGGGTATGTGCACATGCCGCCGTCGGTCACGCAAATAAGCTTATGGTAATTTGGCACCTCCACCATCATGACATGGCTCATAAGGCCCCCGGCCTTTAAGTCCGCTTCGGGGGAAAGTACGCCTTTTAAAAGGTCGCCCGTCATGATTTTGCCCTTCATCAGAAAATCCGCGCGCTTTTCGTGTATGAGATGTGCTGCGCAAACGGACGGATGCATGCCCTCCGGCACTTCCACAATCTCGTACGCGTCGGTTTCAAGCCCCGCTTCCACGAGCGCTGCCGTGATCTTTTTCCGGCTGCCGACCAATATGGCCGAAACGATGTCCTTCGCGTGGGCAAGCGCCTCGAGCGCATGCACGTCGTGCGCTTCCACCAGTGCGACGGTACGTTTTTTGCCGCTTTTTACGCGGCTTACAAGTTCGTCAAAATTTCGGATGGGCATAAACTGTCTACCCTTCTATTGGTAATGTAAGAAAGAGCGCGAAAAGAAACGCGCGTCATTATTCCTCATCATACCGTTTTTACGGGGCGCGCGCAATCCCGCCAGGTTCAATGTATCATATATTTTGCATTTCTTTTTGAAAACAATTTGGGAAGCGGGTATTGCCCTGCAGCGGGGCAAAACAGAAAAACAAGGCGGCGGGCCGCGGTGAAAGACGGCATAAAATACAAAAAAAGCGGGAGGAATTTTCCTCCCGCAAGGCATGATGACGATAAGCCGTCATGCCATAGACCGGGGTCGCGTTATTACGAAAGAGGAGCTGACCCTTGGTGTCGGAGCGCGGCAGTATTGCCGCATACTTCTTAATTGCGCAACGCCAACATATTAGTACTGGTTTTGGTTGGGCAATTTTGTCTTCTGCTGTCCCTGATTGTTCTGCTTCTGCGGCTGCTGGGTGCGCTGCTTCTGGTCATTGTTCTGGTTTTGGTTCTGGTTCTGGTTATTGTTCTGGTTGTATGCCATTGTTTTCTCGCCCTCCTTTCCCTTTCGCGTATAGGGGAACCATCCCCGGTATGCTATTATCTTGTACGGCGCGCGCGCCGCGCATACCTAAATATCCCTCCCAGTCCGCAATTTTTTATTGCGCGTGCTCTGCCGGTTCCGAAGCGTTGGGCCGGTTCAAAACAAAGGATGTCGCGGACAGCAGCAGGCATACGCCCGCGAGCAGCCGGTAGTACAGCGCGTAACCGGTGATGAATGAGGAAAGCGTCAATACGATCGCGCAGATAAGGTATTTCCTCGCGTGCTTCGCCCCGAACGGCTCCGCCTGCATGCGCGCTTTTTTTTCGCGCTGTGCCCCCATCAGGCTGCGGATATGCGTTTCCACATCCTCGTCGGTCACGGCATATCCTTCGAGCTGGCGCGCCATGCGCAAAAGCGTGGGGATGGGAACAAGCTCCACGCGTATGGGCAGGCGGCCAATGAGGGCAAGCGCCTGATCCTTGCAGGTTGACAGGCTAATGATCACAATCTGCTGTGCGTTTTCTTTTTGTGCCGCGTGGAAGGCGGCTAAAATATCATCCTCGTTCAGCTGGGAGGCGCGCTGTATGCTTACAAGGTGCGCGTTCTCAAAACCCGGCAGAAGTTCCACGATGCGCTGATTGAGCGCGCGAAACTCCTCTTCGGGCAGCAGCATGAGCCGTTCGCACAGCACCACGTCCGTCAACCGCTCTTTTTCCTTCCGTACGAACTTATCGAAGGAAAGCTGGCGGTAAAGCCGCATTGCAACAAGGAATAAAAGCGTGGTCAGCGCGGTCAGCAATATGACGACCATCTCGTTCTCTACGTTATGCCGGAACCACAGGTAGCAGCCCGCAGCGAACACAATGCGGAGCACGATGCCGTCCGCCACTCTGGCCGCAGTGCCGCGCCCGCCATGCTGCCGCTGCTTGTAGTACCGTTTCAGCTCCTTATCCATGCATATTCCTCCTTTATGGCAGGTCTTTGGGTT
>JAFABA010000162.1 GCA_023426265.1 Bacillota bacterium
TGAAGACCTACTATTACGGATACGATGGACGCTACCGTAATCCGCTTATAAGTAAGGCCTTTTTTTACAAGCGGCTTGAAGATCAGCGGGTAAACAAGCAGGCAGGGGATTACACCCATGTTGAATATGTTACACCCTAAGGCGATCAATCCTCCATCCGCAAAGAACAGCGCCTGGATGATGAGCACGGCGGATAGCGTCAATAAAGCGGGAAACCCGCCCAGCATGGCGGCCAGCAGGATGCCGCCGCCGATGTGGCCGCTGGAGCCGGTGGCCGGAATGGTGAAGTTGATCATCTGCGCCGCGAATACGAATGCGCCCGCAACGCCCATGACGGGAACCTTTTTTTCACACAGGTCGTCCCGCTTGATTTTCCCAATGGAATATCCCACGGCCCCCAAACTGACCGCAGACATCGTGAGCCCTACGGCGGGCGAAAGCAGCGCGTCTGCCATATGCATGGGTGATACCTCCAATACCTCACAAAAAAATAAACCACAAAGACACCGGCAGTACTCCGCCTTATGATGCCTTCGTGGCATTCGTTTTCTTGTGCGATACTAGGGGCTGTTTGAAAACCACCGCAATTGTCTATTTTGGTAAAAACAGGCTGCAACTTCGTTAAAAATCCTCGGAATACCTCCAGTATTCCTGCGGTTTTTGTATTGTTTCGCTCTGCTTTTCCTCAAAATATCCGGCATTTTCGAGTTTTCAAACACGCCCTAGTCTTATTCGCATATCTTCATGATATGTTTACAGCCTGTATCTTATAGGAACCCCAAAAGATTTGCAATACATACCCCGGGTATCGGATACCCGGTAAAATCAGGGATTACTGCTCGAGGGTCCTAAGGAGCTCCACCGCCGCGTCAATCAAAACGGGCAGCGGCTCAGGCTTCAGCCCCGCGATGTAAAGGTTGCATTTGTTGAGCGGAATGAGTATTTTCGCGGCGGGACTATCGCCTACCGCGCAGGCGATTGTGGGGGAAATTTCACCCAATAGCGAATTTGCGCTCAATATCGCGACGGGGCCCATAATGATGTCCGCCGTTTTTGCGTTATGGGCGATTGCGTTGTCCCCGGAGGCGCCCATATCCGCGCCTGCCTTCATCATGTTTGCAGTCGCATATGCGTTTGTGCCCAGCGCGAGTAGTTCATGTTCTTTTCCGGTTAGCTCCCGAATGCGCTCTATGATTGCCCGGCCGATGCCGCCGCCCTGCCCGTCTATTACCGCTATTCTCATGGTTTCCTCCCGTATTAAAGAAAGCCTGGACTCTTCTATAATAAGTATAGCAGAAATCCTTCCTTTTTTCCCGCGCAGAAGCCAGTGGCACAAAATTTGCATGATACAAAAAAATAAATGCAATTCTCGCAAAAATTCTGCTTGACCCGGCTGAAAAGAGCGGATAAAATGAAAGAAATATTTTTAAAAATTTCATACTGTACTTTTCCGGTTGGGCGGACGGCGGCATGCAGGAAACATGCGGCCCGATGTTTTCAAGTTTGGGAGCTTAAGGGTGGGGGCTTCGTTTACAGAAGTTCTGCGCCCTTTTATTTTTTATAAAAAGTATATATGGCACAAAGATGTGCATTGGGAGATCTATCCCGATGCACATCTTTCTTTCATATACAAAAAAATTGAGGGGAGTGTTTTTATGTTTTCATCTGTCGATACCGTTTGGGTCCTTGTAGCGACTGTGCTGGTGTTCTTTATGCAGGCCGGTTTTGCCATGGTGGAAACCGGCTTCACCAGGGCGAAGAATGCCGGTAACATCATTATGAAGAACCTGATGGATTTCGCGCTGGGTGCGCTTGTGTTCTGGGTCATAGGTTTTGGCCTGATGCAGGGGAGTTCATTGGGCGGCCTTGTGGGGAAATTGGATTTCTTCATTCGCGGTGAGTACGGCCCCGGCAATATCCCCACACCCGTGTTCGTTATATTCCAGACGGTTTTTGCGGCAACCGCAGCCACCATCGTTTCAGGCGCGATGGCGGAGCGTACCAAGTTTATCGCCTACTGCATTTACAGCGTTGCGATCACCGCATTCATTTATCCCGTATCCGGCCACTGGATCTGGGGCGGCGGCTGGCTTTCTGAGCTTGGCTTCCATGATTTTGCCGGCTCCACCGCCGTTCACATGGTGGGCGGTATCGCGGCGTTTATCGGCGCTGCCATGCTCGGGCCCCGCATCGGCAAATATGGCAAGGACGGCAAGCCCAAGGCCATATTGGGCCACAGTGTCACGCTGGGCGCGCTGGGCGTATTTATTCTGTGGTTCGGTTGGTTCGGCTTCAACCCCGGCTCCACGCTTTCGGCAACAGGAGACGATATGCTCGTTTCCGTGGGCAACATATTTATGACCACCAACCTTGCGGCGGCGGCGGGCGCTACCGTCGCCATGATACTCACCTGGCTCCGCTATAAGAAGCCGGACGTTTCGCTTACATTGAACGGCGCATTGGGCGGCCTTGTAGCCATCACAGCGGGCTGCGATACGGTATCCCCATTTGGCTCGATCGTCATCGGCGCGGTAGGCGGGCTGCTGATCGTATTTGCTGTAGAGCTGCTGGATAAGAAGCTGAAGGTTGATGATCCCGTGGGCGCTGTCGCGGTGCATTGCTTCTGCGGCGCCGCGGGCACGCTGATGGTGGGCCTGTTCTCCGTAAGCGAGGGCCTGTTCTATGGCTATGGCGCAAGACTCTTAGGCGTGCAGGCGATTGGCGTGCTTTCGGTGGCTGCCTGGGTCAGCGTCATCATGTTCCTGCTTTTTACCATACTCAAAAAGACGGTGGGCCTGCGCGTTTCCGCCACGGAAGAAATCGCGGGTCTCGACGCGGAGGAGCACGGCTTGGCGAGCGCCTATGCGGACTTTATGCCCGCCCGCACCGCCACGCTGCAACTTTTCGGTGAAGCGTCCGAGCATCCGATCGTCCTTCCCGAGGAAGAGGCCATCCCCGTGATACACAGGTCCGCGCCCACGACCGGCTCCGACGTGAAGATGACCAAGATCGATATCATCACCAACGAGCATAAATTCGAAGCGCTCAAGGAAGCGCTCAACAACATCGGCATCACCGGCATCACCGTCACAAACGTCATGGGCTGCGGCATGCAGAAGGGCGCCACCGAGTTTTATCGCGGCGTTCCCGTGGAAATCAACCTCCTGCCCAAGGTCCGCCTGGAGATCGTTGTATGCAAGATTCC
>JAFABA010000132.1 GCA_023426265.1 Bacillota bacterium
CAACCGCCCGTGCCGTAGGCGCAGGTTGTTCCTGTAATCCTCGAAAAAGTGCCAAGGCACTTTTTCGACAGCAAATCCCCGGCCGCTATGGCCGGGGATTTCGTTAAGTTCATATTAAGCTCGTCCGGCTAGAATACCCTGAAGCCTGCTACGAAGTGGCTCTTCCAATAAGAGGAGTTTTGGATTGCAGTGCTGCCGGTGATGCGGACCTTGCCCTCGCTTGAGGAAGCGTCGATCATCTTGCCATTCCCCAGATAGATCCCCACGTGTCCCTTGAAGCTGACGATATCGCCGCGCTCCAGAGCGCTCATGCTGGAAATGCGCTGGTACTTCGTGGTCTTCTGCCAGGAGGCCGAGGTCATATACCCCTGCTTGACGCCCACCTGGTTGAGGCACCAGTATACAAAGCCGGAGCAATCGAATTTATCGGGGCCCTTGCCTGCGCGCACATACCTCGAGCCAATCTTTGATTGCGCAACGGCGATGAATGATTCCACATTCGCGCCTTTCGGGACGGAACCGCTGCTGCCGGAGGACCCGGAGGAACCGGAACTGCCGGAGCTTGAACCCGAGGAGCCGGAACTGCTCGATCCGGAGGAACCGGAACTACTTGAGCTTGAACCGCTGGCCTTCTTGGCGTCCGAGGACATCAGCACGCTCATGGTATGTTTACCGATCTTGCCATCCACGGAAAGATCGTTGCGTTCCTGGAACGCGCGCACGGCGGTTTCCGTATCGGAGCCGAAGTAACCGTCCACCTTCTTCAGGTACTTGAGCTCCTTCAGGCGCTGCTGCACGTTTTCCACATCGGAGCCCTTCATGCCGATCATCAGTGCGTTTGCCTGCGCGTCCGAGGACATCAAATATTCAATGGTCTGCGGGCCAAGGTAACCGTCCGCAATCAAGCCGGTACGCTCCTGGAAACGCCTTACGGCGTTCTCGGTATCGTCGCCGTACTTGCCGTCCGCTTCGGTGGTAAGATACCCAAGCTTTTTCAGCCTGCTTTGATAGGTGCGGAGCTTTTCGCTGACTTCGCCGCGCTCAAAGTAATTCGCCTTGGCGTCCTCGCTGTATAGAAGCTCGCGCGTCTGTTCGCCGACCTTGCCGTCCGGGGTTAACCCGTTGCGTTCCTGGAACTTCTTTACGGCGGCTTCAGTATCGGTTCCAAAGTACTCGGTCGCTTTATCCAAATACCCAAGTTCACGAAGACGGATCTGCAGTTCCTTGACGTCGTGATCCTCTATGCCTATGGAAATGACATATTTCTGCGCCTGGTCGGACATCAAAAGGTTGTAGGTTTCCGTGCCGACGCAACCGTCAATTGTGAGCCCATGCTGGCGCTGGAACAGCTTGACGGCGCCCTTTGTGATGGGGCCGTACTTGGTTGTCGGCTCGTCCCAATCCATATAGCCAAGCTCCATCAGGCGTTCCTGAATCTCCGCCACCACGGGTGCTTCCATACCTTCTTTAATTATGGTATTGTCCGGATGCGGTTCGGGCGTGGGAGATGGCGAAGGCGAGGGCACGATACCGGACGCGGTAGCGACCTCCTGCCCGCCTGCGCTGAGCGTAGTCGCCCCAACATCCATCACCAGGCCGGGCGGCGTGGGCGTAGGCGCAGCGGCAGTCAAAGCTTCCGCATTTTTGCTGCCGGACCCTATGAGAAGGGCGGCCGGTATGCCTATGACGACCACAAGCAATATGCCCAATACCGTTAAAGCGCGCGGCGAGCGTTTTTTTACCAGGATGGCAAACGCGGCGAGAAAGCTGCGCATACGTGCCGACGCCGCATGCATCCGAACGCGCGTTGCGCGGGAAAGGATACGGCTTCCAGGGATACGTTTTGCGTTTCCGGCTGCACCGCGCGCCGTTGCGGGCGCAAGGGGAGGCCGGCGCTTCGTTTGTCGATTCATGTAACCTTCCGATTCGTCGCGCCAACAGACGCGGTACTTATGGGTATTATACCATCTCCGGCACGGTTTTGCGTGAATAAATATTGAATTCCCACCAATGTCACAAGTCTATACATCATCTGGTACTGTATATATACGCCAGCAAGTCTTTTTGCGTGAATGCGCGTCAGGATGGTCGCACCGTCCCTTACGAATGGCGCTCCCTTGCGACGGCCCCCAGGCCAAGTGCACGAGGCGTGCCCCGCCAAGGGCCTTACTGGCCTTTTCATGCCCGTTTCATCTATCACTGGCAGCGCTCGGCTCTGGCTCCCGGAAGCTTCCAGCCGCCAAAGAGCGACAGGCGCGATGGCGGCGGAAAGCCTTGCGGCGCTTTTTCGACAAGCTTACTCCATATCCTCCCCGCCCGTTTTGCCGTCGTAACCATCCAAAAAGCTGTGAATGCCGTTTTCATCCCGGTAGCTGATGACGGTGGCAAGATTGATGTTTTCCACGCTGGCGAATATGTTCTGCTCGATCTTCGGGTTGATTTTGCGGAAGCTTTTAATAAGCTCCTTCATCTCCTGCCGCTTCCCTCCGCCGCCATTGTCCCCCAGCACGCAGTTTTCCGTAAACCGGCAGGCGCACTGGATAAACGACAATTCGTTGTACCTGCACCAGTGGCGGATATCCTCCTCCTTGACCAGGTACATGGGCCGTATCAGCTGCATTTTAGGGTAATTCGTGCTGTGGAGCTTGGGCATCATGGTGCGGATCTGCCCGCCATAAAGCATGCTCATGAGTATGGTTTCGATGACGTCGTCATAGTGGTGGCCGAGAGCGATTTTGTTGCAGCCCAAAGCCTCCGCACGGCTGTAGAGCGCGCCGCGCCGCATCCTCGCGCAAAGGTAGCAGGGGGATTTCTCCTCATCCGCCACGATATCGAATATATCCGTTTCAAATATACGGACAGGCAGCCCAAGCAGTGCTGCGTTGTCCTCCACGCGCCGCCTGTTCTCCCTGTTGTACCCGGGGTCCATCACAAGGAATTCCAATTCAAACGGTACCCGGCCGTGGCGTTGGATCTCCTGCATGCATTTTGCCATCAGCATCGAATCCTTGCCGCCGGAAATGCACACGGCTATTTTATCGTTTTCCTGTATCAGTTCATACCGGCCCACCGCAAGCGCGAAGTTGCGCCAGATTTCCTTGCGGAACTTTTTGATGATGCTTCGTTCTATTTCCTGCAGCCTGTCCATTACTTCCTCCCGATCTCCCGATAGCAGGCGTCAAACGCCGCAAGAAACGCCCGTACATCCTCATCCATAGTCCATCTTCCCAGGCTGATCCGCAGCGTGGAAAGCGCAAGCCTGCGGTCATTCGTCAGCGCAAACACGGGCCGTGATACGGATTTGGGCGCGGTGCAGGCGGATTTGCCGGAAAGCGCAAAGCCTTTCTCCTCCAGCGCCGCTAAGAACCGCGGCGCATCCCGCCCCGGCACGCTGACGTTCAGGATAAAGGGCAATGCTTCCTTGGGGCTATTGATGGAGACGTCCGGATATTGTTTGAAATGCGCGCGCAAAAGCGCATTCTGCGCATGCGCCCTTACTATGTTTTGCCCCATTTCCGCATAAGCAAGCGAAAGCGCCTCCTCCATGGAGACGATCAACGCGAGCGCGGGCGAGCCGCTGCGGTAAGCAGTTGTGCTGTGCCCGCCGTGCATCTGCGGCTCCAGTAGCAGGTCAGGCCGCTTTATGAGCGCGCCGATGCCGTTGAGGCCGTAGAATTTGTGCGGCGCAAAGCTGACAAGGTCGGCCTGCGATAAGGATACGGGCATCTTCCCCACCGCCTGCGTGGCGTCCACGTGGAATATCGTATTGGGGCTATTCGTCTTTAAGAAGCTGCCGATTTCCTCAATATTCTGTATTACGCCAAGCTCGCTGTCCACATAGCAGCAGGAAAACAGCACGGTATCCGGGCGAATGAGACTGCCTAGATGCGCAATGTCTATTTTTCCGTCCGGCAGCAGCCTTACATACTCCACCTCGTAGCCCGCGGCCTGCAGCGCGCCCGCTGCCCCGTGGACGGAGGAGTGCTCCAGAAACGTGGTGACGATATGCCTGCCCCGTCCCCGGTAGTATTGCGCAACGCCCTTTATGGCGAGGTTATTTGCTTCTGTTGCGCCCGAAGTATAAATAAGCTCCCAGCCTAGACCAAGAAGCTCCAATATATGCGTTGTGCTTTTTATAAGCCGCTCTTCCGCCAACCTTCCGAGTCCATGCGGCGAGTTGGGATTGGCCGGGTAGTCTTTCGCCGCCTCACAAAAGGCTGCAAGGACCTCCTCCCGCACGGGGGTGTTGGCGGCATAATCGAGATAGGTCATAAATAAACGCGCCTTTTCCTTAAACGGCCCCGCCGCAAAACTGCGGCGGGGCTCTTATTTAACAGTATAAGTATACTGTTTCCGGGCGCGATTGTACAGGGCTTACATCAGGTCTTATTCGTACCGCAGCGCCTCGATGGGATCAAGCCGCGCCGCCTTGTTGGCGGGGTAATAGCCGAAGAACACGCCGATGGCCATGGAGAACCCGACGGCGATCAGTATCGACGGTACATCCGGCCCCACCGCAGTGCCGATCAGCGAGCTTCCCAAATACCCCAAAGCGCCGCCCAATATTACGCCGATCGCCCCGCCGATCATGCAGACGATCGTGCTTTCCACCACGAACTGGATGCGGATGTTCGCGTTTGTGGCCCCCAGCGCCTTGCGTGTACCGATCTCCCGCGTGCGCTCGGTAACGGAAACCAGCATGATGTTCATCACGCCAATGCCGCCCACCAGCAGAGATATGCCGGCAATAATTGAGAGCGCGATGCTGATGGTCCCCATCACGGTATCCACCTGATCGAGTATGTTCTCCATGCTCATAGCCGTTGCCTGGAATTTCTCGTTCTTCTCATAGTAACGATTAAAGAAACTCTTCAGCTGGGAAACGAACGCGGCCGTATCCTGCGTATTCCGCGTGGTGACGACAAGATAGTCGTACCCTTCCGGAGAATTGGTCATACGCTTGACGGTGGTAATGGGCAGCAGCAGGTCCGTGGAAATATCCTTTTCATTGGCGGTGGAAAAAGACATACCGGCTTGCACATATTTATAAACACCTACAATGTTGAACGTATAGGCTTCGTCGCCCGCGGTCACCTTGAGTTCCTGCCCCAGCGCGGATTGGAGATTCCCTCCGAACATGTTATTGACAAGCTTGTCGGATACCACAACGGAATTCCTTAAGCCGTCCATATCCCGCTCGGTGATCGTGCGCCCGGCCAGGATTTCGATATTGTTTCCTTCCGTATAGAAGGCGTTCACACCCGACAGGCTGACGTTTGCGTACAGCCTGCCGTCCTGGGCGCGGCCCCTTCCGGCGGATGCCGCCATGCTGACGCCCGCGACCTCGTTCGGGTAGCGATGCAGCAGGTTTTCCACCATTTCATCGGTCAGGCGGCTGTCGTCATCCGGGCTGGCCGGCTGTACCATCATGCCGCCGAACTGGTCGCCCGCGGCCTGCTCTTTGTTTTGCAGATATACGTAGATGTTCGTCGCACCCAAAGAGCCCATGGAGTTCGTGATGGCGCCGCTTAGGGAGTTGCCTACCGTCAGTATGGCAATAACAGACGCGATGCCTATGATGATGCCGAGCATTGTCAAAAGCGCGCGCATCTTGTTCGCTTTTAAGCCCTCGAGTGCAAGACGGATGTTTTCGGTTAAATTCATGCCCTTTCCTCCGCCGCACCCTCAAAATACAGCATGCCGTCCCGCATGGTCAACACGCGCCCCGTCTCCCTTGCGAGGGAGGGATTATGCGTAATGAGCACCACCGTCTTGCCGTGCTCCCGGTTGAGCGTATGGAACAGGTCCATCACCAGCCGTCCGGTCTTGGAATCGAGCGCGCCCGTCGGTTCGTCCGCAAGGAGTATCGCCGGGTCGTTCGCCATGGCGCGCGCAATTGCGACGCGCTGCTTCTGGCCGCCGGAAAGCTCGTTGGGCTGGTGGTTCATACGGTCGTCCATTTCCACCATGGCAAGAAGCTCTTTTGCCCGTTGGGTACGCTCCCGCGCGGGAACGCCGGAATACAGCATGGGAAGCTCCACGTTTTTGAGCGCGTTGGTCCTGGGGATGAGGTTGAAGTTCTGGAACACGAAGCCGACCTTTTTGTTGCGTATGGCGGACAGTTCCACGTCCTTCGCGTCCTCAATTATGGTGCCGTCCAGCTCATAGCTGCCTTCCGTCGCCCTGTCCAAAGCGCCGATCAGGTTCATCAGCGTGGATTTGCCGGAACCGGACGCGCCCACGATGGAAACGAACTCTCCCCGGTCCACCGTCAGATCGATGCCGTGCAAAATCTCCAGTTCGTTCGGCTGGTCGATATAGAACCGTTTGATGATATTCCGCATGCGGATGATCGTGTCTTGCATGCTCCCTCCGTCAGCCGACCGCCGCCGCGTTAAAGCCCGGAATGGCGCTAAAATCCACCAGGGCCAGTTCCTGGTCAAGCTTGGTCAGGTATTTATCCGGGGTGGTGACTACCATAACGTCGGGGGCGATTTCATCGCCGGTGATGATAACGTCGATATCGTTCTCCTGCCCCTGCGTCACTTTCACTTCCCTGAGCTTGTACCTGCCGTCTTGCTGCTTCTCGGCCAGGAGCACGCAGCTTTCGCCGTTGTCGTTTTCATAGATGGCGTCATAGGGCACAAGAATGACCCCCGGCTGCTGCGCGATGATATAATTGAGCCGCACGCTCATGCCGATACGAAGGCCGGTATCCTTGCTCAGCACCTCAACCTTCGTGGCAAACAGCACGTCGCCGGTGGTGTCCGTTTCGCCCTTTGCGTTTTTGTTTGAGGTGGGCGCGATGCTCGTGATGCGCCCGTCGAACACTTCGTCCCCCGTGGCGTCGGATTTGATGGCAACGGGCATATTGACCTTGACAGTCCCCACATCGTAGCCCTTTACGGAGGTTTCCACCACAAGATTGGCGGTATCCTCGATTACAAACAGCAGCCCCGCGCCCGAAGCGCCTACAGTCGCATACACGCCGGTCACGGTGCCCGCTGCGGGCGCCGTGATTTTTGTTTCCTCCAGGTCTTCCTGCATCTGCGCCAGAGCCAATGTGGCGCTGTCCATATTTGCGTTGATTTCCGCGGTGCTCAGACTGTTTTTGCTGCCCTGAAGCTGCGCCTTTGCGCCAAATTGCGCGGCTTCCAACTGCTGCTGTGCGGTGACGTAGGCGTTATGGGCGTAGTCCACCGCATAGCGGTATTCCGTCAGCGTCTCGTCGTATGAATCGTATTGAGATTGAATGGATCTGAGGTTGTTTTGCGCCTGTGTCAGGGTATCCAACGCACTTAAATCGGAAGGGGATGCTACCACCTGCGCCTGCGCAGCTTCAACAGCTCTTTCCGCCCGCTCAAGCGCATCATCCAAATCCGTACCTCTGAAATTGTTATACGTCCGAATTGCCTTCTGCCAGTTGTCGTAGGCGGTCTGCACTGCGTTTTGCGCGCTGATGATAGAAGAATTCAATCCTTCGTCCAGCGCTTCCTTGGAAGAATTGTAGCTGTCCCGCGCGGTCTTTACCTGCTGCGCGGCGGCCTCGGCGGAAAGGCCGGTGGAGAGCTCCTTGGCCTCTATCTGGTCCTCCAGAGCGCTGCTGTCGAGCTCGGCCAACAGGTCGCCGGCCTGCACCACGTCACCGACTTCCACATGCACAACCTGCACGGGATAATTCTGGGTGGAATAGACATAGTCGCTCGTAGCGCTCTCCACCGTTCCCGTGGCGCTGATGGAATTTTCAAAATCCTGATAGGAAAGCACAAGGGTATCGGACTGCGCGAGTATGTTCTGGGCCTGTTTCCCTATCTGAGAGCAGGTATAAAACAGCCCGGCGATGACAACCACGATAACGCCTAGAATAATCCAACGCCTGGTGCGTTTCTTATTGCCTTTTCCGGTGTTGTTTCTCTTTTTTGCCTTGCGGACCTGCGCAACGTTTTCTTCCTGTTCAAGGTCCTGTTGTTTGGTCAGTTCCATGTGTCGCTATACCCCTATACATTTCAAAATCAATATTGCAACGGCCTACAGCCGCAATGGACAGATTATATATAGTAATCTTGAACAGAATATGAACATATTGTTCCTTTTCTATCAAGCGCAACATTTAGGTATCATTTGTCTACTATATCGTTTTTCTGCGAATAGTCAATTGTAATTCTTGCTCAAAATTGCCGTAAAAAGTTTTGCCCGGGTATTGACATTTTGATCCATCCGATATATCTTAGCTATAACATACTTATCATATATGAATTTAGTTTTTTTGAATATACAAATTAAAATAAGGAGCGTGTATGTATGAGCAACCGGGAAGAAAGAAAATGGCAGTTTGAGACATTGCAGCTTCACGCCGGGCAGGAGCAGCCGGACAGCGCGACGGACGCGCGCGCGGTACCCATTTACCAGACTTCCTCCTATGTATTTCCCAGCGCCGCAAGCGCAGAAGCGCGCTTTGGGCTGACGGAAGCGGGGAACATCTACACCCGCATCATGAACCCGACCTCCGGCGTATTTGAAACGCGCATCGCGGCGCTGGAAGGCGGCGCCGGCGCTTTGGCCGTGGCCTCAGGCGCTGCCGCCGTCACCTACGCCATACAGAACATTGCCTCCGCAGGGGACCATATCGTCGCCGAAAAAACCATATACGGCGGCACCTACAACCTCTTTTTGCACACGCTGCCCAAGTTCGGCATCACGACCACGTTTGTGGAACCGTTGGACCTTGCGGGGTACGAGGCCGCCATACAGCCCAACACCAAGGCGATATTTGTGGAGAGTTTGGGCAACCCGAACTCCGATGTCATCGATCTTGAAGCCATCGCCGCCATCGCGCACAAGCACAAGATCCCCATCATCGTCGACAACACATTCTCCACCCCCTACCTGCTCCGGCCCATCGAGCACGGCGCGGATATCGTGGTGCATTCCGCCACCAAATTTATCGGCGGGCACGGCACATCCATCGGCGGCGTGATCATAGACAGCGGCAAGTTCAATTGGGAGGCGTCCGGCAAGTTTTCCGGCCTGACCGAACCCGACCCGAGCTACCATGGCGTGGTTTACACCAAGGCGGTGGGCAACCTTGCCTACATCATCAAAGCGCGCGTCACGCTGCTGCGGGATACCGGCGCGGCGTTAAGCCCGTTTAACGCCTTCCTGTTCCTGCAGGGGCTGGAGACGCTTTCGCTTCGCATTGAGCGGCACATCAGCAATACCAAGAAGGTGATTGATTTCTTAAAGAATCACCCCAAGGTGGAGCATGTGAACCACCCGTCGCTGCCGGACAGCCCCTCCCACGCGCTTTACAACAGGTACTATCCCAACGGCGCGGGCTCTATATTTACGTTTGAAATCAAGGGCGGAGCGGAGGAAGCCAAGGCGTTTATCGATAAGCTGCAAATATTCTCCCTGCTCGCGAACGTTGCGGACGTAAAATCGCTCGTGATCCACCCCGCCAGCACCACCCATTCCCAGCTGACGGGCGAGCAGCTGTTGGAAAGCGGCATCAAACCCAACACCATACGCCTTTCCGTCGGCACCGAGCATATCGACGATATTCTCTACGATATCGGGCAGGCGCTCGGCTAATACGTATTCTTTCGTTATAAAGAGCCCCTTACTCCAGAAAAGGAGTACGGGGTTTTATCATTTCTAGCAGCTCTTGTTTCAGCAGGAAAGCCGGGCTTATACATACATGCTTTCCCTATTGACGTTTCTTTTTATATATCCTAATATGGACAACATTCCCCAAATAGCGCACGGTATCTGCGAAAGCCGGTTGGCGGTATTTGTGAGACAGCCTGTTGCTCCATTCCGGCAGCGCCGTTTATCAATGGAACCAGAGAATTCGGGAGACTTTTTATGTATTATGTCGAAACCATATTTGACGCCGCATATTTGATACTCATCATCACGCTTGGCACGATCATGCTTCTGAATGCCAACGGCCGCGGCAAGTATTCGTTATTTGGCGCAATGGCGGTACTCTTGGGCGCGGGAGACGCATTCCATTTGGTGCCGCGCATCTATTCCATGTGGAGCCCCGGCGGTTTTGAAGCAAACGCGGCGGCGCTCGGCATAGGAAAGCTTATTACCTCCGTCACCATGACGGTATTCTATGTGCTGCTCTACTATGTGTGGCGCAGGCGCTATGGAAAAGCAGAGCAAAAGGGCCTTGCATTTGCCACGCTGGGGCTTGGGCTTGCCGCTGTGCGCATTGCCTTGTGCCTGTTCCCCCAAAACGGCTGGACACTTGTGTCGGCGCCCCTTTCCTGGGGGATTTACCGCAACATCCCGTTTGCTATTATGGGCGTTATAATGATCGTTCTTTTTTACAGGGAGGCAAAGGCCGCAAACGACACGGCTTTCCGGCACATGTGGCTGGCTATAACGCTCAGCTTCGCCTTCTATATTCCGGTTGTCCTGTTTGCGGACCTGTTCCCGCCGGTGGGCGCGCTGATGCTGCCCAAGACCTTGGCGTATGTATGGATCGTATGGATGGGATTTCGCGAAATGAGGCTGGACCGGGTCAAGCCCGCTTTGGCTTAATTCTATAGACGGCAAAAACCCGCATCGAAAAGCTTGCCGAAAACTATATGTGCTTGTTCCATTAGGGCATACTTATAGCTGTCTCTAAAAAAGATTATTGCCGTAAATGGAGTGAAACGATGAAGCAGCATACAACGAACTATACGAATGCGTTTATTGAAGTGGCGGAGGATTGTCCGGCAACAACGAGCCGGAGGCCGCCTGAAAAGGATCCAAAAACGGCGGCGCAAATCCAATATGAAATGCTGATCAGCGCCCCATATCGGTTCAGTTCGGATGATGTTGTCTATGAATCGGATGGCAAGCGTAAAGGGATCAGCCGTGAAGAATTCTTTTCGAAAGGTCAGCCTTGCCTTCGTTCCTCTGCTCTAGGAAAACGCTATGGCTGGGGCATTCATTCCGACGATACCGGTAAGGTTGCGCTCTATGCCGTTGATTCAGAAGACTATCAGCGGCTTGCTGCCGATGAAACAATTAAGCATATCAAAGCCATGCAGTCCAGCAAAAAGTAGAATATTTTGAACGCTACAAAGCCCGGCGATATGCCGGGCTTTTGCTATTATCCCAACTTCAGCTATACGGTAATGACCTTGCCCGCCGCCTGCATGCGGGAGAGAATCTCGTACATATTGCTGACTTTGCCAACAGCAAGCTGGTCCGTGAGGCCATAGAAATTGAGGCAGGTTCCGCAGACAAGCACCTCCACGCCCTTATTGACGAGGGCGTTCAGGCTATCGATGACCTGCTGTTCCCCGCCCGCGGGCAGCTTGACGCCGCCGTTCATGAACAGCACGCTTGCAGGGAGGTCCTCGCTTTCGCTCAGTGTATAAAGGAACATCTTCATCAGGTTATATCCAAGGGGCGCATCGCCTTCGCCCACATGGTCCTTGCCGATGAACACCGCGTACCCGGCACCGGGGGCGCATTGGATCATATCCGGCATCACGCTCTCCCCCGCCTTGCCCTCGCCGGTAATGCGCACTGTAAAGCCGCCTTCCGTTTCGCGGGATTGTATTTCCTTTTGGTTCGCCTGTGCAAGCCGCGTGAGATTCTGCACGGCGATTGCATTATCCACCAATACCGTCAATTCCGTTTCTCCGGCGTCCAGCTCCTTTTTTGCCAGGATCACCGGCTTAGGGCAGAGGAGCCCGCGCGCGTCGATTTCTTTTGCCATACTATTCACTCCGTTTCTTTATTACGTTATTGTACTCAGATACCCAAAATCACGCCGTTGCAGGCTGTTGTTTTACGGCTTTTATAATCGCCATGACATACCGGACCAATGTATAGGCGACCAATACCGC
>JAFABA010000173.1 GCA_023426265.1 Bacillota bacterium
TGCGTGAAAACGCACTTTTAACCCACAAAAAACCCCCTGATAAAGTCCGTAGGACTTGTCAGCGGCATTTAGGATAACTCAAACTGCCCCGTGTACAGCTGATAGTAACGCCCCTTTTCCGCCACCAGTTCCTCATGGCTGCCGCGCTCGAGTATTTCGCCGTTTTCCAGTACAATGATCGCCTTCGCGTTGCGCACGGTGGAAAGCCGGTGGGCGATCACGAACACCGTCCGGTTTTCCATCAGGTGGTCCATGCCGGTTTCGATCAGCTTTTCGGTGTAGGTATCCACCGAGCTTGTGGCCTCGTCCAGTATCAGCACCGGCGCGTTTGCGGCTGCGGCCCGGGCGATGGCGAGCAATTGCCGCTGCCCCTGGCTCAGGTTCCCGCCGTCGCCTGTCAGCATGGTGTCATAGCCTTCGGGCAGCCTGCGGATAAAGAAATCCGCGTTGGCGAGCTTTGCGGCTTCTACCACTTCTTCCATGCTGGCATCCAGGTTGCCGTAACGGATATTGTCCGCTATGGTGCCGGTAAAGAGATGGGTATCCTGCAGCACAACGCCGAGTGAGCGTCTGAGGTCATCTTTTTTGATTTCGCGCACGTCGATGCCGTCGTAGGTGATGCTGCCTTCGTCAACATCATAAAACCGGTTGATGAGGTTCGCTACCGTCGTCTTCCCTGCACCGGTGGAGCCGACAAATGCGATCTTCTGGCCGGGCTTGGCGTACAGGCTGATTTTTTTCAATGCCGCGCTGCCGGAACTGTAGCCGAACATCACGTCATGGAAGCGTACGTCCCCGCGCAGCGGGATGAGTTCCGCTTCGTCGTTCTCCTTTGGCCGCCGCCATGCCCATTCGCCTGTGCGCTTTTGGCACTCGCGGAGTTCGCCATCGGCGTCTTTCTTTACATTCACAAGCGTAACCACGCCATCGTCGGTTTCTGGAATCTCTTCCATTATTTGAAATATACGCTCCGCGCCGGAGAGGGCGGCCACCATGAAGTTCAATTGCTGGGAAAGCTGGTTTACCGGCATACCCAACTGACGCACGTACACAAGGTAAGACGCAAGCGTGCCAAGGTCTATCCGGCCGGCAATTGCAAAGAATGCGCCGATACAGGCGGAAATCGCAAAATTGAAATAGCACATGCTGACGATGGCGGGAATGAGTATGCCCGAATACGTCATGGCCCCGGTACCCGCTTCACGCAGCTTTTCGTTCAGGGCAGAGAATGCATTGAGTTCCTTCTCCTCATGGTTGAATATGCGTACCACCTTCTGCCCGCTTACCATTTCCTCAATATAGCCGTTGAGGCTACCCATATACTTTTGCTGGCGGGAAAAGTACGCGTGGCTCTTCTTGCCGCTGTAACTTAAAAACAGGAACATGCCGAAAAAGAACAGCAGCACGATGGCCGAAAGCTCAAGGTTGAGCGCAATCAATACCGCGAACGTGGAAATCAGCACGATAATGCTTTGGACCAGCACCGTAAAGCTGTTGTTGAGCGCGATGGATATGGTATCGATATCGTTGGTGAACCGGCTCATCAACTCGCCGTGGGTGCGTGCGTCAAAAAAACTCAGGGGGAGGGTCTGCACCTTGCGGAACAGGTCGTCCCGGATTTCGCTTACCATAACTTGCGCGGCCTTCACCATCAGCTGGGAATAGCCGTACGCGGATGCGACGCCGATGAGGTATACGACCCCCATCAGCAGAAGCATACGAATAAGCCCCGGAATATCCCCGGGGATGATGTAGTCGTTTATCGTGGGCTTCAACAAATACGTGCCATATACGTTGGCGCCTGCGCTGATGACGACAAGCACGGAAATCAGCAGCAGCGAACCCGTGTGTTTCTTTCCGTAGCGGAACAGTTGCCTGATCGTTTTCCAGACATTTTGGGGCTTATTCTTAGAGGAGTCGTTTGCCATTACGCAATCGCCCCCTTCCGCTGGAACTCGTACATCCCCCGGTAAATGCGGTTGGTGTTTAACAGTTCTTCATGCGTGCCCGTGCCGTCGATTTTCCCTTCTTTGAGCACCACGATCAGGTCTGCGTCTTCGATGGCGCTGGTGCGTTGCGTGATGATGATTTTGGTCGTGTTGCTTAATTCCCGGGCCATGCGCTCGCGGATCTTCGCCTCCGTCGCGGTGTCCACAGCGCTTGTGGAGTCATCAAATATCAGAATGTGCGGGCGCTTCAACAGAGCCCGGGCAATGCAGAGCCGCTGCTTCTGCCCGCCGGAAAGGTTGACGCCGCCTTGTCCAAGCATGGTATCGTAGCCGCCGGGCATCCGGCGTAAGAATTCGTCCGCGCAGGCGATATGGCAGGCCCAGTCGAGCTGCGCTTGTGTGGCGTTTTCGTCGCCCCACAGGAGGTTTTCGCGTATTGTGCCTGAAAACAGCGTGTTTTTTTGCAGTACCATGCCGATGGCATCCCTGAGATGCGCGATCGGGTATTCCTTCACATCGCACCCGTCTATCTTTAATACGCCGGAGCGTACGTCATACAGCCGTGGGATCAACTGTACCAAGGAGGATTTTGCGGAGCCGGTGCCGCCGATAATTCCCACAGTCTGTCCTGCGTCTATATGCAGGTTGATATCGGTTAGCACGTATTCCTTTTCGTCCTCCCGGTATTTGAAAAAGACGTGTTCAAAATCAATGCCGCCTGCGGCAACCGCGTTGCAGTCCGGGCCGGAGGTGAGGCCAACCGGCGCCTGCGTCACCTCGTAGATGCGGCTGATGGATGTCATGGAACGGCTGAGCATCAAAAACACGTTGGAAATCATCATCAGGGAGTTTAAAATCTGCATGACATAGCTCAAAAACCCGGTCAGCTCGCCTACCTTCATGGTGCCCGTATTGATAAAATTGCCGCCGAACCACAATATGGCCACAATCGTCCCATACATCACGAACTGTAGGCAGGGCATGTTCAAAACCGCGTAATGAAACGCCCGCTCGGAGGCGGAGCGGAGATTTTCGTTGGCTTCGCTGAACTTTTCGCATTCGCTCTCTCCGCGCACATAGGATTTTACGGTGCGGATGGCCGTCAGGTTTTCCTGAATGACGGCGTTGACCTTGTCGAGCATTTTCTGCATCTTGCCAAACACCGGGCCGAGCCTGCGCAAGATCCAATACAGACAAACGCCGAGCGTCGGCATGGCGATCAGGAACACCAACGCAAGCTGCGGGCTCATGGCTATGGTCATGATAAGCCCTATCACCATCAGCACCGGGCCGCGCACAACGGGGCGGATGCCGTTGCAGACGGCGTTCTGCAAAACGGTGATGTCGTTGGTCAGCCGTGTAATCAGGGAAGCGTGGCTGAACCGGTCCATATCCGCAAAGGAAAAGCTCTGTACCTTTTGGTACTCCGCTTTTCTTAATTCCGCGCCGAATCCCTGCCCGGCGATTGCTGCAAGCCGCGCATAAAGCGCGCCCAATGCGAGGGAGGCCAGCGCGCAGCCCACCATGGTCAGGCTTTTGACAAGGATATAGCTTTTGTCCCGGGTTGCGACGCCGACGTCTATGATATCCGCCATAATCAGCGGTATGATCAGCTCAAATATTGATTCAAGCGTTACACAGAGCAGGCTTCCAGTTAAATACTTGCGGTAGTTCTGAAAATACTTTAAAAAATGTCGTAACATATCTCTCCAAAGAAAAAAGGCTTATTCCAACACTTTGCCGGACAGGTTATGGTACATGCGGCAAAGGTATTCTACAAATGCATCCTGCTCGGCTGGGGTAAACCCCCGCATGGCGGCGGCTTCCATGTCCTCGCACAGCCGCAGCCACTTCGCATACGCCTCCCGTCCCTTATCGGTAATGGATATGCACGCCGCCCGTTTCCGTTCGGCGAGGGAGGAACGCTGCACCAGCTCCGCCTCAACCATATTATTCAGGATGCGGGATACGGTTGCGGGTTCGATATCCAGCGCCTGCGCGATCTCTTTTTGCATGCAGTTGTTGCGGCGGGAAAGGTAGTTTAGTATTCTGGGCTGCCCCGGCGAAAGCCCGATCTCCTCCCTGCCCGGCCGGAGCCTGTTTTTCTGCGCGTGGTAGGTATTATACAACGCCATATGCAGCTGTACAGGCATACAAATACCTCCTATAATTAGCTAACTAATGATTAGCATGCTAATCGTAGACCTATATCAAAAGAATGTCAAGGCAGTTTCAAGTGATTTGATATATGGAACGGATATTATCGATCGCCCCAGTTGGAGCGGAAATGCGTCTGGCGGTAAGCGCCCGGTGTAACGCCGGTATGCGCCTTGAATACGCTTACAAAATGGCTCTGCGAATGGAACGCCAGGTAATTGCCGATTTCCTGCAAAGTAAAGTCCGAAAACTTCAGCATGTTTTTCGCCGTTTCCACGCGCTTTTCCCGGATATAATCGGACAACGGCATTTTAACCTCCCGCTTGAAGAGTGTGGAGAGGTAGGAACGGCTCAATCCCACATGGGCCGCGATTTCTGTGACCTCGATCGTCTCATGCAAATGCAGGTAGATGTAATCGAGCGCCAGAAGCACGGCTTTGGGGTACCTGTGCAGGCGCTGCCTAGCCATGCGCAGCGTGAATTCCTCCACCATGACGCGGTGCAGCGCGCTGATTTCCTCCACGGTATTTACAAGATCCATGCGCTGGATAAAAAGGTCGCTCAAATTATACGCCGTTTCCTGGTCCATGCCGCCCTCTATGGCGAACCGGGTCGTCATGGTTGTCGCCGCGACAAACAGGTACCGCTTATCGCGGACCGGGTCGTCCGAAAGGTGGCCCACCGAACTGCTGTTAAACATGCGCGCGCCTTCTTCCACCGCCCGCATGTCGCCGTCCCGCACGTACTCGTATTGCAGCAGCTCCTGGTCGTAGGCATGGTGCGAGAACCCGTATTCGCGCTGGAGGAATGCCATATGTACGAGTTTCTTTTCAATATGTGCATGTTCGCGCATCGTTATTCCCCCTGCTATACCCGTCTTAACCCATATAATACGCGACGTGTCTTATACAAATCAAACGCGGATGATATACTTTGCTCCCAAATACTGATAAAGTAATATCGGTCATTCTGCCAAACGGAGGGTTATTGTAACAATATGGCAAGCCTTCTTCTTGTGGTCATCTATATTGCATTCATCGGGCTGGGTCTGCCGGATTCGCTGCTGGGCGCCGCCTGGCCGGTGGCGCATATCGATCTGGGCGCTGCGGTGCCCCTCGCGGGGATCGTGTCCATCGTTTCGGCGGGCGGGACGGTTATTTCCAGCCTGGTTTCCGAGCGCATGATCAGACGGTTCGGCACGGGTATGGTCACCGCCGTTTCGGTGCTCCTGACGTCCCTTGCGCTGATGGGCATGGGGTTTGTGCGGGAGTTTTGGGTGGTGCTTGTGCTGGCAGTGCCCCTTGGCATAGGGGCCGGTACGGTGGACGCGGCGCTCAACAACTTTGTTGCGCTCCATTACAAGGCCACACATATGAACTGGCTTCACTGCTTCTGGGGCGTGGGCGCAACTGCGGGGCCCATGATCATGTCGCTCTATCTTTCCATGAACTTCTGGCATGGCGCGTACCGCACGGTATCCCTCGCGCTGCTTGGCATCGCCTGTCTTATCGCGTGCTCGCTGCCGTTGTGGAAGCGCGTAGGGCAGAAGATCGCGGCGGCAGTGGATAAGAGTCACGAAATCGTCCCGCGCCGGGTGCTGTTAAGGCGGCCGGGCGCCGCGTTTATGTGCATCGCCTTTTTTACCTACTGCGCCGCCGAATACGCGACGGGGCTTTGGGCCAGCACATACTTTGTAAACGTCAAAGGCGTCGCGCCGGATATCGCGGCCTCCTGGGCGTCCATGTTTTTCTTAGGGATAACGGCGGGCAGGCTTCTTTCCGGCTTTGCGGCGATGAAACTTTCCGATCAAACGCTGGTGCGCATAGGCGAAGGCATGATACTGTTCGGCGTACTGATATTGCTGCTGCCGCTTCCGAATACGCTGCTGATCGCGGGGCTTTTATTGATTGGCCTCGGATGCGCGCCGATATTCCCATCCCTGCTGGATGATACGCCGAAACTGTTTGGCGCGCAGCACTCGCAGGGCATGATGGGGCTGCAGCTTGCAAGCGCGTACGCGGGCGGCACGCTGATGGCGCCTATGTTCGGCTGGATCTCGCCCGTGATCGGTCTTTCCGCATGGCCCTGGTACCTGTTGGCGATATTCGTGCTGATGATATTCGCCACCGAGCGGACGCAGTGGGAGGCGGCAAAAGCGGGAGCAATGGAGCGTATGCCCGAGCCCGACGGCGCGGCGTTTGCCTGCCCGGCGGAAGGGGAGGAAGCATAATTTATTGAAGCATTTAGGACGGGTACCCGCCGTTTCAGCCTAACCGTCGTGCCGTAGGCACAGGTTGTTCCTGTAATCCTCGAAAAAGTGCCGCAAGGCACTTTTTCGACAAGCTTGCGGCGGGTGGAAAGCCCGCCGCTTTTTTATGCCGTTTGGAGCATTGCCATACGTTTGCGGAACACCACAAAATAACTCCAGCAGAGCAGTATGGCCGCGCCGATCCAGCCGATGCCCTCGGCAAAGTAGACGCCCCATACGCCGAACTGCATGGGTAAAATCAGCACGGACAGCACGCGGAGTATGAGCTCCACAAATCCGGAGAGCATGGGGATCACGCTGTTGCCCATGCCCTGCAGTGCGGACCGGGTTGTATAGAGCAGGTACAGCGCGGGCAGGCATATGGAAATCCCGATCAGGTTGTGGTAGCCAAATTCGGTTACGCGCGCCGTTTCATAAGCGTCGCCGGTGATCAGCAGCCCGACCATGCTTTGCCCCAAAAGTATGGTAATTGCCGCGATGCACACGGCGCTCACTATGGCGATCCGCCATACCGCATGCATGCCCTCTTTGATTCGCAGAAGCCTCCCTGCGCCGTAATTCTGGCCGACGAATACGGCGAACCCGGCGTCCACGGCGCTTCCGATGAGGTTCATGACTCCAAAGTACTTATTGGCCGCCGACATGCCCGCCACAAAAAGCTTTCCGTATCCGTTCATGACGTATTGCATGGTAAGCCCGCCCGCGCCGATCACGGCGTTGCGAAAGGCAAGCGGGACGCTCAGGCGCATCAGTTCCCGCGCCGTGCCGTCCTCGGCGGTAAAATCTGCTTTCTGCACCCGAACCAGCGGAATTTGCCTCAATTTATTGAAGCAATATAAAAACGAGAACAGCGTCGCGAGTACCGTAGCACAGGCAGCGCCCACAACACCCATACGAAGCGGCCCGACAAACAGCAAGTCAAGGAGTATGTTGAGTATGCTCGAGAATATGATGGCGGCAAGCGGTGTACGGCTGTTGCCGAGCGCACGCAGCACCGCCGAGGCCGTGTTGTAAAAGAATGCGATGGGCAAGCCCCACAGCATCCAGTTTAGATAAACATGCACATCCGGTACGATCTCCGCGGGCGTGTTGAGCAAGAGAAGCAGCGGCCTGATGAGCGGGAGGCATAATCCGGTAAGCCCCGCGCCCAATACGCCTGTGAGCAGTATGGACTGCGCCACGGCGCGCCTTAGCCCAATTTCATCCTGCGCGCCGAACCGTTGCGCAAACACCGTGCCGAACCCCTGGGCAAAGCCGAGTGTCACGCTGAAAACCACCCAGTAAAGGTAGCCCGCCATACCTACGGCCGCGAACGCGCCGACGCCGATGAAATGGCCGACCACGGCGGCGTCCGCAATCTGATAGAGCTGCTGGAACAATATGCTCAGCATGACAGGCCATGCGAACAGAAGGATATGTCGGAGGGGCTTGCCTTCCGTCATATTGATCACGTCATTCATCCGATGTCATAGACGCTTCGCACCGCGACGTCAGTCGCCGTGCCCCGCAATATACGGATGCGCCGTTCGCCCCCGTTCATATCAAAGTAGTTGTCCGAGAGCAGGACGTCCGCGCCGCAGAGGATTTCCACCGAGCGCGCATAAGCCCCCGCCGCCACGATGATTTCGTCCCCGTTGACGGTCGCTTTTAATTGCGGGTCAACAAAGCGGAAATGCTTGGGCGGGCAGAACAGAACGCTGCCGGAACTTATAATACTGCCGCCCCGCTCCAGCCGGTAGCTGTAATAGCAGCCGAATTCGTCCTGATCGGGGAACTCCTGTTCGTCCAGCCATACGGCGGAAAGCGCGGGAACGGCGACTTCAAATTCGCCTTCCCCTATTACGCTCGCGTCGGGTTTGCGCAGCGACCAGACGACTTTTCCGGCAAACGGTTCAGGGGTTTCGTTGCTGACATTGAGCCTTGCGCTTTTTTTGAGCGCGAACGGCTCCGCGTTGACGTTGGTGTTCTGCGAAAGCACGCCCTCCTCATGGCAGGAAAGCAGTACGGGCGCAAAGAACCGTTTGGCGTAATAGTGCAGCGCCTTCCAACGCCCGAAATAATCGATAGAGGACCAGCTTGCCACCGGCCAGCAATCGTTCAGTTGCCAGATGACCGCGCCCATGCAGCGGCCGCGGTTCCTGCGCCAGTGCTCCACGCCGTACTGCATGGCCTGCGCCTGCAAAAGCTGCGACGCGTATACGAGCGTAGAAAGATTGCGCGGATAAAGGTACATCTGCGCGAGGTAACCAATGATTTTGCTGTTGGCTTGGGCGTTGCGCTGGTGCTTTTCCATCACATAAGAGAATACGTTCCGGTCATTTGGCTCGGTGAACGATTCGATCGTCTGCATGCAGGGGAAGGACTGGAAGCCGAATTCGGACACATACCGGAACAGGTGGTTGCGGTAATCCGGGAATGGCAGCCCGCCGTGCCAGACCTGCCAGTAGTGGACGTCCCCGCGGTCCGGGTCGTTGGGAAAGTCAAAGCCGCCGCCGGAAGAAGGGCTCGCGGGCCAGTAGAACGTAACGGGGTCCTCCCGCTTTAAAATTTGCGGGATGATGTACTCGTACATCTTGACGTAGTCCGCCTTTTGCCTAGGCGAGGAAATCCACAAACCTTCGGCCACGAACTGCTCCATTTCGTTGTTGCCGCACCACAGGCCCAGGCTGGCATGGTGCCTGAGCCGCCGCACGTTGTCCGTGATTTCCGCGCGGATGTTTTCTTCAAACGCTTCGGTGAGGTTATACACTGCGCAGGCGAACATAAAATCCTGCCAGACAATCAAGCCCAGCTCGTCGCAACTGTCATAGAAAAAATCGTCCGGGTAATACCCGCCGCCCCATACACGGATCACGTTGAAGTGCGCCGCCGCCGCATCCTCCAGCAGGCGGCGCGTGCGTGCGGGGTTGACGCGGGGGAGTATGTTGTCCTCCGGGATGTAGTCCGCGCCCATGGCGAATATGTCCACGCCGTTTACGCGGTGGCAGAAGCTTTCGCCCCACGCGTCCTTTTCGATATGCATGGTCATGGTCCTAAGCCCGATCCGCCGCTCCCAGGTATCCAGCGCGGCTCCTTCGGCATGAAGCGCGACGTTTACCGTATAAAGCGGCTGCTCCCCGAAGCCGTTGGGCCACCAGAGCGCGGGAGTTTCTATTTTGATTTCGCAGTCTTCCCCTAACGCGGTATAGATTTCGCCGTTCGGCGCGGCGACGGAGACCGCGACGTCGAGCGCAGCGGGGGAAAAGCGGGCGATGTCCGTGCGGATACGGAGCGTCACCGCACTCCCTTCGTGCGTCTGCGTCACATACACGCCTTCGATGCGCGCTTTGTCTATGCCAACAAGGGCGATATCCCGCCAGATTCCCGCATCCGGAAGCCGCGGGCCCCAATCCCACCCGAACATGCAGTGGGCTTTTCGCAACAGGGGGAAGCCTGTCATGGCGTCACTTGTTCCGTCCGCACGGCTGTTTTGATACGCCTCCCGGATATACTTGGTAGGGGAGAGAAAGCGGATTTCGATATTGTTTTCGCCTGTGTGCAGCAGATTCTTTACGTCAAACTCAAAAATGCGGTGCATGTTGTCGGTACTTCCCGCGCCGATGCTGTTGACGCGTATTTGAGCAAGCGTATCCAGCCCTTCGCAGCGGAGCAGCACCGCGCCGCAGTTTAAAAGCGCCTGCGTCACCGTAAATGTGCGGGAATAAAGAAAGTCCTGCTCCATCAGCGCGAGGGAGCTTGTTTCGTTGTCGCGCCAATAGGGATCGGGAAGATAGTCAGCCTGTAAGAGGTCGTGGTAGACCGAGCCCGGCGCCGTGGCGGGGAAACTCTGCGCTTTACCGGCAATGCGCATGCTCCATGCGCCAGATAGATCCGCTTTTATCATCGCTTTGTCCTTTCCGCTTTGTTGGGAAACAAAGAAGCGCAACGCTATTGAAGGGAAGGGGTGATAAGTAAACGTAATCGTTTAAATTTATACTAAACATTGCCGGGAATATTGTCAACAACGGCGAGATACGCATAAAAGCCGTCCGGAGAGCGTCGCGGCAGCGCCATTCAAGCATAAATCAGGAAAGTTCCGCAACTGTTACATTCCTGTACAGTGAAAAAACCCGTTTGAAGATCCATTCCAAATTTTTGCTTGACAGATATTTGAGGCAAAAATATA
The DNA here is from genome assembly GCA_023426265.1 of Bacillota bacterium. Lineage (GTDB taxonomy): Bacteria > Bacillota > Clostridia > Christensenellales > CAG-138 > JAEYLA01. Next base: position 10,541 of record JAFABA010000173.1, read on the forward strand.
ATGGAGTTACAAAGTACGAAATCGTTTAAGGTTCTGCCCAGGTTGCTTTTGCAATAAAATATTCTGTAAACGTTCCATCCAAAAACTACGAACCGCCCGCTTAAAGCAAGAAACATGTTCAACTGCCTTGCATTCGATTTTTGCTTGGACACTTACGTCCTTTTGCTTCCAGCCGCAAAATCATACCAAAAAACGCAGCGTTCCCTTTAAAAAAGATGCTCCTGCATAAGAATGAGCTTGGCCGTTGTTTTGCGGCCATAACAATAAAGCAAAGTAGGAGGATAGTCATGAAAAAGAAGGCATGGAAACTCTTGGCCCTTGTTCTGGCAGTATCCATGGCGTTCCCGTTGTTTGGCTGCACGCCGACAGCGCCGGTCGCAGAGCAACCTACCGCCGCACCCGTTGCGGAACCCACTGCCGCACCCGAACCCGAACCCGAACCCACCGCCGCACCCGTATCCGGGCTTATTAGCGAGCTGCCCCGCAATGAAACGCTGTATTTCGGCGGTCTGCAGTGGGGCCCCGTAAAGAGCTGGAGCCCGTACAACCCCGATCAAAACAACTCCATGGCCGTTGTGCAGAACGCATCTTCCCGCATCACTACGTATGAGACGCTGTACATGTACAACATGCTCGACGGCAAAATGTACCCATTGCTTGCCGACGGCGACTATGCATGGAATGATGACCTCACCCAGATGACCGTGAAGATCAATGCTGCCGCGAAGTGGAGCGACGGTACTCCCGTCACGGCGGAAGACGTTGCCTACACCTATGCGACGCACGTGAAGTACGCGTCCAATATGGGCAACGAATATAAAGACTTCATCGAAAAGATCGAAGCCACAGATCCTTCCACCGTCGTCATCTATGCGAAGCTCAATGCAGACGGAAAACCCGTCAACCCGTTGATGCTCGTTGAGTATATCGGTAAAGTGTACGTTTCGCAGAAGGCCTACTATGAAAAAGTAGAAGCGACTGCCGCCGGAGATGCGGATGCGTTTAAGAATGCGCTCTGCGATGATTTTGTAGGCTCCGGCCCGTACAAACTCATGTACTCGGACGACCAGAAGGTTGTGCTCGTGCGCGATGACAACTATTGGGGCGCGGCCGTGTGGGGCAAGGCGCCTGTACCCAAATACCTCGCGCACGTCATCTATGCGGATAACAACGCCATGATGGTTGCGTTCGCGGCCGGCGAGATCGACGTTTGCCAAGGCTTTATCGCCAATGTTCAGGATCTCTGGCTCAAGCAGAACCTGCCCATTTCCACCTACATGGAGGAGGCTCCGTACGGTGTGTGCGCTACGATACCTACCGCATGGTACAACATGAAGTCCTTTGGTCTTGACAACGTGGCCGTCCGTAAGGCGATTGCAATGGCTGTCGATTATGAAGCCATCATCGCCAACGCCATGACCAACCAGAGCCCGACGTTTACGGCGGTTCCGCGCTCTATGATGATCCCGACCGACGGTGAGCAGGCTCTTCTCGATCACGACAAGCTCAAGCCCCTCCAGTGGGCCGGCAACGACATCGAAGGCGCGAAGGCGCTGCTCGATAAGGCCGGCGTCGTGGATAAGGATGGCGATGGCTGGCGTGAAATCGACGGCAAGAACCTTGAGTACAATGCTTGCTGCCCGAACGGCTGGACCGACTGGCAGGCTGCAATGGAAATCTTGGCTGCCGCGGGTCAGAAGATCGGCATTAACATCACCACCAATTTCCCCGAAGCGGAAGTATTCCTTCCCACCGTGTACAATACCGCCCAGACCGATTATGATATCTTCATGATGTGGAATGACGCCGCCGGCCCGACCCAGCCCTGGCAGCGTGTCCGCAAATTCATGAGCAGCGAATTCACCAAGCTTGAGACCAACGGTATCGGCAACTACGGCGGTTATGTGAACGAAGAAGCCGACGCCATCATCAAGCAGCTCCCGACCGTGACCGACCCCGCTCAGATGAAGGAGCTTTACACCAAGATCAACGAAATCTATCTCACCGATGTTCCTTCCTTTGGTTTGATGTATCGCCCCGACATGTTCCACGCCGTGAACGAGAGCGTGTGGACCAGCTTCCCCGAAGCGGGCGACGGCCTGAATGTTCCGCCGCTGGTTATGATCAACGGCTACGGTGTTGCCGGCCTCTATAACCTGGAGCTCGTCAATCCGTAATTTCTGGATGAGTAGGAAACAGCCATGTTTTGAGCCATCTTGAAGCATGGCTGTTTCTCTTACGTAAGACTGGAGGTGTAGCCATGAAAGGATATAGCCAGTATTTCCGAAAAAAAATTATCTGGTTTCTGATCACGTTCCTATGCGCGCTCATATTGAATTTTATATTGCCGCGATTGATGCCGAACGATCCGATTGCAGGAATTATGTCGCGCATGGCGGGTAGCTCCAGCAATCAAACTTCTTTGCAACAGGTATACCAGGATTATACACGTCTATTCGGAATTGATCAGCCCATCCATATTCAATTTGTAAAATATGTACAAAATCTTTTGAGAGGCGATCTTGGGGTATCGTTCACCCAATATCCCCGCACGGTAGTGAATATCCTTCAGTCGTCCATTTGGTGGACCGTTGGGCTTCAGTTTCCCGCGATCATCGTCGGCTGGCTCATCGGCAACGTTCTGGGCGCTCTTGCCGCATACATCCGCAGAGGGTTTGACAAGGTACTGCTCCCGGCTTCGCTGTTTGCGACCAGCATTCCGGCTTTTGGCATGGCCATCATTATGCTTGTCATATTCGCTATGAAACTTAAAGTCGCTCCCACCTCGGGCGGTTATGGGTTTGATCTACTTCCTGAATTCTCCATGAAATTTATAAAATCCATCATTGAACATTATCAGCTTCCGTTCTGGTCCATTGTCATCATCGCGATCGGTGGGCAGGCGATCGGTATGCGTTCCATGTCCATCTACGAACTGAACGCCGATTACGTAAAATACAGCCGTTTCTTAGGCATCAAGGATAGAAAGATCGTAGGGTATGTGTTTCGGAACGCCATGCTCCCACAGATCACCGGCCTTGCGCTTTCCATCGGCACTATGGTCAGCGGCGCATTGGTCGCGGAGATCGTGTTCAGCTACCCGGGGCTTGGCTCCACCATGCTCGGTGCCATTACGGGAGCAGATTATCCGCTTGTTTCCGGTACGACGCTGATCATAACGGTGATGGTGCTCATAGCCAATTTTTTGATAGAAATTGTATACGGTCTGATCGACCCGCGCATCAAAGCTGCGCAAATGGAATAAGGGGAGGGACCGGTTATGAAAAATACGTTACGGCAGGTATTCCGTTCCCCCAAATTTATAGTCGGCTTTGTCATTCTTGTCGCAATGCTTCTCACTGTGATCATCTATCCGCTTTTCGTTCCCGACAATCCTCTGCTGATGATCGGCCAGGGAAGTTTTCAGCGCCCCGGTATGTATGTTTCCGTGCAGGACAGCATCGATGCGGAAAAAACCACATTCAAGCTGCCCGACGCCGAGGTAAAGCGCTTGGAGAGCAAGCTCAGCAGCGAAGACCGCGTGGAGATGAAAGCTTGGCTTGTTGCCTACGGGATATCCGAGCAGGAAATTGATATTACGGATACCGATGCGCTGCTTGCAATGTGGAGCGAGCATTTTGACAGCACATTAAAATTTAAAGGCATGACCTCCGCCAAACGAAAGTACTACGGGCGGCTGGACCAAAAGCTTGAAAGTCTTGTGCATTCCTCAGTGACCATCATGCGGGAAAATATTGAAACAGGAGAACTGACTGAAACCGGCAAGGTCTCCGGCACGGATTATGTCGAGGTGGGCCAGGTGGCAAATGTGATCGGATTGCCGCTGGGCACGGATAATTTTGGCGCAAATGTGTTGACAAAGCTTGTTTCCGCCTGCGGCACGTCCCTGCTGATCGGTCTTATCGCAGGGGCGATCGCCACATTGATCGGGCTGACGCTTGGACTGCTGGCAGGCTATGTCGGCGGGCTGGCGGACGATATTATCGTGTTTGTTACCAACCTCTTTACCGTCATCCCTTCTTTTGTGCTGCTGATACTCATTTCGTTCTCCATCGGCCAGGAGCAGCGCGGCGCCACAACGGTTGCCATCGTCATCGGGTTTACCTCCTGGGTGTGGACGGCAAGGGCAGTGCGCGCGCAAGTGGTTTCGCTTAGAAACCGCGATCATGTGAATTTGAGCAAGCTCTCCGGCCATTCGCTGGTACGTATCATACTCACAGATATCTTGCCCTACATCGCATCCTATGTGGTGATGGCGCTTATTTTGCAAATTTCTTCCGCCATACTTGCCGAGGCGCAGCTTTCCATGCTCGGCCTTGGCCCAAGAACCACGGAAATTCCGACACTCGGTTTGATGATGTACTGGGCGGTGGCCTATGCCGCGCCTTTGAGCGGCGCGTGGTGGGCGTATTTCCCTGTGATCCTTTCCATTGCGTTCATCAGTTTCTCTTTGAATTTAATGAATACCGGCCTGGACCAGGTATTCAATCCTACTTTGCGGGATTAGGAGGCCGGATATGGGAAAAGCAATGCTTGAGGTCAATGGCCTCACAACCAAATATGTTACAAGGTTCCGTGAGAGCGTCTATGCCGTGAACGAGGTATCCTTCCGGGTGGAGGAGGGCAAGTCGTTAGGGATTGCCGGGGAAAGCGGCTGCGGAAAATCCACGCTGGCGCTCAGTCTCATGGGGTACTATTTCGCGCCGCTCCACTACATGTGCGGGGATATCATACTGGATGGGCGCAATATCTCCGGCATGAAGCCGGACGAGGTGCGAAAAACCATCCTGGGCACCGAAATCGCGTATATCCCGCAGGCGGCCATGAATGCGCTCAACCCCACGCGCAGGATCATCCGTTTTATTGAGGACGTCATTCGTGCCCATAACCCAAAAGCCACCCAAAAAGAAATTTATGATATGGCTAAAGAGCGGTTTTCGGTGCTTGGGTTGCCTGTGGATGTGCTGGAACGCTACCCCGTGGAGCTTTCCGGCGGAATGAAGCAGCGGACGGTCATCGCAATCTCCACCATACTCTGCCCCAAGGTGCTCATTGCGGATGAACCGTCCAGCGCTTTGGATGTTACCAGCCAGAAGATGGTCATCAAAATGCTGAAAGAACTCATGGAACAGGGCTATATCAAATCCATGATATTCATCACCCATGAGCTGCCGCTTCTGTACAATGTGACGGACGATATTATGGTGATGTACGCCGGGCAGATCGTGGAAAAAGGCACCGCCAAAGAAATGGTGTTTGACCCCATCCATCCATATTCCAAGGGGCTGATGGGCTCCATTATCGTACCGGAAGAAGGCGTGCGCGACGTCAAGCTGACGGCCATACCCGGGACGCCGCCCAATCTGAAAAATCCGCCCTGCGGATGCCGGTTTGCCGAACGTTGCAAGTATGTAAAACCGGAATGCAAGGTCGTGAGCATTCCGTTTACGGAAATCGGCGGCGGGCGTGGGTACCGCTGCATCATCCCCGCCGAGAAGCTTAGGGAGGTGTACCAGCATGAGTGAGACGGAAAAGAAAACCATTCTTTCGGATCGTCCGCTTTGCTTGAGCGGTACAGGCGTCACCAAGGTATACGGCATGGGGGACAAGCGCAATGTCGCGGTCGATCATGTGGATTTTGCGTTCTATGAGGGCGAGCTTGTGTCCATCGTGGGCGAGTCGGGCAGCGGAAAAACCACGCTGGCAAAAATGCTTTTAGGGCTCATCAGCGTAACCGAAGGCGAAATCTATTTCCAGGGAAAAAAACGGGATATCGGCTCGCAGAAGAAGAAACGGGAATACTGGAGGGGCATACAGGCCATATTTCAGGATCCGTTCTCATCGTTTAACATGTTCAATAAGATCGATACGGTGCTCCTTGATTGCATCCATATGCGCGGCGGGCGGCGGCTCCCCTATGAAGAAAAGGTGGAGCTGATGACGGAGGCATGTTCCTTCGTCAACCTGAAGTATGCGGAACTCACCAACAAGTACCCGTTCGAGCTTTCGGGCGGGCAGATGCAGCGGTTGATGATCGCCCGGATCTTCCTGCTCAAGCCCAAGATACTGCTTGCCGATGAGCCCACTTCCATGATCGACGCCTGCTCGCGTGCGACCATACTCGATATGCTGCTGCAGCTGCGCAACGAAACCGGCATGACAATCATATTTATCACGCACGATATCGGGCTTGCTTACTACATTTCGGACAGCGTGTACATTATGGAGCATGGCAAATTCGTGGAAAGCGGCACGGCGGATGAAGTGATCCTCACACCCAAGGCGGCCTATACCAAGCGCCTGATCAGCGACGTACCGAAGATATACGAGGATTGGGACCTCTCCACCGTATCCGCGCAACATAGCGAACCGGAATGCTAAAAACACAACCGCGTTGATATGCGCATTCTAAGATCATTGGTAGAATGAATGCAACGCGTGAAAGAGGTGAACGGTATGGAAATGAAGCATTTGGTATCACAAATGACGCTCGAAGAAAAAGCCTCCCTCTGTTCGGGGCTGGACTTCTGGCATACCAAGCCCGTGGAGCGGCTCAATATCCCCTCCGTTATGGTAAGCGACGGCCCGCACGGCTTACGGAAACAGTCCGAAGCTGCCGACCATCTGGCGGTGAACGAAAGCATCGAAGCGGTCTGTTTTCCTGCCGGGTGCGCGACGGCCGCGTCATTCGACCGGGCGCTTTTAAACACGCTGGGTTCGGCCATAGGGGAGTCGTGCCAGGCGGAAAAACTCGCCGTGGTGCTGGGGCCCGCGGTCAATATCAAGCGTTCGCCGCTGTGCGGGCGTAACTTTGAATATTTTTCGGAGGACCCGTATCTCGCGGGCGAGATGGCGGCCGCCCACATCAAAGGCGTGCAGTCCCAAAACGTCGGCACCAGCCTGAAGCATTATGCCGCCAACAGCCAGGAGCACCGCAGAATGTCTTCTAGTTCCGAGGCGGATGAGCGCACTTTGCGGGAAATCTACCTGGCTGCGTTTGAAACGCCGGTAAGGGAGGCAAAGCCCTGGACTCTGATGTGCTCCTACAACAAAATCAACGGCACGTTCGCATCGGAAAACCGCCTGCTGATGACGGATATCCTGCGCGATGAATGGGGCTTCGACGGCTATGTCGTTACCGACTGGGGTGCTGTGGCGGACCGCGTAAAAGGGCTTGCGGCGGGTGTGGACCTCGAAATGCCCTCATCCGGCGGCGTGAACGATAAAAAGATCGTGGAGGCCGTCCGTGCCGGGGAACTCGATGAAGCGCTGCTGGACCTTGCCGTGGAGCGGATATTGGACGTGAATTACCGGTATCTTGACTATGCAAAGCCCGAAACCGTATGGGATAAAGAGGCGCAGCATATTTTAAGCGCCCGTCTGGCGGAAGAATGCATGGTGCTGCTGAAGAACGCGGGCGGCATTCTCCCGCTGCAGAAGGGGGACGCTGTCGCGTTCATCGGCGAATTCGTAGAGAAGCCGCGTTTTCAGGGCGGCGGCAGCTCGCACATCAACTGCTTCAAAACGGCCAGCGCCATGGAAGCCGCGGCGGGTATCCCCAATATCGCGTATGCGAAGGGCTTTGATGTTGAAAAGGACGAAACCACGGATGCTCTTGTAGAAGAGGCGGTGCGGCTTGCGAAGAACGCCAAAGTTGCGGTGGTGTTTGCCGGCCTTCCCGACGCCTACGAATCCGAAGGATATGACCGTACGCACATGCGCCTGCCGGACTGCCAGAACCGTTTGATTCAGGCCGTCGTCCGTGCCAACCCCAATACGGTGGTGGTGCTGCACAACGGCTCGCCGGTGGAAATGCCTTGGATAAACGACGTTAGGGGCCTCCTCGAAGCCTACCTGGGCGGCCAGGCGGTGGGCGAAGCCGTGGTGCGCATACTCTTCGGTTTGGCGGACCCCTGCGGCAAGCTGCCCGAAACATTCCCATTGAAGCTGGAGGATAATCCGTCCTACCTGTTTTATGGCGGGGAAAAGGACATTGCAGAATACCGGGAAGGCGTGTTCGTGGGGTACCGGTATTACGATAAAAAGAAAATGGATGTGCTCTTCCCGTTCGGGTTCGGCCTCTCCTACACCACGTTCGCGTACAGTAACCTCCGGGTGGACCGGGATGAAATGGACGATACCGATACCCTCACGGTATCCGTGGACGTCACAAATACGGGCAGCGTATTTGGCAAGGAGATCATTGAGCTTTACGTTGCGGACAAAATCAGCACGCCGATCCGTCCCGAAAAGGAGCTAAAGGGCTTCGAAAAGGTCGCATTGGCGCCGAAAGAGACCAAAACAGTCCATTTTACGCTCAATAAGCGCGCGTTTGCGTATTGGAACAAGGAACTAAGAGACTGGCACGTGGAGACAGGGGAATTCGATATTCTCATAGGCAAATCCTCCCGGGATATCGTACTCAAAAAGACGGTGACGGTTCGTTCCACCGTAAAGCTGCCCGTGCACTACGACAGGAACAGCATATTCATGGATATTATGGTCGACCCGCGGGCGAAATCCGCATTAAAGCCGTTCCTGGATGGCATTGCGAACGCTTTGGCGCCGGAGAAAGACGCCTCCGATACGGCCAAAGAGGCCATATCGATCGAAATGATGGAGGCCATGCTGCAGTATATGCCGCTTCGGGCCGCACTCAGCTTTGGCAATGACCAGGTTTCAGAGGAGCAGATCGAGCTGCTTCTAAACGAACTCAATCGGGCTTAAAAGCCGAAAATACTTAACGAGGTGACGACATGAGTTTTCCCAATGGGTTTGTATGGGGTGCTGCCTGCGCTTCCTACCAGTGCGAAGGCGCCTGGGATGTGGACGGCAAGGGCTCGAGCATATGGGATGATTTTAGCCATGATGTTGGCAAAGGCCATGTAAGCAATGACGATACGGGCGATGCCTCCTGCGATTTTTACCACCGCTACGAGGAAGACATTGCGCTGATGGCGCAAGTAGGCTTAAAGGCGTACCGCTTTTCCATCAGCTGGCCGCGCATATTGCCCAACGGCACGGGCGAGGTCAACGAGGCGGGCCTCAAATTTTATGACCGCGTGATCGATACGCTATTACGCCACGGCATCGAGCCGTGGGTGACGCTCTACCATTGGGACCTTCCCAGCGCCCTGCAAAAGGCGGGCGGGTGGCTGAACCGCGCGACCGTGGACGCGTTTGCGGTTTATGCGGGCATTATCGCAAAACGCTTTGACGGGCGCGTGAAAACCTACATGACCATCAACGAACCGCAATGCGTGGTCGGCCTGGGGTATGGCAACGGCGAGCATGCGCCGGGGCTGAAGCTTTCCAATGAGGAGCGGGCAATATGTATGCATCATGTGGTGCTCGCCCATGGCGTTGGGGCAAAGGCGCTAAGGGAAAACAGCTCGTCTGCTGTTCAGATTGGCGTCGTCCCCTGCGGGCGGCTTTGCTACCCGCTTGCGGATACGCCCGAGAACCGGGACGCCGCGTATCGCGCCTCGTTCCGGTTGACGGAGGAGGATTGGGCGTTTACATTCAACGCCTATATGGACGCCGTCATGTTCCACAAATTCGATGACGACGCGCCGGAATTTTTGAAAGAATTTGCGGCGTCTGTTCCGCAAAGCGATTGGGACCTGGTGGAGAAGCCGGATTTCCTGGGCGTGAACGTCTATCAGGGCGCCGGTACGGACGAAAACGGCAGGATTGCCCGGCGGCCGGAAGGGTTCCCGCTGACCGCTACGAAATGGCCGGTGACGCCGGAGGTCCTGCACTATGGCCCAATAAACTTATACAAGCGCTACAATCTGCCCATATACATCACGGAAAACGGGCAGTCCTGCAATGACCGCGTATTTCTGGATGGAAAGGTGCACGACCCGGAACGCATCAATTATCTGCACCGCTACCTGCGGGAACTCAAAAAGGCCATAGCCGAAGGCGTGCCCGTGCTGGGGTATCTCCATTGGAGCTTTACGGATAACTTTGAATGGGCAAGCGGGTATGACGACCGGTTCGGGCTTGTATATGTCGACTATGCGACCCAGCAGCGTATTTTAAAGGATTCGGCGCACTTTTACGCGGACGTGATCCGGAGTAACGGCGAAACGCTCTAGTATGGAACAAAGCCGATTATGCCCGCGCGCTCTGCTCTTGCGCGCGGGCATATTTAAATGGCGAAATTTTTGGGTTTTCTTTGGTTTTTAGGGAAATTTGTTCTGTCCGGCATGAGAGCAAAATGGTATACTACTGCTATATGCGGTGCGGAGGGGTGTTCTATGGTTTCCATGAAGGATATTTCCCTGAGATGCGGCGTTTCTGTTGCTACGGTCAGCAAAGCCATCAACGGGCACAGCGATATTGGGGAGCGTACGGCGGAGCATATCCGCAACGTGGCCAAGGAAATGGGCTACCTGCCCAATGCTGCCGCGCGCGCGCTCAAAACCAACCGCACCAACAACCTGGGCGTGCTGTTTATCGATAACAAGCACAGCGGCCTCAACCACGAATATTTCTCTTCCATGCTCGATAGCTTCAAGGTGGAGGCCGAACACAGGGGCTACGATATCACGTTCATCAGCAACAATCTGGGGCAGTACAACATGAGCTACCTCAAGCACTGCCGGTACCGCAAATGCGACGGCGTGGTCATCGCCTGCGTAAACTTTTATGATCCGGCCGTTATGGAGCTGGTGAAGAGCGAGATCCCCGTTGTGACCGTAGACCATGTATTTAATGAAAAAACCGCGATACTCTCCAATAACGTGCAGTGCGTGAAGGACCTTGTTACTTATATTTATCAGCAGGGTCACCGGAGAATTGCGTTTATCCACGGCGAAGACACCGCCGTGACTCAAAAGCGCATGGCCAGCTTTTACCGCACCTGCCAGGAGCTTGGCATAGCCATTCCGGAAGGATATGTGCGCAGCGGGTTTTACCACGACCCGGCCTCGAGCGCGGAGGAAACGCGGGTATTACTCTCCCTTCCCACGCCGCCGACCTGCATCATGTATCCGGATGATTTCTCCTTTATCGGCGGCAGAAACGTCATTGAAGAAATGGGCTTGCGCATTCCAGACGATATCAGCGTGGCGGGGTTTGACGGCATCTACCTTTCCGAGGTGATTAAACCGGCTTTGACCACCGTCCGGCAGGATACCCTGAATTTGGGCCGCGAGGCGGCGCGCCGCCTGATTGCAACCATCGAAGAGCCGCAGTTGGCGCTTACCGAACAGGTCATGGTGGACGGGTACCTCATGCCCGGGCAGTCTGTGCGGCAGCTGGTTTGACGCCGTATCATAATACCGGAACGACAGGGGGAGACAGATGGATTTCAACGGTTTTGCATGGAAAAATGAAACGCAGTTTTGCGGGCTTGAAAACGGCATAGAAATCCATGCCCCTGCCGAGACGGATTATTTTGTGAACCCCGCGGACGGCGCGGTCAAGGCAAACGCGCCGTTTTTCTACCGGGAGGTGGAGGGGGACTTTGTTTTCAGGGCGAATGTCAGCCACGGCTTTTCTTCCACCTATGACGCGTGCGTGCTGCTTGCGTTGGAGCATGATACGCTTTGGGCCAAGGCCTGCTTTGAGTATACGGATTTTAAAACGCATGCCGTGGTGACGGTTATGACCGATGGGCGGTCCGACGACGCGAACGGCGCAAACATAGAAGGAGATAGCGTGTGGCTCCAACTTTCCCGCAAGGACGATCTCTTTGCCGTTCATTATTCTTTAAACGGCAAGGAATTTATCATGGCCCGGCTCTGCTCCCTTCCCATGGGGCGGCGCATAAAGGTCGGGTTGGTCGCGCAATCCCCTGTCGGCAGCGGCGGCGAGCGCAGATTTCTCCATGTTTCGCTGGAACAAAGGACCTTAGCGGATATCCGGGGCGGGAA
>JAFABA010000175.1 GCA_023426265.1 Bacillota bacterium
CCGTCTACGGGCGTATTCTGCACCGCATTCAATATGACGTTGGAAAGTGCCTTTTGGAGCATTTGGGGGTCGGCAAGACAGCTTTGCCCGTCAGGAATATCCGTGACAATACGCTGGCCGTTTGCCTCAGATAATGTCTGAAAGTCAGGCAGTATATCAGCGACTGTATGCCTTATGTCCAGTTTTTCAAAAGCGGGTATGATCCTCCCGTCGTCTAAGCTGACAATCTCCAGTATCTCGGATATCATCTTGCTCAGCGCGTCCATCATCTTCACGCATTCGCGCAGGTATTTGGGGTGGTCTTTGTAATCGCCCACGTTTTCGAGCATTCCCTCCAGCAGTACACTGGCAGCAGAAATAGGCGTTTTCAGTTCGTGGGAAGCCGCCGAAAAGAAATACCTCTGCGATTCCTCCAATTCGCGTTCCCGCAGGATTTCGTCCTCTAATTTGGTGATGGTTTCCTTCAGCTTGACGTACATGGAATAAACGTCGCGGGCTAATGTGCCAAGTTCGTCTTTACGCGCCAACGGCGGCGGGACTTCTTCGAGATTGGCCATCTTTCCGGCGCTGTCCGCGAGGCGCTTGATTGGTTTGGTCATCTGCCGTGCAAAGACAAAAGCACAGATGAGGCAGAGCGCAAGCATTACGGCAAACACGGCGACTCCACGAATGATTAACTCACGATAAAACGATTCTAAGCCCGTCATGCTTTGGGCAACAATGGACAAGCTGTTATCATTATGCACAACATAATAAAAATCGCCGTTAAAATTGTTCGACGTGTCGGCATTCGGAGTGGCGTATATTGAGTTGCCGTCTTTATCAACAATATTGAACTCAAAAGACTGATTGTTTTCATAAAAGCGCCGCGCCAATTCAGCAACGTCGCTGTTGTTATTTCCTTGAATCCGTTCCACCAAAGGCTGGTATGAATCTATTATTTGCCCAGCCTGCTTCGTTCTGTAGAATGACATAAACTGTTGCGAAAATAGTGCTGCCGTCACGCCGACAAGCAGCAATATAGAAATTATTGTATAAGTAAATACCTTAGTAAAAATCCCGCGATTTTTCATTAGGATTCTTCCTCCAATCGGTAGCCCACTCCCCGTACTGTTTTGATGATGTTTTCCGGCAATTTCGCCCGCAGATTCTTGATATGGGTATGCATGGTGCTGCCGTCTCCATCAAAATTATAGCCCCAAACGCGGGATAGAATAATTTCATGAGATAGCGTCCTGCCCCTGTTCTGAACCAACAGCATTAGGATTTCAAACTCTTTGAGAGTCAAAACGATTTCCTCGCCATTATAGGTAACTTTGAAATCTTCCGGCAGGAGCGTCAGTTTGCCGCAACGGACTTCCTTTGCCAATGCGCCACTTCGCCGGAGCAAGGCTTCCACTCGTTTCAGAAGAAGCTGAATCTTGAACGGCTTTGTCATATAATCATCCGCTTCCGCGTCGAACGCCTTGATTTGATTCTTCTCATCGGAAAGCGCTGTCATCATCAGGATGGGGGTGTCGTTTATTTTGCGAAACTCCCACAAAAGCTCATGACCGTTCATTCCCGGCAGCAGGATGTCGAGAATGACAAGCTGATAGGTGTTGTCGTAAAACTTGGTGTGCGCTTCGTCTCCGTCCAAGCAGGCATCCACCTTATATCCCGCCTCTGATAAAAACGCTTTGACTGTATTGCAGATATGCTCATCGTCCTCGACAAGCAGAATTCGTATTGACATAATCATTCCTCCACAGAAAGGATACAGGAGAAATCTGTATTTTCCCTGTAGTTCTAAGATTTTTTCGTTCGGATGTCAGTCGTCTATCAATCGGTTTCCCGGCGTTTTTAGGAATAACCTATATACGACTCAAGAGCAAAGCTCCTTATACATCCATCCTAACAGTATTTTGCGTTGTTGATATATAATCAATTATACCCACTATACTCCCTAATACATAGCGCCGAACATAGTGGAAAAGGTCACGACAAAACTGGCAAGCAGGGCACGGCGGTACACACCGTCTCGCCCAAGGTCTACGCCGACACAAAACAGACCAAGTTTGTCCCGGTCGTATTCGAACGCGACAACAGCAAGCTCTGCAAGCCGGAATAACTTGAGGGCCGCCTCCACTTCGACCTAACCAAAGATAACACCAACGACGAGTTCATGCGTTTAGTCAAGCACCTTTACGGCGAAAAGACCTATCCCGTCTCTCAGACAAAGGGAACGAAGCCCGACTGGGTGTCGCAGCCTATGGTCATGCCGCCTGTAGCCGCAGGCCCGCTCCTCGCGATCAGCAACAGCCGTGATCAAGAGCGAAGCAAAGAAGGCCCTGCGCTCGATCAGAGACGGCGTGTTCGCGTTTAATCCTACGGCTGAGCTGCTGTCCGCTTCCAAGCCGAGCCACAGTCCTACCTCGACTATCTTACGGGGTTTAGGCCATACCGAGATGCTATTATCACCATGCTGGAGAAGATCAAGAACAGGGATTACTTCACGGACATTGCGGCGGACTTCTTTGAGGAATTTAAGATATCCCATGATGACAGGATCGGCTACACGCCTTTATCGCCCAGCCGACAGGGGCATTCCTGCACGAGATATTCATCTATACCATTGCGTTTCTTTGGGAGGCCGAGGAGTACGACAAGATATGCGACCTGACATCTCGCACCTACTTTCTGGGTGGCAGGCACCACTTCGGCAAGACCGGAAGATTCACCGACGTCGTCTATTCTGGCGGTCATGTGAATCTGATCGACAACGCTAAGAACAGATAGATGGTAAGAACTATTACTCCGGTCTGGTCCAGCTGTGGTCAGAGCATGTCATGGCCGGCTACAATAGCCAAACAAACAAAGGGCATCTCAAATGAGATGCCTCAGATCATCAACAAAGCCCATGTTTCAATATACTCCTGCCGCTAAGGGGATACCAGAGGGGTCCGGCATCTTTTTTGTATCCTCAACGCGCGTTGAGACGATAATAATGATGACGAATTGTGGTCGAGACAAAAATAGTGGGGTTCAACCACAAGATGTTGTGGTTTTTGGCTGAAAATAAGCAAACAATAGGGATGAAAATATGCAAATTTTTGCCCTGCTTTTTGGCTGCTTTCATAGATGACAAAGAGTCGTTGGCGGGAGGGGGGCCTCCATACTCATAATTTTATACAGCATTGGGTTAGCAATTTGCTGATTTTTCTGTTGTTGTTTTTAGGCCATTTCGATGTATTTGATCAAAGGAGATATTGCTCAGCTGGTAGAGTTTGCGGCGCCATCTGTATCCCAAGGCGGGCACTGAGATGGAACCGTAATCGAACTGGAAGAACGGGGTATTAGCACAGCTGGCAGCGCTTTTGTACCGTCAATCCAGGGGCGGATATCAGGTCGCTTTTGTCTTTGCGTTTCAAAACACGGTCTGCTCAAAGAAACGGATGCATACCGGCGTTGCAAACGCATGCCGTGCGCGTTCTTCCAGAAGACCGTTATCACAAATTTTGAATACTACAATCGTATCGCTGTCCTGGTTACCTACAAGGACAAATTCGCCCAAAGGATCGATTGCGAAATTTCTGGGGGTCTTTCCTCCGCACGGTTGCCTTTGAAGGAACTGCAAGTCTCCGTTCGCGCCGATCTGATAGCATGCAATGCTGTCATGGCCTCTGTTTGAAGCATACAGATACCTTCCATCGGGCGTGATATGCAGATCCGAGCAGATGTTGGGCCCAGTAAAATCGTCCGGCAAAGTGCTTACAGTTTCGCGGGGGAAAAGCATGCTGTTTTCACAGTGAAAATGCGTTACCTGTGAGCTGATCTCGTTGATCAGGTAGAATTCCTTGCCGTCTTTGCTGAATTCGCCAAACCGCGGTCCGCTGCCGGCCTGCACCGGCGTATCCCAGGCTTCTACCCGAAAAGCCAGGCTTCCTTCATATCCGTAGGCAACCACCCGGTCGATACCCAGATCCGGGACCAGCATAAAGGAATCGATGGGAGAGAAGACTGCGCTGTGCGCGTGCGGCCCTCTTTGTCTGACCGGATGTGTGCTATTCCCTTCATGGCGGAACAGCGTATGGTCCGGCTGCAGATTGCCATTCTCATCCAAAGGGAAGACGGTCACAGTCCCATCCGCAAAATTAGCTACCGAAACGAAGGCTTTGTTGGGAGCGATGGCTACATGGCACGGGTCGGTCCCGTGAGTGCCAAAGGTACAATCCACGTGTAGCTCACCATCTGCGTCATAGGTAAGCTGCGTTATGCCGCCGCCATATTCGCCCAAATAGTCCTTCATTTCATTGGTGGAATAGATCTTTCTGTGCGCTTCGTCGATGCACAGGTAGGAAGGGTTGCGCACAGCTATCTCTTTTAACACGCGAATCCGGCCATCCTCAA
Organism: Bacillota bacterium; assembly: GCA_023426265.1. Classification (GTDB taxonomy): domain Bacteria; phylum Bacillota; class Clostridia; order Christensenellales; family CAG-138; genus JAEYLA01. The sequence continues at coordinate 4,390 of JAFABA010000175.1, forward strand.
GGCTGCAGATCGAAATCCCCCTGCCCTTTCCGTGGAATACTTCACCTGTACCGAACAGGATTGGTTCCGTGTAGGTTCCTACGCAAAAAAACCGCTTCATTTTTCCTCCCTGCCGCTTGCTTCGAGCTTATCCAAACGGTCGGTGACTTTAACGGACTCGATGATAAAAGCATCCCTTTTGTTCATATCCGCTTGGATGTTCCTTACGGACCAATCGTAAAAGCCCTTTCCGGTCTTGACGCCCAGACTGCCGCTTTCCACCAGGCCGCGAAGGTAAGGGTTCGCCTGCTTTTCTCCGCTGATGCTGGGGAGCACCGTATCCTGCACAGAGAGGCCCAAATCCAGACCCACGGCATCCAGATGCTTAAGAGGTCCCCAAACCGGGAACCGCATGGCCATGCCGCAGCTGATCGCTGTATCCACATCTTCCGCGCTGGCCAGGCCGGAGTCCACAATGGCGATGGATTCCCGGATGATGGCCTGAAATACCCGGTTGGCGAGCTGACCGGGCAGATCTTTTTTAACAAGGACTGGAGATTTCCTCCATTTCTTGAGCTCATCGCGTATCTTTACAGCGACGGCCTCGTCGGTCCGGGCGCCCATCACAACCTCCACAAGGGGCACCAAGTGCGCGGGTAGCCAGAAGTGCGTGGTCAGCGTCCTTTCGGGATGCGTGCATTTGCTGCTGATATCCGTAATTCGCAGCCCGCTTGTATTGCTGCAGATGGGCACTTCGGGCGGCAGGAGGCGGTCGAGCTTTGCAAACAGCACCTGCTTGGCTTCAACATTTTCAATGATGGCTTCTATTGCAAGGAATGCCTGTGCAGCCGCGGCATCCATATCTACGCTCGTTTCCAGCAAGGCGGCGGCTCTTTGGGCTTCCTCGGAAGTGTTCAGCCCATTCTCTTCGCGCAGCCGGATGCAGGCGAGCGCCCTTTCCCGCCCCGCGAGAACGCGGGTATGGTCCACGTCCACCAATACCGTTTTATGTCCGGCCAAAGCGCTCATCGCGCCAATGCCGCTGCCCATCATACCGCTGCCGACGACCATTACATATTCTCTCATCATGCTTTTTCCTCTTTCATTCGCTATTCCATCATCAGCACTACACGCCCTTTTGCGGAACCGTCGCGCATCATTTGCAGGCCCTCATTAATCTGTTCGAACGGAATCGCCCGGTAAACATAGGGAATGATCTTTTTTTCCTCCACAAAGCGGATAACCTCGGTCATGTCCTGGCGCGTCATACCCCGCATACCTATGATTTCTTTTTCAAACTTCAGTACATCAAAGTATTCGGCTTCAAACACCGGGTCGCTGTACCCGGATATGACCGCTTTTCCGCCCGGGCAAAGGACTCGGAGCGCGTCCCTGATGGAGTTACGGATGCCGATGTTGTCAATCACCGCGTCGCACAGCTCTCCATCCGTCAAACGCACAATTTCATGGAATAAATCTGTTTCCGCCGTGTTGATAACGGCATCCGCGCCCATTTGCAGCGCTACTTCCAGCTTGTCTTTTTGACGGCTGGTGGCATATACCTTGGCACCGAACAGCTTGGCAATCTGAATCGCGTTCATGCCCAGGCCGCCCGTGCCCAGAATCAAGACATGGTTCCCCGGCTTAATTTCCGCCTTGCTTTTGATGGCGTGGTACATGCACCCCACCGCGTCGGGTATCCCGGTGATCTGCACAAATGGCACCCAATTAGCTACCCGGAACGTGTTTTGCGCTGGGATTACGCAATATTCCGCATGCCCGCCGTCGCGCTCAAAACCAATTCTCACCAGGGACCTGCACAGGTTGGTACGGCCGGTGACGCAGTAGCGACACTTGCCGCAGAGTATATCGATGGCGGCCGTTACATGGTCGCCGGTACGAAACTCATTTACGCCTTCGCCCAATTCCGCGATTTCGCCGGCGATCTCATGCCCCGGGGTGAGTGGAAGCCGGACTGTGCTCATGAGTCCATCCTGGATATGGATATCCGAAACGCACAGGCCGCTGGCGCGTACCTTAATAAGCACTTCTCCAGGTCCAGGAGCGGGAATCGGCTTCTCGCAGATTGCCAGCGGTTTTCCAAACTCCCGCAGCACCGCGGCCTTCATCATATTTTGCATGAATGCTGCGCCTTCTTTCCTTCCTGACGGGATTACGGGTTGATTACCACTTTGATAGAGCCGTCCCTTCTGTTCTCGAACAAATCGATTGCCTGCGCATATTGTTCCAAAGGGAAGCGGTGCGTGATCAGCTTTTCGCCCTGAATGGCACCCGTGGAGAGGAAATGAAGCACCTGTTCCGACACGTTTGGGTTTGCCTTGGAGCCGACGATCTTGATTTCGTTGAAGTTAACCGTGTTGGCGGGGATCAGCACATCCGAGTGATGGTAGGTGGCGATAATCGCAATCGCGCCGGCCTTACGAACCATCTGGCAGGCTTTCATGGGCGAATCCGCGGAACCGGAGCATTCCATGACTTCGTCCGCACCCACTCCATCGGTCAACTCCAGGACACGTTGGACGGGATCTTCCTTCTCAAAGTCGATACAGACATCCGCGCCCAGTTCGCGTGCCTTCTCCAGCTTGGCTCCACGCCCGATCATGATAACCCGGCCCGAACCCAGCGCCTTGCATTCCATCATGGCGCAAAGGCCGATGGCGCCCGGCCCGAACACGACACTGGTGCCGCCCGGCGTCACGCCGGCAAGCTCCACCCCATGGAACGCTACGCCAGCGCAGTCGCACATAGAGGCAACATCATAGCTCACGTTGTCCGGAATTTTATGCAGCGCGCTTGCCTTGTACACGTTGTATTCCGCATTGGCACCCTGCCAGAAGAATCCATAATGGCGGTGTCCGAGGTCTATTTCGCCGTCGTGTCCGTCTTTGCCGTAGTTCAGGCAGATGGTATAATGCCCGCGCTTGCAGTTGTCGCATTTGCCGCAGCCCGCGTGCGCCTCGCCGGCAACGCGGTCGCCGACCTGAAAGCCCTTCACGCCCTCGCCGATTTTAACGATCTGTCCGGCCCATTCATGGCCCATGATGAAAGGATAATATGGAGGCCAGTTAGCAAACTGGTATCCGCCGTGAATCATCTTAGGGTCAGAGCCGCAGATGGACACCGATTTTATTCTGCAAAGCACCTCTTCGGGGCCGGGCTCCGGCACAGGAACCTCGGCCAGCCGCAGTTCGTCATACGCCGCCAGCATCATGGCTTTCATGGTTTTGGGAATCTCAAAGCTCATCGTACTATTTCTCCTCTTTAAATTATGTGCAATCAAAATCAGGCCGCCTTGCGCATCGTTTTTCTGTTGTCAAGAACAACCGCCACGATGATGATCAGGCCTTTTACGACATACTGTAAATCCGGGCTGACGCCCACATAGATTAAACCATAGGAAATGATCTGGAAAATGATTACGCCTATCACAACGCCCGGAAGCGTTCCGGTCCCACCCTTCATCGACACGCCGCCGACAACGCAAGCGGCAATCGCATCCATCGCATAATCGGCGCCCATCGTACTGTTTGCGGAACCTGTCCGCCCGGCCTCCAGAACGCCGCCGAATGCATATAGCACGCCAGCAATGATATAGATGACGATCATTGTTCTCTTGATATTTACACCACAGACTATGGCTGCTTCACGGTTGCCGCCGATTGCAAACATATTCTTGCCGAGCGTTGTACGGTTCCAGATTACCCACATAATCAATACGACGATCAGCGCGTAGACCATCAGGTAACTTAAACTGATACCGCCTATTTGAATTGTACCCTGGCAAAATTTGGAGTAAAATTTATCGAAGCCGGACAGAGGGTTCGAATTGCAGACGCTGTTAAAATACTGTAGGCAAAGGCCGTAGGAAATCAGCTGAATCCCCAGTGAGGCAATAAACGGCGCCACACCCCAATGTGCCACGATAAAGCCGTGCATGCCCGAAATGATTGCCAGAATCAACATGACCAGCACAAGCGGAACAATCAATGGAAGTGCCGGAATCGTTCCCGGGCTGAATACGCGCTGCGAGTAATCGATGCTTTGCAGAAGCGACGCCGCAATTACTGCCGCAAGTCCGACCTCGCGTCCCAGCGCCAGGTCCGTTCCGCCCAGAACAATGATTCCCGCTACGCCGCAGGCATAGATGATTTTGGTAGCGGATTGCGTCAGAATGGTTGTGAAGTTGCTTAACTTTACGAATGAAGGTTCTATTAAAATGATTGTTAACAACAGAATGCCGATAATGAAGTAGAGCGCATTATCGTAGAGCATGTCTCCAATTTTTTCACGCCATTTCGCATTTGATTTTGCCATGTCGTATACCCCTTTACTACAAGCTCTACACAAACCGTGTGGCGTCACGCATGATATTTTCCTGCGTTGCCAACTCCGACTGATTCCTTAAATCATATTCCCCAACCAGGCGTCCACCGCTGAGCACCAGAATTCGGTCGCATATTCCCAGCAATTCAGGCATTTCTGACGAACAGACAATAATCCCCTTTTTTTGCTCTGCCAAATCAAAGATCAGCTGATAGATTTCATATTTGGCGCCAACGTCGATTCCTCTTGTCGGATCGTCCAGCAGAAAAATATCAGGGTTTCTCAGAATCCATCGGCTGATGATCACCTTCTGCTGGTTGCCGCCCGAAAGCTTGCGGATCTTTGCCTTCGCATCGGGTGTCTTCGTCCGCATGACCTCAATCATCTTCTGGGTATTGGCTTCCATTTTCTTTTCCTGAAGCCAGCCCACTTTGTTCGTATAACTTTTGATATCTGCAATCACGGTATTGAACGTAATGCTAAGGTCGGGGTAGATCCCGTTGAGGCGGCGCTCCTCCGTGCAAAGGGCAAAGCCGTTGCGGATTGCCTCCTGCGCATTTTTGTTTCGGAGCGTTTTCCCTTTTAACATGATTTCGCCGCTCTCACGGCTTCTGGCGCCATATACGGTTTCAAGCAGCTCCGTTCTCCCGGCGCCGAGCAGGCCGGCGATTCCCAATATTTCCCCCTCTCTTAAATCAAAAGAAATATCGTGTATATGGTGCTTTGTGTCATTCAGGTTTCGTACGCTGAAAATCTTGTCGCCGATTGTGCTGGTTTTTTCCGGGAAACGGTTTGTAAGCTCCCTGCCCACCATGCGTTTAATGGCAATATCAACGTTAATATTGCACGCGGGGTCCGTGCTGATCATTTCGCCATCTCGCATGACGGTAATATCGTCCGCGATTTGGAAGATTTCCTCCATTTTATGTGAAATATAAATGATACCTTTCCCTTGGGCTTTCAAACCTTGAATGATTTTTACAAGGATTTCAACTTCCGCTTTATTCAAGGAGGAGGTGGGTTCATCCAGCGCGATGATATCGCAGCTGTAGGAAACGGCTTTTGCGATATCTACCATTTGCCGTTTTGAGACCGTTAAGGTGGACAGCTTTTCCTTTGGATCGATGATGACTTCGCCTCCGAGGCTGCCGAGCACTTTTTTTGTATCATCGTACATTTTTTTTATGTCAACCAGGCCGTATTTGACCGGAAAACGGCCCAGCCATACGTTTTCCATCACGTTTCGATTTGGGACCTGTTCCAGTTCCTGATGTACCATTGAAATCCCGTTTATCAGTGCATCATGAGGGGTTTGGAAGTTGACTTTTTTGCCTCTGAGAAAAATCTCTCCTTCGTCCTTATGGTAGATACCGAACAAGCATTTCATCAAAGTGGATTTGCCCGCGCCGTTCTCACCCAGCAGAGCATGCACCGTACCGGGACGAACGCAGAAATCAACCTTATTCAGCGCCTTTACACCCGAGAACTCCTTGCTGATCCCCCGCATCTCAAGCAGGTAAGCCGGTTTTTCCGTCTGAATAGTCATATTCATCGCCTGTTCTTCCCTTTTTTGATGGTGTCAGGAAAAAAGAGCGCTTTTAGAACCGCAGGAACCGCTGTTTAAAAGCGCTCTTCCAATTCCGGCAAACGATGCCTTAACGTCAGGATTTGGCTATAAGCAGGCGCTGAAGTCTTCTTTTGCGATGCCCAGGTTGTTGAGGCGGATCCCGACGTCATCAATACGGATATCTTTCTTGAACTCTCCCCAGGCAAGCTTTGTTCCATCAAGCGGGTCTTTGCTATTGCAGATGTTCACCGACATGTCGATGATCGCCATGGCCTCTCTATAGGGGGAAGTCAGCACCGTGCCGGTCATATAGCCGTCCTCAATCAGTTCCCAAACATCAGGAATGCCATTAATGCCATACACATAGGGGGCCTTATCTCCGGAAAATACGCCGGCTGTCTTCAAGGATTCAATTGCGCCCATCGCCATCGTATCGTTGTTGACCAGGACTGCCTCTATCTTATCGCCGTATTTGACATTCCAGGTATCCATGATGTCCTTGCCCTTGTCGGAAGACCAGTTGCCGTCCTGGTTGTCCAGCTCGAAGGTCTTCATAGTGCCGTCCTGGTTCCAGCCTTCAAAGAGATCGCGGATGGCGGCGCACCGGAAGATCGCGTTCTGCTGAGCAACGTTTCCCTGCAGGAGCACATACTGGAGGATGCCGTCCCCGTTTTTATCCATCTTCTGCTGGTCTTTTTTCCAGTCCTCATATACCATCTGTGCCTGTACAGCGCCGGGGTCGGACCAGTCAAGACCGACATAGTACGATTTATCATACTGATCCAGAACGCCGCCGACCAAGTCGGGAGCGCGGTCGGCATAAATGACCGGAATGCCTTTTTCCTTGCACATGGCGCTTATGGTCGCGCCTGCGCCGGAGTCAACCGGGTTTACTACAATCAGATCGTACTTGTCCTTAGCCAGAGCCGCTGCGATGCCATCCGTTTGGGTAGCTTGGTCGCTCTTCCCATCAAAGGACTCCACGATTACGTTCTTTTCCTTCCCGTAGGCTTCCATGCCTTTTCGGATATACGTCGTAAAAGTATTGGAGTTCTCAAACATAAAAAATGCGATGTTCAGCTCTTTCCCTGCTGATGCCGCAGGCTGGGGCTTTTCCCCAGCAGCTGTTTCCGGGCTGACGGCTGGGGGTGGGGTGGTAGCACATGCAGCCAGGCTTAACAGCATTGTTACCACCAGGATTGCGCAGACGATCTTTTTCATTCGTTTCTACTTCCCTTCTGTTTTTAATTCTCTGTTTGAATTTGCCATGTATTCCCGGACCCTTGATATGACCAATTCAACATGTTTGTCCATAAAAAACGCGGCTTCATCGGGCTTGTGGTCGATAATGCATCGAAGCACCATATCATGATAAAACGTGCTGTCGATATCCTCGCCCTGAAAAATCAGGAAATTCTGCATTTCCTGCAAGATCATGCTCCGGATAATCTCCATCATTTTTTCGAACATTTTGTTATGCGATGCCACTGCGATCGAGTAATGGAAATCCGTATTGGCGGATGCAAACTGCTCCATATTGTTGAGGCTATCTTTGCAGTTGATCATCAGCGTTTTTAGACGTTCGATATCTTCAGGGGTCGCCCTTTCAGCTGCCAGCCTCGTAGCTTCTACCTCAATCCCTTTTCTGAAATACATAATTTCCAGCAGATCTGAATTATGCGTCAGTACTGCAGGAACAAGAAAATTTAAGTGCACGTTGCTGTCCAGCTCTCTGACGCACGTACCGCCGCCTTGGCGGGTTTCCGTAACCCCCAAAACATCAAGCTTATTCAGTGCGGCTCTCAACGTGTTCCTGCTGACTTCAAATAATTCACATAATGTCATTTCGGAGGGAAGCTTATCGCCCGGTTTCAGCTTTGTTTCAATGATGAGGTTTATTAAACGGTCGTATGTCTGTTCTACCAGTGCAGAAGCCATTATTTTCTCCTTCCTCACATAATCGTGAGGTATTGTTATGCGATTTGTGTAAACTGAAGTGGTTGTAGTATGAATTTCAAATTTATAAAGTCATTCTACAAGTTATAGTAACAGTTTTTCTTACATTGTCAATACGTGATTTATATTTTTCGACAAGTTTTTGCGCATATTTATTAAAAAAACGTACTTAAAACATTGAAATTAATTGGTTTTGTCTTGACTATGAAGGAATGTTGCGATATATTTTTATAAGAATGTTGTAGTACAATTTTTAAAAAAAAGCAATTTATTTAAATGTTGTTCTACAATTAGGATCTAGATCAGTTTGAGAAAAAAGATAGGGGCTCGCAATGATCAAGCATATCGTTATTTGGAAAGTTAACCGGAATGGAACGGAAGCGGATCGGCTTGAAACAACCCGCATTTTTCGCGAAAAAACCGCTTATTTGAAAAGCATCATACCGCAAATCAGGGCGGCTACGGTAGGGTATAATCTCAACAGCGAAGATGCTTTTCACGTATGTATCGATTCCATGTTTGAGTCAATGGAAGATTTGGATCAATACATCAATCATCCCGAGCACTTAAAAGTACGAGAGTTTATGGATAGCGTATCCTACGACAAGGCTGTATTTGACTATGAATTTTAAGAAAAAGTTAAAGTAACTTCAAATGTGTCCATGAATGAATTCGGTTTATAACGTTGGCATGTCAGAAAATTTATATCCGAAACTTACTAGGGGTCAATCTATTGCGGAAATTGGCATAAAAAATCGCTCTCTAGAGCGATTTTGCAATTAAACCCGGCAAAGAATCTAAGTATCATGCCACGTTTAGCTATTTGGGAGTCCAGCGCTGCAGGTTGACGATGTTTCCTGTTATTCATAAACAGGGGACAAGCCCGAAAGAATATGAGCATACGAGCCTGCTCTCCTAAATTTGGAATTGATAGAAGGCCCTCGCTTTGTTGTGAGGGCCTTTCTACCAGTAATAGAGATAGGACCGCTAGGCATTTTCCCCTATGGGTTTGTTATTTCAAAGCCACCGCCAAGGATGCAGAGAAACCCAAAGATGTTTGAAAAAAAGTAGTGAAGAGTCAGCGGGATTTTAATGGAGGGGATACTAATGGGAAAGAGCCGCAGCTAAGCATGCTGTCCATAAAAATATTGCGGAAATATGCGATACGATATTCAGCGGGCCCAAAATGTACGATGCCTTAGGCCAGCCGGTGCCATATAAGCTGACATTCATGATATGTCTGGCTCTCGGTGCAGCTGCTTGTTGTGCTTTACTGAATGCTTTAAAATCTTCACACCCCCTTCATGGACTGCGCATGACCGGTATTGTATGATGGGCATAGTAAACTGCATTCGATAGGATATTTGCTATGGGAAGTACGATACTTGTAGTTGAGGACGATTTGAATATAAACGAAACCGTCTCAGAATACTTAAAAGAGGCCGGTTTTTTCGTTGTATCCTCGGTTGACGGAACAAAGGCTGAGGAGATTATTCAATCGAATTTTGACGTCGACTTATTCATTTTGGATATCATGCTTCCGGGCCGCAGCGGATTAGAGCTTCTGAAATTCATTCGAAACATGGATGAGCAAAAAGAGAAGCCCGTCATGATGCTGACCGCCATCGGGGACGAAATGACGCAGTTATTGAGCTTTGACAGTTTGGCGGATGACTATGTCACAAAGCCTTTCTCGCCCAATGTTCTGGTCAAAAGAGTGAACACATTGCTGCGCCGCAGCAGGCATACAGCGAGAATCATGCAGTGCGGCAACCTGGTGATTGATTTGGATGGATATGAAGTGCTCGAATCCGGGCACAGGGTCAATCTTACGCTGCGCGAATTTGAGTTGCTTAATGTATTGATGTCTAACGCCGGCAAAGTGCTAAGCCGGCAACAGCTTTTGAACCATGCGTGGGGGTACGACTATTTTGGCGATGACCGAATCGTGGATGTTCACATTAAGAACCTGAGAAAAAAGCTGAACAGCAACGTCATTGCTACCATCAAAGGCGTTGGCTATAAGCTGGAAGGGGGTGTCTGAATGTTGCGCAAAAAGGGAATTGTGCGAAAGACATTTTTCTTTTCCGCACTGTTAACGGTCATCGTGATCGCCGTGGCGTTTTCCATTCTGTATTTTACTATGCCCGGCTATTATCGCAAAATCAAAGAGATAAAGCTAAACGATAGCCTGAATGCACTTACATCGAGCCTTGCACAAGCGGGCAGCGAAGAAGAATGCGCAGAGTTGATTGCCGGGTTCTCCGAAACGAACAATGTCAATGTTCTGGCATTTGACGAAAATGACTTCGTGCTGCCAACGCTCTCCACCCCGTTTGTTTCGCTGCAAGGCGCGCAGGACGTTGTATTTTTTACACAAAAGGCCGAGCAAAGCGGCGGGAAACAAACATATTCCGTTCTTATCCGGTCCCGCAAGCCTGCGGGGGCTGAGGATGATCTGCCGGATCTCATGTGGAAATGGACGCCCCAGAGCACCGCCGAAACCATGGCATTGCACGGCGAAATCGGGACAGCTCTGATCGATCACATCTCCGTAAGCGGAACGCTGCAACCCATCGACGAGGCAAACGAGGTCATATTGTCGCTATCGCCATACGTTCTCGTCATTGCGGTGCTGATTGGCGTCATACTCTCAGGTATCTATGCGCGCCAGATATCCAAGCCCGTGCTGGCGATATCCGATGCTGCGGTACGCATGCAGAACATGGAAGATGACGCGGCGTCGGCCGTTCATTCGAAAGACGAACTGGGGCAGTTATCCGACAACTTGAATACGCTTTATCAGAGCTTACGGAGCAACATTGCGCAACTGCAAACAGAGATGGACAAAGTGAATCGTCTTGAGCAATCCAAAACAGAAATGATGCAGGGCGCCGGCCATGAGTTAAAAACCCCTATCGCCGCACTCAACGGCATGGTGGAAGGCATGATTGACAATATCGGCGTGTATAAGGATAAGGAAAAGTATCTGCGGGAATGCAAAAGGCAAATCAGGAAGCTTTCGATTTTGGTTGAAGAAATACTGAGTGCTTCAAAAGTTGATATACTGGACGAGGATACCGTTTCGGAGGAAATTGACATTGGTGCGTTTGTGCATATTCTATTGAAGGAGAGCCATCAACTCATCAGGAAAAAAGAGCTGTCTGTACAAACGGATATCGCCCCCACAATAATAAAAACCGATCCTGCGGTATTTGGCAAAGCCGTATCCAATCTGATCGCGAACGCGGTGCGCTACACGCCCAATGGCAGCAACATTTCCGTATCCTCATACACGGAGGGCGGAACGCTCTTGTTTTCAATTGAGAATGACTGCGCCCCCATACCCGATGATGAGATAGATAAGCTTTTTGAGCCGTTTTATACGCGCAATTATAGCCGCAACAAAGTGGAAAGCGGCACGGGCCTGGGGCTCTATATTGTACGGAGAAGCCTGGAGAGGCTTGGGATTCCATACAAGGCCGAATCGACGCAAAGCGGCTTCAAAATAACGATGCAGCTTTGATGTTTAACTGGTCTGTCAATAAACCTTTGTTAGCAGAAATGAGGCCCAAATCCATGCAACCGGAGGCTTTTAATTCGTCATTTTGCGGCGACATGTGCGGCGCAAAATGACTCCTTGAAGCGTAAGTTGGCGCGACAGGCTTCCTGCAAAGCAGGAAACCGAGCGCCAACTTACGCGGTGAACCTCGATAAAGTGCCGGCACTTTATCGACACGCAACGCCCTGGGTAAACGCCCAGGGCTTTTTGTTGCGCTTCAATCTACATCCACATTACACCGCAGCTTCATAGCAGCTTCATACTGAAATTATAACCTGTATGCGATACGAATCAAAAAACCGGAGGTAAAAGATGAAAAAGCTACTGGCTCTTTTGTTATCAGTACTGTTTATTGTTTCCATGTCGGCCTGTTCCGGCGCACCCCAAAACGAGGCAACCACAAGCCCGAACGTAACGGGTGCTCCTTCTCCCGCAGACAGCCCGGCGATTTTAGACGAAATCAGCGGCGAGATAACCGTATCGGCTTACGACAGCCAAACCTACAAGGTGTTTCTGGAAGACGCCGCAAGACTCTTTGAAGAAAAATACCCGGGTACCACCGTAGCCGTTGAGACGTTCTCCGCCATGCCGGAAGTCAAAACTTCCGGTCAGGGCAACCAAAACATTACCGCGATACAGATGCAGGACGATCCGCAGGGGCGGCAGGATTACATCAGCAAAGTGAATACCGCCATGATGAGCGGCGGTGGAGCCGACGTGTATGCGATGGATGTATTGCCCGCCCACAAATACGCCCAAAGCGGGCAACTGGAAGATCTGACCGGCTACATGAATGCGGACAGCGAGTTTGACCGTACGGCGTATCGGGAAAACATACTTGACGCAATCCAATACAATGGCGGAACCTGGTTCCTGCCCGTGGATTATACATTTGACTACTTTGCCTATGACAGCACGCTGATTTCGCCGGATGCTGGCAGCCTTGGCTCCCAAAGCGCGTTCAGCACACAGCAGCTTTTTGATCTGGCCAAAGACCTCTATGACGGCAGCGCGAAGATCTTCAACACCTCGGATTATCAGAAAATGGGCAATGGAGGTATGTGGAAGGATCTGTTTACGGATCATTACACGGACTTTGTGGACATCCAGAACAAAACGGCCAACTTTGCAGATGGATCTTTCGCTGGGCTTCTTAATACGGTGACCGAATATGCGCAGCAGGGCTATATTCCCAAAGGCGTCGGCAGCCAGGCGGCAAACGGAGAAGATAGGATGAAACAGGCGGTCGAAGCGCCGACCGACAGGTATCACTTCAAGGATCAATCGGCTTTTTCGCTCCTGAACCAATTCACCCGTGATACCGGAAGAAAAACTAACATGGTAATGGCCGGTGAAAACCGCGGCATCGAGGATGATGATGAAATTGCGGGCATTCACGCAAACACCGACGGGACCGTGCCATTCACATACGGGCAGGCGTATGGCATCAACGCAAACTCGCAAAATAAAGAAACGGCATGGGCTTTTATCAAATTCCTGCTCAGCGAAGAAATGCAGCTCAATACCAATCTATCGCCCCGCAGCTTTCCGGTTTTGAACGCGGCGCTTGAAAAAAAGGCCAAAAGCGTCTTCGGCGGATCTTTTATGGGTGCGCAAGCCGAGGAGCTGGATGAAAAGCAGCAGCAAGCTTTCAATGCTTATCTCACAGCAATCAAACAGCTGTCCGATCAGATCAACAGCTACACGTGGACGGATACGCTGATAAACGACATGATCAACGCTGGGGTGCAGTATTACTTTGACGGCTCAAAGACGGCTGAAGAAGTCGCCGATGTGCTGCAAAACAAGGTTGACCTCTATCTGAACGAATAAGGATTGCGCGATGAAGAGCATTCTGCCTGAAAAAAGTAAGGCGCTGTCGAAAAGAAATGATGAGCGTGGTGCGCGCGGCTTGATCAAGCCGCGGCGCACCACATCCGGAATAGCATTCCTTATCCCAGGGCAGGTGGGGTTTCTCGTATTTTATATCCTTCCTTTTTTCATATCCCTCGGTTATTCGTTCATGGATAAACCGGTGGGCGGATCGTTTGTGGGGTTAACCAACTTCATCGAGCTGTTCCGGAATAAGGCGTATCTTCTGGGACTCTATAACACGCTGCGTTTCATAGGCATTTCGGTTCCGGTTAACATGGCTTTTTCCCTGGGAGTAGCAATGCTCATTAACAAAATGAAGAAGCGCAAGGAGCTGTTTTCCCTCATATTTCTTATCCCTCTGGTAATACCATCCGGTTCCATGGTCTCCTTCTGGAAGGCTCTGTTTTCCTACGACGGCGCGTTAAACGGATTGCTGCATGCGGTTGGCGTTGCGAAAATCAACTGGCTGGATAGTGAACTTGCCCTTTTCGTCATGACAGTTATCTTTGTGTGGAAGAACCTGGGCTATAACATGGTGCTGTTTCTCGCGGGCCTGAACAATATCCCCAAAGAGTATTACGAAGCCGCCGCCGTGGACGGCGCGAAGCCATGGCAGGCATTCCGGCACATCACCGTGCCGCACCTGGCTCCAACCTCCGTGCTTGTGCTCATCATGTCCATCATTAACTCCTTCAAGGTATTTAAAGAGATATACCTCATAACGGGCGGATATCCGCATGAGAGCATTTATACATTGCAGCATTTTATGAACAACATGTTTGCATCGCTGAACTATCCGCGCTTGACTACTGCCACTACTGCATTGGTCGTGATTGTCGCTGTTTTTTCGCAAGCCCTGCTGCGGTTGGAAAGGAAGGCGGCATCATGAGCAAATTTAAGGGAAAACTGACCACGGCCTCGCTTTTGCTGTTGGGCGTGCTCTTTCTGCTGCCGCTCATTGTAACGTTTACGAACTCATTCATGACTGAGACGGAAATCTCGCTGAACTATACATCCGCCCTGACATCCTTTGATCTGATGGACGGCATTGAGGAAAAGTTTCAACAAATCGAATTGATTCCCGATGAGGCAGGGCTTTGGCAGTATGCGGAAGTATTGATCAACCAGCCGGTGTTTCTGGTGCTGCTGACAAATTCGTTAAAAATCGCGCTGCCCATAACGCTGGGAAGTCTCTTCGTTTCGCTTCTGACCGCCTATGGTTTTGCCGTTTGGGAATGGCGCTATAAAGAAATTGCATTTGCGGTTTACATCGTGGTCATGCTGATGCCGTTACAGGCTGTCCTGGTGCCAAACTATATTGTGGCCGACGCATTGGGGATAGAAAACAGTTATCTGGCCATCATTCTCCCCGGCATATTTTCGCCTTTCGGCGTGTTCCTGATGCGCCAGAGCATGAAGATGATTCCCCCGGCGTATTTTGAAGCGGCACGCATGGACGGCGCGGGCAACTGGTACATATTTTGGCGCATCGTCATTCCCCAACTGAAAGCATCCATTGCGGCTCTGCTGATGCTGACGTTTATAGAGTATTGGAATCTGATCGAGCAAGCGATCATTTTCATAAACGATTACGCCAAGGAGCCCTTATCCGTGTATTTGTCCAGGATCGCCGAAGGCCGCATGGGGCTGGTATTCGCCGCGTCCTGCGTTTATATGTTCCTGCCGTTCTGGTTCTTAACGCTGGGGCAGAAGGATTTGGAAAAGGGCATCGAGTTATCGGGAGTAAAATAATATGAGCAAAGAAATTGTGATCAACACATCCTCAGAGGAGGACAAAATCGAGCTGCCTCCCGCAAGCCGGCGGGACGCCCAGCCCGGCGGATTGGTGCCTATGAAAAAACGCGACTACAAGAAGATGATCGGAGTTATTTTCTTCGTTATTCTATTCGTATTGATCTTCTTTTCTAAGACGATATATGGGTACAATTTGCCCATCGTGACCGCCGTGAAGCCGGAAAACGGGCGGTTAAATAAGCTGGAACTGGGCACGGGCGTCGCGGATTATGCAAAAACGCAAAACGTATATGCCCCTGTCGGCGGTCTCGTCTCCGAGGTTTTGGTGCAGGAAGGCGATGCGGTCAAGGTGGGCCAGCCGCTTTATAACCTTACGTTTGATCGTGACGAGACCGGGCGCAAGCTGGAGGAGATCGCAAATTCGCGGAAAAGGCTGAACAACGACATCAAAAACATCAATCTTAAAATAGAAAAGCTGCAGCGCGCAATAGACGGGCTGGTAAACGAGGTATATGAAATTGAACCTGTTTCCGACTATGATCTGGAATTGATCAAACTCGAAATTCGGCAGGCAGAGTTGGAGCTTGATGATGTGTTGGCGAAATATGATGCCGGCCAGGCGACAGAGCTTGATGTGCAAAGAGCGGAGAATAAAATTGAGACGCTTGAACTCAAGCGGGAAGAATTGAGACGGAAGCTGGAAGAGCAGGCGCGGGAATCGTGGGAATCTATCGAAGACAAGGAAAAGGAGCGGGAAGAAAAGCTCAAGGACTATGAAGCGGATCTGTCAATACTGAAATTGGACAAAAGTTCCAAGCAGGTTGATATCGACAACCTGTCGCTGCAAGAGGAGTCCTATAAAAAGACGCTGGAAGATTTTGATGAAAACTCTGTAATAAGCGCGCCATTGGACGGAACGGTGATATCCGTTCCCATCAACAAGGGGGAAACGATTCGGTCCGAGCAGCAGATCGCTACGATTGGCAGCGACGAAGGCTTTCAGGTGGAATGCAGCATTTCGCTGGAGAATGATTTCGTTACTTCCGGCGATGTTGTGGAGCTGTCCAATGCAACCCATGCCGTAGAAGGCGTTGTGGACTATGTTACTCCGCAAGCGCAGGGGAAGAGCGCTATCATTACCATCGGCTCAGGCGAGGTAACCGCCGGGGAGACATTTGAAGTGACTTTTGAAAAAAGGAGCGAAACGGCGTACACGCTGGTTCCAAACGGAGCAATCAACCAGGATAACGACGGGTATTTCCTGAACCTGATCAAGCGCAGAGATGGCATTTTAGGCGAAGAGTACTATCTGGAAAGGCTGGATGTTTATATTGGAGATTCCGACTCCAAAAATACAGCGGTGATCCGGGGAATTACATTCTTTGAACCGATTGCGCTGGTCAGTGATAAGCCGATATCGCCGGGCGACGCCATTGTGCTTTCGAATGCGGGTGATTTCTTTGAACAGTAAAGCAAATGCGGTTTTGTTGCCCGTCCTGCTCACGGTATTGACCGCATTGGCGCTGCTTGCCGCGCATGCGGCGCAAAAAGCATATCAAGGCCAGTTGCTGGTGTGGCCCGCCGATCTCACCGCCAGGGCGCTCGCCCCCGAAGTTTTGGATGAGTTTTCCGAGGAAGCGTTTCAATTGACCTATGAAATACGGCAAACGGCGGCCGCGCAAACGGAACACAGGCGCGGCACCGTCGCCATGATTGGCACGAATTATGCGTATCCATATGTGATGAACTATGTAATGTCCAGCGGCGGGTTCTTCACTGAGGCCGCGCAAGA
>JAFABA010000131.1 GCA_023426265.1 Bacillota bacterium
TCGTACCGCACAGAGGAATGCAGCATGTCGTACGCCGCGCCGTACTCCCCCGCGTTGATGAAAGTTAAAAACGCGTCCCGCGCGTCCGCGGCGGACGGCGCCTTGCAGGCCGGAACCGCAAGTGTAAGCAATATCAGCGATAAAAGCAGGCAGAGGCTTCGCTTCATGGCACCCTCGTCATTCGTAATGGGTATTCGAACCATCCGCTACCAGTATACCATAGCGCGCATACATAGTTATAGGAATAACAGTGAAATTATGATGAACGATGATGGCAATTTAGAGGTGTCAATACGGTTGGGTGGCTGTTAAAAAGGCTCTCCGGATAGCAGATCATTATGCCTGTCAATATGCCGCCGCCCGGTTATGGATGGCGCCTAAGATACAACAGCGGTGCCTGTGGGATACGCGTACTGCGGAAACTGCGCCGTTATCCCGTCGATCATATAGTTCGCCATTTTTAAAGCATTTTGATAGATTGCATCATAGGTGGAAATCGACGTGGAGAGTTTATCTTCATTGATTTGCCTGATCAGCTGTTCTTCAAGCTGATACTGGACATATAGCATTTCCTGCCATGTCGCCTTATTCCAATAAGGATTTAATTCGGTAAAAAGGGCTGCGATGTCGTCTGCGTTTGCCTGCATTTTTGACAGCTGCATAGAGACATCGAAGCCGATTTTTATTGTGGACGCCAATTCGGCCAGCAGCAGGATGTGCTCCGCCAGCAGAGCCTCATATCGTTTTGCCTTGTCCGGGCCATAAAAAGGCGTGAGCTGCCCCGAAAAATCGATGGTATTTTGTATGGTGCGTATCGTCACATAACCCAAATCCCGAAGCCTGAATATCAGGCTGATCAAAAAGTGCTGGATCCAAACCAGACGATCGGTCCAAAGGAGACGTATATTTTCCTGCCAGCTCATAACGCACCTCTGTCCTATCTTGCTTACAGCATAGTATATGCCCGCGTTATGACATTCGGGCACTTGGATGCAGCGCAGCGTAAGCAAGAAAGAAGACGCAGGGCCGCGATTGTATCGCAGCCCTGCGTGGTTTGCAAGCTATGAATGCTTAGGAGGAGCGCCTTTGAAAGCCTGCTGCTAGAACCCCTTTTCCAATATCCAGTCCGCAAGCTCGCCCGCCTGCTGGTGCCGCAAAGCACGGATGCGCTCCGCCATCTCATAGGACTGGAAGGGGGAGCAAAGAAGCACCGGCGCGATACGCTCGATAAACGCCTCATCCATGGCGTCCGAATACACTTTGGCGTCCACAATGCAGCCCTTGCTCAAAGAAAGCTGCATCTCGATGCCGCCCCAGGAGAAGCGCTGCTCCAGTATGATATCAAACGACGGCGTCCTGCCCATTTTCCATTCCCAGGAGCCGTACAGCTCCGTGAGCGCGCCAAGTTTTTCTTCATCCAGCTGAAATTCCTGCCCCACGCGGGCGATGCCGTATGTCTTGATAAACGCATCAATCAGCGCGTCCTTCATGGTATCCACCGTCAGCGCGGGGTTGAGGTCATGCAGGTTCTGTACCCGGGAGCGCACGCTTTCAATGCCCTTTGCGGAAAGCTTGTCCGGCGGGGGCGCTAGGTAGCGCGAAAGCTTCTGCATATCCACATCGATCAATACCGTGCCGTGGTGCATGGCGACGTCCGAGCTGAAGCGGAACGCGTTGCCGGAGAATTTCGCGCCGCTCTCTTTTACCACAAGATCGTTGCGGCCGGTAAACTCGGTCTCAATATTGAACTTTGCCGCCGCCTGCTGGATAACGGAAAGCTGTTTGTGTACGTCATACGCCCGGCGGGGTAATATAAAGGTAAAGTTCAGGTTGCCAAGGTCATGGAACACCGCCCCGCCGCCGGAGGAGCGCCGGGCAAGATGCCCTCCCTCCTGCTCTAAAATCTGCGTGCGGCACTCCTTCCAGGCATTCTGATTCTTGCCGATCACCACGGTATTCTGGTTCTGCCACAGGTAGAGCGTGCAGCTCCCCCCCTGCGCATCGAAGAGCAGCGATTCGAGCGCAAGGTTATGGTAAGGATCATAAACGCTGCTCAAATAAATCATGTTTTGCATGAGGCCCTCGCTTTGATAATAGGATAGTACTACTATACCCAAATGCGGCCGCTCCCACAAGCGATTGCAGTAAAATGCAGTTTCTCTCGGGATGGCCTGCAAATATATTTGACAAGGCCCGGTTCGTACAGTATCCTGTTATAATATATAAAAAGGGGTAAATTGCGCATGACCGGTCAATTGGAAGAGCTGCGTGCTTACCTTGCTTCGATAACCGGAGAGATTGCGGGAAAAACCGTATACTCCCATGAAATGGACTGCCCGGCGGAAGGCGTTGCCGTACGGTGTGCGGCGCCGTTGCGGCTTCAGGCGGATGCAGGGGATCTGTGCCGCAAGTTGCAGAAGGAGCTCCCGGCATTCAAGTATCTCGGCGTTTCTCCCATCGCGCGCGTCACGCATGGCGGCGGGCACCTGTTCTTTGAACTGACCGGGGAGCTGTATACCGCGCTGCTAGAGGATGCGCTGAGCACTTTTGAACCCGTCCCCGGGCCGGGGCCTACCGCCCCGCATGACGATGCCGCGCGGGCACGGATCAATTACACCATACGGCGGATGTGGATGCTTGCAAGGAAGGCGACCGGCGCCCCTTGCTGCCCGGAGAACCCCGCCGTGCAGAACGCGCTGCTCTTAACGCTTGCCATACCGGAGCGCTTACAGCATCCCCGTGGGCTGCGGCTGAGGCTTTTAGCCGCTTCCGACGCACTTTTGTGTATGACGCGCAGCGTGCTGCCAAGGCTCAGGCCGGGTTTATGCAGAACCAGCGCGCATGTGGCGGAGTTAGGCTTACGTATTCTTACCCTTGGACTTATCACACTTTACGGGCCGCCTGAGCAGCCTGAGGAACGGGAGGAACAGCAATGAATATCAAATGGTACGGACACAGCAGCTTTTTATTGACAGCGGAGAACGGCCTGAGAATATTTACCGATCCCTGCGACCCGGATACCGGCTATACGCTTCATGATATCGAGGCGGATATCGTCACTATGAGCCACCAGCATTCCGACCACAACTACCTGAAAGCCATTTTGGGTACGCCCGTGGTGCTGCGGGAGGCGGGCGTGTTTGAAAGGGACGGAATTCACATCACCGGCATTCCCTCCTTCCATGACGAGGTGGAGGGCAAAAAGCGCGGCAGCAACCTGATATTCCTGTTTGAGCTGGACGGCCTCCGCATTGCGCACCTGGGCGACATTGGCGTGCTGCCTTCTGACCAGACGTTTGCCGCTTTGGGCAAGCTTGACGTTCTTCTCTGCCCCGTGGGCGGCACCTATACCATCGACCCGCCCATCGCGTGCGAGATCGCGAACCGCACCTGCACCCGCGTATTCATCCCCATGCACTACCAGACCGCGCAATTGAAGCTCAAGCAGACCCTCCTGGGCATTGAGCCGCTTTTGTCCATCGCACGCAACTGCAAAATCCACAAGCTCAACCAAAGCGAGGCAACCATCACCCCGGGCAGCCTGGGCGAAGCCCGGCTGCTGGTGCTGGATTATGAGAAATAGGATATTTGGGGCTCTGCCCCAAACCCCGCCTAGGGACGTAACGACCCTAGGAACCCATTCGGGTTACCAAAGGGACGTCACGTCCCTTTGGTAGGGATTCGGGGGCAAAGCCCCTGAAAAAAGATATCTCAATGGTATTGGCCTGCTTAACAGCAGGCTCTTTTATTATTTGTACCCTACTGCGGAAACACCACCGTCAGAAGCATCTGGAACCGTTCCTCCGCGCGTACGGCGTGGGGCTTGCCCGCGGGCATGACGATGCTTTCCCCGGCCTTCACCTGGTATTCCGTATCTTCAATCGTAATCACGCCCGCGCCATCGAGCGCCATAACAAGAGCGTCCCCGCCGGAAGCGTGGGTGCTGATCTCCTCGCCCGCCTCAAAGGCGAACAGCGTAATGGAAACCGCCTTGTTTTGCACCAGCGTGCGGCTGATGATCTGGCCGGGCTGATAGGGCACAAGCGAGGCCAGCGGCAGCACGGTTGCAAGCTCGATATTCTTTAAAATGCTCATGGTCGTTTCCTTTCTGTCTGTCCGTTATAGAGGTCCCAGTCTTCCTTATGACGGGGAAACCAGCCGCTTTTCTCCGGTGATTGCCTGTATGGGCGCGATATCCTGCGTAACCTCCAGCGTGCCTAAGAACTTGCCTTCATCGTCCCGTACCGCAAAGTAGCGGATCAGCAGATAGCGGCCGCCCATCTGAATCCAGAAATCCTCATGCTCCTTTTTGCCCGCGCGGAAGTCATCCAATATGCCCTGCACTACGGGCATGCTGGCAGGCGGGTGGCAGTTGACCACCTTCCGGCCGATGATGGCGCGGGTACGCGGGAATATGCGCTCTTTGTTCTCCGAAAAATACTTAACGGTATCCTCCGCGTCTACAAATGTGATGTCAAATGGCAGGGCATTGAGCACGCGCGTCAGTTCGTCTACAGAGAAAACACCGGTAGGCAAGCGGATTTGTCCCGCCGTGAGCTCAGGCTTGCTTTCCTGCTGCGTCGCACCCTTCGGGGCCCAGACAGGCTGCGCCGCGATTAAGAAATAGCCGATATCTCCCTGTTCCTTTGCAATCCCCGCCCATTCATCAGAGGAGAGCGTTTCGAGCAGCATGGGGGACAGGATGTTTTCTTCCTTGAATATCATCTCGCCGGCTTTCGCGATCGCTTCCTCCAGCGAATGGACGGCTTCCCCGCCCCTTCCGGCCTCCAGCGCAAGCAGCGCCGCTTTGATAAGGCCGCGGATCTCATCGTCCACGCCCCACATTACCTTGGGCGGCGCGGTGATGCCGTGCTTTTCCAGCAGCGGGAACAGCAGGTTTTCCTTTTTGCTGTAGTGGAGGTCTATTTTCGTGAGCGCGCGCACGCTTTCCAGCAGCGCTTCGCGCTCTTCCTCCCCGCTGCACAGAAAGAATGCGCGGAGCCTGGGCTTTACCTCTTCATCCAGCAGCCGTTCCAGCGCCCGGTTTTCGAGACGCAGCGTTTGCAGCGGATGTCCCGCTTCATAGGAAGCGTCCTGCGGTTGACTGTGAATCTCTTCAATAGAGCCTTTGAATACCGCCGCGTGCACGTCGCACAGACGCTGTACCTCCGCTACGGGCATGCCGCCCGCAATCAGCGCCTGCTCCGCCGCCGAAATCTCGGACGCGGAAACACCGGTGAACGCCTCCGCAAACTGTGCCTTGACTTCATCCACGCTTTTGCCTTCATGCAATTGCCGGATCAACCGCTCGATCACCGTCTTGCGGTATTCCGTGTTGTTGATTTCCTTGCTCATGCGCTTCTTCCTTTCTACTCCTGCACCGTATAGCCGTTTGCTTCAAGCGCCGTACGGATACGGTCCATGTCGATGTTCTTCATGATAGCGCCCTTTTTGAGCGTCATGAAACGGCCCGCTGTCTGTAGCATGCCCGGTTTTGCGATATCCGTAAACCCAAGTTCCTGCAAAACCGAAACGAGTTCCGGATGCTTTGTGCACAATGCGTGCACGGTTTCATTCAGGTTCAG
Source organism: Bacillota bacterium (assembly GCA_023426265.1). Lineage (GTDB taxonomy): Bacteria > Bacillota > Clostridia > Christensenellales > CAG-138 > JAEYLA01. The sequence goes on from JAFABA010000131.1 coordinate 5,586, forward strand.
CTCCTGCTGCATGTTCGCGACCTCCCATCCATTCTTTTCCGCTTTTGTACCTAAAGTATACTGTTTTGCTCGGGATTAATCCGTTGTTTTTGCAACGAAAAACATCCGGAAGAAAAATCCGGATGTTTAAAGCTCTTTTTCCAGGGGCCTTGCCCCTGGACCCCACCCGGGGATTCCTTTCATCGAAAACGTGCTGTTTTAGAGCCTTTTCGGGAATGGGTCCTTAGGGCCGTTACGGCCCTAAGCGGGTGCTTGAGGGCAGCGCCCTCAATATATTCTGGGCCTATGCCAACTGCTTGCCAAGTTCCTTGCAAGCAGCCTCGCCTTCGGCATCGGGGGTTTCGTTGACGATCAGCCCTTCGGCAACCAAAGAGATGCCGTCCGCTTCGACGTCGGACTGCCAGGTGCGCATCCATTCGCCGTCGCCCCAGCCATAGGAGCCGAACAGGGCGACCTTCTTGCCAGAAAGCGAACCCTTCACGCTGTCGAACATGGGCGCGAACTCGCCGTCCTCCAATTCTTCCACGCCCATGGACGGACAGCCGAAGGCCAAGGCATCAAAGCCTGCCACCTGGTCCTTTTTAAAGTCCGAAGCCTGGAATACGGATACGTCGGCGCCTGCTCCCTTTGCGCCTTCCGCGATGTAGTTTGCCATGGCCTCGGTGTTGCCGGTGCTGCTCCAGT
>JAFABA010000138.1 GCA_023426265.1 Bacillota bacterium
CGCATGGCAGTTGCCTTTCTTAATAGGGGTACGCGCTTTTCTTTTTGCAAAAAGAAAAGCTGCAAAAGAAAAACCTACGTCTATATAGTTTTGTCCAAGCGGCATCTGCCGCTTGGACAAGTTGTTACGCTTTCTTTTGCTTCTTTTCTTTCGTGGAAAGAAAAGAAGCAAGGTTTGGGGGGACGTAGCCGAGCGCCACCTGTGGTGGAATAAGCGAGGCGCAGTCCCAGTGAGCAAGGGAGTGCAGAATGCGCGACCATTGCGAACTGTGGGAGAAGCCCCAACGTTCTTTTCTTATCTCACTTTTAACCCATCTTCCATGGGTGCCATAGTGGTAAGCGCGGAAAGGTTGACGTCTTCCTTATCGGAAGCGCAGAGTATCATGCCGCGGCTTTCCACGCCCGCAAGCGTGATGGGTTTGAGGTTCGCGACCAGTACCACGGTCTTGCCCACAAGGTCGTCAGGCTGGTACCAGGTCTTAATGCCGGACACCACCGTGCGCTCTTCATCGCCCACTTTGAGGGTGAGCTTTAAGAGCTTCTTGCTGCGCTTGATCTCCTCGCAGGCCAGGACTTTCGCCAAGCGCAAATCCAGCTTGGCAAAATCCGCATAGTCGATTTCGGGCAGCGGGCCTTCCTCCTCATGCTTGCTTTCCGCGGGCGCGGCTTCCGCCTTCTTATCTTCCGGCTTTGCCGCATTCTTCGCGGCGGCCGAGCCTAAAGCGGCGAGCGTTTCCGCCTCCAGTTCCGCAAGCTCCTTCTTGACGTCGATACGCGGGAACAATGCCTCGCCCTTCTGCACGCGCGTACCGGGCTTTAAGGCGCCGAATTTCTTGAGGCTGTCCATGGAGGTCAGTTCCTCGCCTGCAATACCCAATTGCTTGAACATCTCTTTGGGTGTTCCGGTCAGGAAGGGCTGCACGAGCACCGCGATATACCGGAGGCTTTCAGCCAAGTTGTAGAGCACCGTGCCCAGGCGCGCCTTGTGCGCCTCGTCCTTGGCGAGCACCCAGGGGGCGGTCACGTCGATATATTTGTTGCTGGCCGAAACAAGCTTCCAGATTTCTGCCAAAGCTTCGGGCAGCTTCAAGTCCTTCATCTGCGCTTCCACGGCGGCGGGTAAACTTTCCGCAAGGGCAAGAAGCGCGTCGTCCTGTTCCGGAACGGAAGCCGTGGGCGCGGGGACGACTTCGTCAAAGTATTTGCCGATCATGGCGACGGTGCGGGAAAGAAGGTTCCCAAGGTCATTCGCGAGATCGCTGTTGATGCGGTTGATGAGCGCCTCGTTGGAGAACACGCCGTCCGAACCGAAGGGCACCTCTCGCAGCAGGAAGTACCTGAGCGCATCCACGCCGTAGCGGCCGCACAGCTTGACGGGATCCACGACATTGCCTTTACTCTTACTCATCTTGCCGCCGTCGAGCACCAGCCAGCCATGGCCAAACACCTGCTTGGGAAGCGGTTCGCCTAAAGCCATGAGCATGATTGGCCATATGATGGTGTGGAAGCGGACGATTTCCTTGCCCACCAGGTGCACGTCGCAGGGCCAGTATTTTTTGTAGAGGCTGTCGTCCTCGGAGTAAAAGCCGAGCTTTGTGATGTAGTTGGAGAGTGCGTCCAGCCACACGTATACCACGTGCTTTTCGTCAAAATCCACGGGGATGCCCCACTTGAAGCTGGTGCGGCTTACGCACAGGTCCTCTAAGCCGGGCAGCAGGAAGTTCTGCAGCATCTCGTTGGTGCGCGAAGGCGGCTGTATGAACTCGGGATGTGTCTTGATATGCTCAATGAGCCGGTCCGCATACTTGCTCATACGGAAGAAGTAGCTTTCCTCTTCCACCATCTCCACGGGGCCGCCGCAGTCCGGGCAGCGGCCTTCGTTCAACTGCCGTTCCAGCCAGAAGCTTTCGCACGGCGTGCAATAATGCCCGGTGTAGGCGGATTTGTAGATATCCCCCTGCTCGTAGAGCTTTTTAAATATCTTCTGCACGCTTTTTTCATGGTAACCGTCCGTGGTGCGGATAAAGCCGTCGTTCGAGATATCCAGAAGCTTCCACAGCGCCTGGAACGATGCCACGATCTTATCCACATATTCCTTGGGCGTTACGCCGTTCTGGGCGGCCTTGCGCTCAATCTTCTGGCCGTGCTCGTCCGAGCCGGTGAGAAAATACACGTCGTACCCCGTCTGGCGCTTGTAACGGGCGATGGCGTCCGCGGCGACGGTGCTGTACGCATGACCGATGTGCAGCTTATCGCTGGGGTAATAGATTGGGGTGGTGATATAAAATGTGGGCTTGTTCATATGTTCCTCCTGGTTAAGCCATGCAGGCGCTGGCATAAAATCCCTATTCAAAAATACAGCTTTGTTTAGTATACCACGTTTTTGCGCGTGCTACCGCAGTTTTAATATGTATTCGCATTTTAAAGTGCCAAAAAAGGGGTACGTTGAGGGCTCTGCCCTCAAGCACCCGCTTAGGGCCGTAACGGCCCTAAGAACCCAAATCTGATTGATAGTTATGCAAAGAGCGCGGCGCGGGTCAGTGGGGAAACGCGGACGCGGACTTTACCATCGAGCAGGTTGAGCGGAACGCACCCCAAAGCGGGATCGCGGCTGTCGAGGCTTGCCGCGCGGTCGTCCCCCAGGACGAACACGACGCCCTCCGGCACAACGGTGGGTTCAAACTCCTTGGCGGCAGAGGGGGAGTAGGCGGCCTCGTCGAGCATCCGGCCGTCGATATACACAACCCCGTTCACGATCTCCACCGTTTCATTCGGCAGGGCGATGACACGCTTAATAAGCTCCTCCCCGGTAGCCGGGTTTTCAAATATTACAAGGTCGCCGCGCAGGGGCGAACGCAAAAACAATGTCAATCTGTCGATGAGCAAGATTTCCCCCTGCTGCAGCGTGGGGGCCATGGAGCTGCCGCTCACCCGCACCGGGAAAAGCACAAGCAGGAACACAACAACAAGCGCCGCAGCCACTTCCAGGAGCACGAACAGCCACGAAAGAAAACTATGGCGGGCATATTCCGCTTTTTTGTGCGCGGCGCGGCTTAACTGCATGGCATACTCCTTTTTTGCCGCATTGCGGCGAAATTTGCCGCTGAAAAATCGGGAACCCATATCGAATACGGTAAGCCGCATGACCATAAGCGCACTTACCTTGACGCAAAAACGCTCATGGATGCGTTACATGGCGAACCGTGCGGGCGGCATCCGGCGGCCAGAAAACGAGGACGGCGCGGCCGAGTATCTTGTCGTACGGGATAAAGCCGACACTGCTCTCCCTGCTGTCCGTGCTGTGGTTGCGGTTATCCCCCATAACGAACACGGAGCCCTCCGGCACAAGCCGTTCCTCCATGTCCCCAATGATCTCATCGTTCCAGTACGCGCGCTCGTCGAGCAGCCCGCCGTCAATATACACGGCTCCGTTGCGGATGGCGACGCGCTCTCCCGGCAGGCCCACGATACGCTTGACCCGGCTGACCGCATGCCCGGGGTAGAAGCAAACGACGATATCCCCCCGCGCGGGTTCCTGCAGGTAGTACGTAAGCTTTTCGAGCACGATGCGCTCCCCGTTGTGCAGGGTGGGATACATGGAATCCCCTTCTATGAGTACGGGCTCGCCCACAAACAGCCGTATGGAGAGCGCAATGAGCACGACTATGAGGAGGTATATAACAAAGTCCGCATTCATGGTGCGGCGGTAGTGCGCGTCCTTTGCGTGCAGCTCCTCGGCTGCCTGGCGCAAGGTCCTGCGCGTACGCGCGTTAACATGCTGCGGGCTCATCAAAGTCTCCTTGTTCTCGCCATTAATAATCGCCATGCGTGATGGTGCGGAACGATCCGAACGGCCACATCACCATGCGGACCTTGCCCAACACCTTTTCAAAGGGAATGGGGCCGACTTCCCGCATGCGGCTGTCCCCGCTGATATTGCGGTTGTCCCCCATGACGAATACGGTGTTCTCGGGCACGGTGAGTTCCTTCATGTTGCCCTCGATATAATCGTTCCAGTACTCGCTTTCGTCAAGCTCCTCACCGTTGATATACACCTTGCCGTCGTATATGGAGATGCGCTCGCCGGGGAGGGCGATCACGCGCTTGACGCAGCTTACCGTAAAACCGGGATAGAATACGATGGCGATATCCCCGCGTTCGGGCGGGTGGAAGTAGTAGGAGACCTTTTCGGCGAGCATGTACTCGGTATCCTGCAGCGTGGGCAGCATGGAGGGGCCGTCCACCCGCACCGGTTCCCCGATAAACGCGCGTAAAGAAAGCGCAATCAATACCACCGAGAGCACATATACCAGAAAATCCAGATTGACGGCGCGCCTGTACTCAGGGTCCGAGCTGTGCAGCTCTTCCGCCGCAGCCTGCAGCGTCCTGTAATCACGGCGGTTCATTGCCGGAGCGTTCATGCCTGTTGTCCTTTCGGGAGCAATTTTTTGCCCCGCTTGATAAAATCAACGCGGTCCATCATCACGATACGGCCGCACACATTGCATTTGATCTTCACGTCCGCACCCACGCGGATAATCGTCCAGTCGTTTCCGCCGCAGGCGTGGGGCTTTTTCATCTGTACGCGGTCGAGTAGCTCAAACTGTTCGATCATGGCTTCCTCCGCCTAACTCTGCGCCGAACCTGCGCTTTCAGTTCCCGCGTCGCTTTTGATGACCAGCCGCTGATAGGCGAGCGAGATGTCTTCCTTTTCAAACCGTTCCTTGATGCGGCGGTTGAGCGCGCGTTCCGCCGCCCACTGCGCCATGGGTTTGACGCGAAGTATCATGCGCATGGTGACTCCTTCGCCGCCGATTGCCGTAACGCCCAGGACCTCCGGCGCATCGAGCGCGGTATCGCTTTGTTTCGCGTAGGCTTCGGCCTCTTCCCGCATGCAGCGTTCCGCGCGGGCGATATCCGCCTCCCGGTCGATTGCCACATCCACCATGGCCAGATAATCTGCCCGGGAGAAGTTGGTGAGCACCCCAATGCTGCCATTGGGGATGACGTTGATCTCTCCCCGGAACCCGCGCACCACGGTGGTCCTTAATGTGATTTCCTCCACGGTGCCTGTGACGTCCGCGGCGGTAATATAATCCCCCACGGACATTTGATCCTCAAAAATCAAAAAAAGGCCCGCAACGACATCCTTGATGAAGCTCTGCGCGCCGATGCCGAGTGCGATACCGCCGACCCCCGCCGCCGCAAGCAGCGAGCTCATGGCGGAAGTCAGCCCAAGCTGGCCGATGGTAGCCGCGATGGCAAGAAAGAATATAATATACCGGCTCAGGCTTTTGGTTATGGTGACGGCGGTCTCCGCTTTGCGCTGACGCTCCGGAGCGAGCTTTAATGCCCGCCTGTGCTGCGAGGCCGTAATAATTCTGGAAACGGCCTTTGAGAGTACTGTCGCCACGATCCATATCACCAGGACGCCGAGCGCATGCCCTGCATACGTCACCCAGTTTTCCTGTATCGTATCAAGAAGCCCCTTCATACCTTCCTCCTTTTTGCGCCGGGCTTACCGCCCAAAATGCGCCCAGAAAGGAGTATGCCCCGGCCAACGCTTTTATAAATCCACCGGCGCGGGGATGTATTCCATTATGGCGTCCACAAATCGCTGCGCCTTTTCCTCATGCAGCAAATGCCCCGCGTTGCGGATGACGGAGGACTGCGCGTTCTCCAATATGGCGTGATACAGCTCGCTGCTGTTGGGGTTGTGCCACTTGTCCTCTCCGCCCCAGAGTATCAATACGGGGGCGCTCACGTTGCGAAGCGATTTTTCCACTTCCTGCTCGTCGAAGTTAAGAACGGAAAGCTGAATGGCCTTTCTGGAGTAGGGGTCGGCAACTGTGGCAAAGTAAGAATCGAGCACATCTTCGGTGAGATTCGTTAGATCAAAAAAGCACTCCGAAAGCATTCTTTCCACCGTCTTACGGTTATAGAGCCTGCACGCAAGGCCGCCGAACAGCGGGCTTTGCAGCATGCGCACCGCAAAGGGCATTTCCGGCGTAATGCCGCCGGGCGAAAGCAGGACGACTTTGCCTACGCGGTCCGGATTCTTCGCTATAAAATCCAGCGCATACAGGGCCCCCATGGAGAAGCCGACAACATGGGCGCTTTCAATGCCTTTCGCGTCCATGAACATGCGAAGCGCATCGGAATGCTCGGCGATGGTATAGTCAAACTGCACGGGGCGGCCGGAATAGCCGTGGCCGATAAGATCAATTGCGATGACCCGGTAATGCTCGGAAAGGGAGTTGAACACATTGCGCCAGGTATACAGGCTTTGCCCTACGGTATGCAGCAGCAGTAACGGCTCCCCGACGCCCGCCTCCAGATAATGAACCTTTGTTTCTTCCGGCGTTGCCGCGCCGCTTTTATCCGGAAAACCCGGCAACACGATGGATACGTAATCCCCGGCATGTTCGGAATTGATAAACTTCTTCATTTGCAAAGCCAGAGCCACGGCGAAACCTCCCGGCGTGCACCCGTATATATGGATCGGCGCACGCTTCGCTATTATATCGTATAACTACTTCATTCTACAACGTTTGACGTACCATTGCAACACAAGAGGGCTGCCGGGAACTGTGAACGTACCATGAATATTGTGTTTTCACCATTTGCCAGACGTAAGCAAATGGGATACAATACTTCTGACGCATTCGGGGCGGTTTCCAATATTAAGAACGCCGGCTTGGTACCCTTGGGGGTGTGGGACCGCAAAAGAGGGCTTCCCTGCGGAAGGCCCGCACTTTAATCAAATCTGATGGTTGGTTGTGCAGCTTTAGCTGCACATTTGCAGAATACCCGAATGTGCCGTTCGGGCGCACGCGCGTCAGATTTGCGAAAAAAGTGCGGTTTCACGCACTTTTAACCTACAGGAAAATCCGCTGATAACGTCCAGCGGACGTTATCAGCGGCATTAAACAGATGGCGGGAGAGTAGAATGCAAAAGCGGCGTAACAGGCGGCGTGTCCGCTATATGGCCGGTTTGATGCAAAACAGGTTGCGCCTTCTCCTTGTGGCGGCGCCCGTCGTCATTGTGGTGCTACTGCTTGTTTTGTTGCGCCCCGTAAACCAGCTTTTAAACACGCCAGAGCTTTTGCGTGCCCAGCGCCTGGGTGTGCTCCGCGTGGGCGTGCGCATGGATATGCCCGGCTTTTCTGAGAATGAGGATGGGTTGGAGGTCGCCATAGCGCGGGAGGTGGCACGGCGTATTTTCCCGGAGTTGCCGCCCGAGGTGTCGCTGGAGCTTACGTCCGTTACCGCCTATACGGCGCAACCCAAGCTAACCAGCGGCGAAATCGATCTGGCGTTCGCGCAGATCTGGGACACGGGCGATACGCAATACGCCTACTCCGCGCCCTATTATCAGGACAGCGTGCGGCTCATTTGCCGCAAGGGGGATGAGCGGGCTTCCTTATCCGCAGGCCTGCTCGGCATGATACAGGGAAGCGCTGCTGAAAGCGCCTGGAAGGCGTTTTCCCAAAAACGGGATAACTCCCTGCAAGGGGTCTACTACGCCTCCTACCCGGACCTTGTCGCCGCGCTCAAGGCGGGAAAAATCTCGTTTATCGCGGCCTGCGGTGCACAGTTGCCCCGGCTTTTGGAAGAGGGGCTCTCCCTGCACGAAACGCCGATCGGTTCGGTGGGGTATGTGGCAGCCTCCTATACGGACAGCTCCGCGTTTGCCATGATGGCAAGCGAAGTGATACGGGACATGGAAGAGGACGGCACATTGCAGACGCTGATTGCGCAGTACGGGCTGAACACATACCAAAGCCACTAACAAAGTCCTGCGGACTTTGCTGGTGGGTCCTCCCACATGTTAAAAATGCGTTTGCACGCACTTTTTCCGCAAATCTGACACGCATCGTCAGATTTGATCCAATGCGGGCTCCCCAAGGGAGCGGGTTCGGCGAGCCTTCGGCAGGGGACGCCTCGGCACTAAGCCTGCGGGCCGTCGTCGAAGAGCCAAAATCGATCCTGTGAATCGATTTTAGAAGCCCGGCACCTCTTGGCGGTCCCCCACATCCCCTAAGGGATAAACCAGGGTTAATCGCCCGCACGCATAATCGTAAAAAGGGAGGGGTTGGCTTGCCCAGGTTCGGCGGCAGAAGGTATACGCAGAATAAGCCTGTCTGGCTGTTCATTGTGCTTGGCGCGGCCGCCCTTATTGCAGCCCTGTTCTTGACGGGCGTTCTCACGCTGCCCACAAGCGGCGAAGAAGCAAGTACGCCCGCTCCTTCCCCAACCGCAACCCCGGCTTCACCTTCCCCCACACAGGCGGCTCCCACCCCGGGCCTTTCGGCTACGCCCGCGCCTTCCGCGACACCCGTTCAGGAAGTAGAAACCGGGGCGGGCAGGCCGATGGGTACGCCCAACACAAGCTACGCGCTGGCGATGGAATTGCGGCCCTCGCACGACAGGTTATATGCCATGCTGCGCGTGGAGTATGAGAACGTAACGGGGGATACGCTGTTTGAGCTTCCGTTCCACCTGCATCCCAACGCATACCAGAGCGCTTCCGCGCCGGGCAACAACGAGGCCGCCAACAGCTACAAAGGCGGTAACTTTGACAAGGGGGACGTCATCATCTCCTCGGTCAGCCTGAACGGGGAGCTTGCGTATTTCAAGGTATCCGACGACGGCATGCTTTTGACGGTGCCCTTTGTAAAGGAACTGCTGCCCGGGGAGCGCGCGGAGGTCGCCATAGAATTTGTGGTGGATGTTCCCGAACGCGACGGCCGCTTTGGCCGCACCGAGCTTGGCTACCAGCTGGGCAATTTCCTGCCCATACTCGCCGTCTACCAGGACGGCGGCTGGGTAACGGACAGCTACGCGCCCATAGGCGACCCTTACTACAGCGAGGTGGCGGATTACCGCGTGGCGCTCACCTATCCCTCGGAATATTCGCTGGCTTCCACCGGGGCCGTTACCGGCACGGAGAAAAACGGTACGATAACCACAAGCTATGTTGCCGCAAAAGATGTGCGCGATTTCGCCTGCATGCTGGGCCTTTCCATGCAGCAGGCCAAAGAAACGCGGGGCGACGTTACCATCTACTCCTACGCGCTGAGCGGGGGAAGCGCTACGCGGGGCGCCGCAATCGCGAAAAAGGTGCTCGAGACGCTTTCCCCCATACTGGGCAATTACCCGTATTCCACCCTGACCGTGGCCCAGGCGGATATGACTTACGCGGGCATGGAGTACCCGAACCTGCTGATGGTGCAGCGGGAACTTTACCTGCCGGGGCGCGAGCTGGAGCTTGAGCTGACCATCGCGCACGAAGTCATCCACCAGTGGTTCTACGGCATCATAGGCTCGGATCAGTTTAACGCGCCTTGGCTCGACGAATCGCTGACAAGCTACCTAAGCCTTGTCTATTTTGAGCGGACGGGGAATACGGCGGTATACGGCGCGCTTTCTAGCCGCTACCTGGTGGAGCGCGCGGCCCTGGGCAGCCGGATAGACGGCTCGCTCTCCTCCTACGCCACCGAAGACGCGTATGTGAATTCCGCCTACTGGCGGGGCGCCGCCATGTTTGCGGCATTAAGGGAAAAAATCGGCGACGAGGCGTTTTTTAACGGCCTGCGCGCTTATATAGAAAATAACGCCTATGGCATCGCCACCAAGGCGGAGCTCATCGGCGCGTTTGAGCAGGCGGCGAACGCAGAGCTTTCGGAATGGTTTGACGCGCAGCTCGCCCCGCCGTCCGGTACGGGCGCGGCGGACGCCGCATAAACAGGTACGTTGAGGACTCTGCCTAGCGGACCCACAGTTTGCAATGGTTGTGCGTTCCCTGACGGGCTTGCACGCCCTTGCGCACTGAGCTTCTGCTTCGCTTACTCCGCGGAAACGCCATATCGGCGCTTCCGAAGAGGGCTTCCCAAGGGATGTATCCCTGGGCAGAACCCCCTGAACGATGTTTTTTCGCCACGATTCAACAGTTATAACAGCCTGTAACTTCATTCAAAACCAAGAGAGGTCTTTCAATGAGATTGGATAAATACCTGAAAGTCTCGCGGCTGATCAAGCGGCGGACGGTCGCCAACGAGGCCGCTTCCCTGGGCCGCGTGCAGATCAACGGCAAAGAGGCGAAGCCTTCCGCGGAAGTCAAGGTGGGTGACGTACTCTCCCTGCGCCTGGGCGGTAAGGCCCTTATCGTACGCGTCAACTCCATACAGGAGCACGCGCTCAAAGCGGATGCTTCGGATATGTACACCGTACTGGAGGAGGCCCAATGAGGAACCGGAATATTACAGGTATCCTGCTGTGCGCGGGCGATTCCCAGCGCATGGGCTTCCACAAGCTTCTTTACCGCCTGCCCAACGGCAAGACGCCCATGGACATGAGCCTGGAGGCGCTGGTAAAAGGCGGGGTGAACCGCATTGTCATAGTCGTAAACGACGCAACACGCGCGCACGCGGAGCAGCTTTCCCAGCGGGCGGGCGTCCCGGTAACAGTATGCTGCGGCGGCGCGACGAGGCAGGATTCGGTGTACCAGGGCTTGCTCAGTACACAGCCGGGCATCGCCGTGATCCATGACGCGGCGCGCTGCCTTGCGCGGCCGGGTCTAATTCACGAATGCATCGACAGCGTGCGGCTGTACGGGAGCGGCGTAGCCGCCATCCCCGTGCGGGACACCGTGCTGCATGTGCAGCCGGGAGAAGCGGGAACTGTTCATGCGCTCCCCCGCGAGGAACTGCTGCATACGCAGACGCCGCAGGCGTTCGACCACGCGTCCATACTTTCCGCCTACGAAAAAGCGCGGGAGGAAGGATTCCCGGCCACCGACGACAGCACCCTCTATGCCCATGCCGGACATGCCGTGCATTTTGTGAACGGCTCCATAGACAACCGTAAGCTGACCGCGCCCGAGGACCTCGTATGGCTGGAGGAGCACTTATGCGCCGCCGCCGCGGGCCTTGGCGCTCAGGCGGGCCTGCGGGTGGGCTGCGGCGAAGACGTGCATCTGCTGGTGGAAAACCGCGCGCTCGTACTGGGCGGCGTGGAGATCCCGTTTGAAAAGGGCCTGCTGGGCCACTCCGACGCGGACGTACTGACCCACGCGCTGATGGACGCTCTCCTGGGCGCTGCGGGCATGGGGGACATCGGCGTGCAGTTCCCGGACAGCGACCCAAAATACAAGGGCATTTCCAGCCTGACGCTTTTGATGCGCGTGTCCGACCGCCTGCGCGCCGCGGGCTATGGCGTACGGAACGTGGACGTCACGGTTGTGGCCGAACACCCCAAACTGACGCCGCACTTTCCCACCATGCGCGAGCTTCTTGCAGTTGCCCTGAAGCTTCCGCCCGACCGTATCGGCCTCAAGGCCACAACCACCGAAGGCGCGGGCCCGGAAGGCCGCGGCGAGTGCATCCGCGCCAACGCCGTAGCGCTGCTGTATTCGCTCTAGGACTATAAATTTGAAAAGCAGGGCCGATATGATGGAAAAGAAAAAGAGGATCATCATCTTTATCGCCATCTGCATTGCGGCTCTGTTTGTGATTGCCTTATCTGCCGGTGTTTTTGGAGTATCTGCCGGCAATATCGAGCAGGATGCAAGAAAAAGTCAAAGAATAAACAGCTCTTGGGCGGTATCAAAAGCAACCAACGACAGACTTGGCGCCATGATTTTTTATAATGAAACGCTCGATGCTTATGTCTATTCGATCTATGTGAACCGGGAGGGCTTTTCCTTCGGCTATTTCTTTCGACACAGCGGCTCGGGCGGCATTATGGATGGGATCCATGAGTTCACATATGATACCAACGGTTCTGCGCTCATTTCAATGAATAAAAGCAAAGTAGCAGGAATTACACTTGATGACGGCATTCATGTTACCCGGATTGATATCGACCCAACAAAGCCTTTCGCCGCTGTTATTCCTGTAAACTGCGGTTACGTCACGCTATATGATGTGAATGGGAACGTCGTTCCGATTACCGCAATTTATTTGAATGCGTAAAAGTTGTTGTCGATAAGATAACCACATTAAAGGGCAGCCACTGCAGAACAGTAATACAGGAGGCCGATATGGATTACCGCGCAGACGAACACCGCTACGATGCCATGCTTTACCGCCGCGTGGGGAACAGCGGGCTGAAGCTGCCCGCCATTTCCCTGGGCGTCTGGCATAATTTCGGCGCTGATGCAGGCTTTGAAACATGCAGGGACATCCTCTGCGGCGCATTCGACCACGGCGTGACGCACTTTGACGCGGCGAACAATTATGGCCCGCCGCCGGGCGCCGCGGAAGAAACGCTGGGCCGCGTACTGAAGCGGGAGCTTGCTTCCCACCGGGATGAGCTGATCATTTCCACCAAGGCGGGCTACCATATGTGGCCGGGCCCGTACGGGGATTGGGGCTCCAAAAAGTATTTGCTTTCGAGCCTGGACCAGAGCCTCAGGCGCCTGCAGCTGGACTATGTGGATATCTTTTACCACCACCGGCCCGACCCGGAAACGCCGCTGGAGGAAAGCATGGAGGCGTTGGCCCGCGCCGTGCGCTCCGGCAAGGCACTCTATGTGGGCATCTCCAAGTATTCCGCCGAGCAGACGAAACAGGCGTACGATATGCTGCAACGTATGGGCGTGCGGCTTTTGATCAGCCAGCCGCGCTATTCCATGCTTGCGCGGGAATTTGAGCATGGCCCGCAGCAGGCGCTGCTGGAAAAGGGCGTGGGGGCCATCGCTTTCAGCCCGCTTGCAAAGGGCGTGCTGACCTCGCGCTATTTTGAAGGCGTCCCCGCGGATTCCCGTGCAGGCGGGCCTAGCGCGTCTTTGACGCCGGAAGCAGCGACGGCGCAGGTGGACTTAGCCAAGCGGCTTGACGCGGTTGCGCGGGAGCGCGGGCAGACGCTGGCGCAGATGGCGCTCGCCTGGGTGTTACATAACCCCGCCATTACCTCCGTATGCGTGGGAGCAAGCAGGCTTTCACAACTGCTGGAAAACTTGGGCGCGCTTAACAATCTCTCCTTTACGGACAAAGAACTTCTGCAAATCGAAACCATATTGCCGGATGCGCCCACCATACGATAAGAGGATACGTGCATAAACTATAGCGCCCGGCAAAGCCGGGCGCATCTGTTATGCTTTCAAAGCCTGAGCGGCTACCACCGGTAATCCTGATCGGTAAAAAAGCAAAAGGGGTGGCCGTCAGGATCAAACAAAACAACAACGCCATCTAGATACTGAACGGGCGCTTTTACCGCACCGCATGTTATCGCATGAGCGACCGCCTCTTCCAAATGATCCACCAAAAAATCAATATGCAGCATCTTCTGCTGTTCTCCCGGCTCTTCCGGCCAAACAGGGCGGCAATACCCCGGCTCCGTTTGGAATGACAGCCCGGTGCCGCCAAGAGGCTCGCGCATCAAAATCCAATCCGGCTCAATCGCTGTCTTTTCCCAATTCAGGAGCCTGGAGTAAAAATCGGATGTCAGGTGCGCGTCTTTGCAGTCGATCACAACGGTTCTCATCTTTATTCGCATGCCATATTCCTCCTGACCGGCGTCATTGTTAAAACCATTATAGCAACCGATCCACAGAAGCAAAACTCCGCTTTTACAGACCTTGTAAGACATCAAGACGTGGATGCCGGCGTAATTGTTGACAACCGGGCACATTGTGCTTATATTGATACTAAAGCAGTAATTTACTAAACAGAAAGGATTTATTCCATGAAAATACCGACACAGCTCAAGCACAAGCCTGTGATCGTGAGCGAGAATTATGAGAGCGTAGACGGCCGCACGGCTTATTCCTCCGAGGCGAAAGGGCTGTCCCTTGGCCTTGCGCAGTGGAACGACCGCGGGCGGGTGGACGCTTCCGCCAAGGTGTGGCGCTACACCGGCGAAAAATGGTCCCGCCAGAGCGAGGAACTGCCGCTGCACCGCGTGCTGGACCTTGCCATACTGGTGGCGCGCGGCACGCAGTACTTCCGGGAGGAAAGCTACCGCCACAAAAAGCTTTATGACCCGGAGCACCCGCAGATCGATCGGATCGGCCTGCAGGGGGACGCCATGACGGTATCCGTCTGTACGGACAACGAGCATATCGACGAGGACATCGAGCTACTCTACAGCGCCCTGGCCAAGGACGGGGAGCTGCTGGGCGAACGCTTCCAGACGCTCGCGCGGATTTTAGGCGAGATGGGGTACCACGGATAATTTGCATAAACAAGGAAAAACGGGGAAGCCGTGGCTTCAGCCCGTTTTTTGCGCTTCCTCGAACATCCGCTTGACAATACGTAAAAGATTTATGGTTTTGAATTCCAACTCCGCTGTTTGATTGATAAAAAGAATAACGCCTGTTTTTTGCTCCGGCAGATAGAAAGTGAAGCTTGTAATGCCGGGATCGCCGCCGCTGTGCCCAGGCACAAGCTGTTCTTTACAGTCAATTAGAAAAGCCTCCGGCGCACGCAGGTCCCATGTCAAACCCTGCCGCTCCTCCGGAACCTGATATTGCAGCATTTCATCCACCGTTTTTTCTTGCAGTATCCGCTGCCCCTCATACTCGCCCCCATTGAGAAAGGCCATCAGAAATCTGGCATAGTCCCGGCTGCTTGTCTTCAGGCAGCCGTCGGGATAGGTTGGGAAACCATAAAAAGGCAGCGCTTTGAGTTCCTTGCCTTCCTTTTCATACGGCCTTGCCATCAATTCCGTATCGACTTCCGATAAAAACCAGCCGGTATTCTCCATTTTCAGAGGGACAAAAATATTCTCCCGACAGTATACGTTAAAATCCTGCCCTGAGATAGCCTCCACAAGGTACCCCAGCAGAGCGTATCCCACATTGGAGTAGTCGTAATAGGTTCCCGGCGCTTGCGCATAAAAATTCTTATCCGGATGATACCATTGCCCCTCCCGGGTCAGATACTCCGACAGGAATTCTTTCAGCGTGATCGTTGAATCTCCTCCACCTGTAGATAAGATATACAAGGGATCCAGCACATCCCAATCATCCAAAATGGTGGAGGTATGCGTCAGCAGCATGCGCGCCGTAATGGGTGCCTCGGGAAAGTTCGGATTTTTCACTTCAAACGGCAGATAAGCGTTGATATCCCGGTCCAAATCCAGAAGCCCGCGCTCGTACAGCTGCATGACCGCGGTTCCCGTGACGGTTTTTGATATGGACGCCACCTGAAAAATAGTATCCTGCGTGATGGTCTTGCCGTTTTCAATATCCGCAAATCCAAAACCGTTGAAATAGGCAACCTGATTGTCCTTGATGAGGGTTACCGCCATCCCCGGTATGCCTGCCTTTGAGTAATTTGCCGTAAGAAATTCCGTCAGGTCTTTTGAATTCGAGAAATCGATCTGTGTTGCCGCGTATCCCGCTACAACAAAAATAAAAATCAGCAGAACAGACAAAACGGCTTTTATGATTTTTTTAAACAGCTTCATGTGCGGTATTTCTTCCCCTCAGCCATCCCGTATTGCCATATATTATAGCATACTGCTCCCATGAACGGGCGGATGAATGCAGCACTCGTCTCCTCTACGCTTCCAGACGCATGCGCGGATTTTAGGAGAGATAGGGTACGCGGATAAGTCTTAACCAGTAAGATGATATCGATATACAAGTATTGGAACCGCTGATTATTTATTATTTAAAAATAGGTCTTGCAATAATTTTTTAATCAATCTACCCCTTTGTTTCAAGGATATCCTTTAATAACTTTAAAGGAGAAAATTGATTGTATGAATCAGGAAAACATCAAACAGCTTGAAAAAATAATAAACAGTGACTATAGCAATATCGCGGGCATTACTGTACAAAAAAACGGCAGAAAAATATATGAAAACTATTTTGACGGATACACCGCCGAAACCGCCTTTCATGTGTTTTCGGTAACAAAGAGTATCATTTCCATCCTTATCGGCATTGCCATTGATAAAGGTTATATCAGCAGCATCGACCAAAAAGTGCTGGACTTTTTCCCGGACTACACGCCAAAGCGAGGCGAAAAGACGGCGCAACGCGTTACGATACGGGATATGCTGACTATGACCACCCCGTTCAAATACAAGTCGGCGCCGTACACGAAGTATTTTACAAGTGAAAGCTGGGTAAAGAGCGCCCTTGATCTTTTAGGCGGTAAGGGAAAGATCGGTCAGTTCCGGTATACGCCCCTCATAGGGCCGGATATCCTATCGGGTATTCTTACAAACGTAACCGGGCAGTCCGCGCTCGGATTCGCATATGAAAATCTGTTTTCTCCGCTGGGGATCGATATCACGCAGAATGTGGTTTTTCACAGCAAAGAAGAACAGCTCTCCATTGTGAAGAATTACCACGAAAGCGGATGGGTCGCCGACCCGCAGGGGATAAATACGGCAGGTTGGGGAATTTTCATAACGCCTGCGGATATGGCAAAAATCGGGCAGCTGTATCTGAACCGCGGAGCATGGAACGGCGGGCAGCTCATATCTGCCGAATGGATCGACGAGAGCACGACCGAGCACAGCCGCTGGGATAAGCTGCTCTACGGTTATTTGTGGTGGATCGTTGACGGAAATGAGCACAGCTACGCTGCTATGGGAGACGGCGGGAATGTGATCTATGTCAACCCGGCGAAAAATCTGGTCGTTGCCATTGCTTCACTTTTCATACCGGCTGCAAAGGATAGAATCGAATTTATCAAAAAATATATCGAGCCAATATTTGAGGATTAAATATAACGAATCCTCGTTTACCGGGAAGATTATGAGCATAATCGGCCGCTAATAAATTTCAAATGATTGAGCAGGCCGACTCCTATTGTGCGGAGCCAGCCTGCTCTTTTAGCGCATACATCCTATGCATTTGCCAATCCATCAGAGGAGCTTTGAAATATACATCACGTTAACTTATACCCCGCGTCCTCCAGCGTGCTCAAAATCTCAAACACATGCCGCCTGTCGCGGGTTTCAAGCTCGATTTCCACGGCGCTTTCGGTCACGTTCATGTCGGCGGCCATGCGGTCGTGCTGAATGGCGACGATGTTCGCGCCGGTGGTGGCGATGATGGAGAGGAGCTTCACAAGCTGCCCCGGCTTATCCGAAAGCGTGGTGCGGAGAAGCGTCTTGCGCCCGGTGCGGATAAGGCCCTTGTCTATGATGCGGGCGACCATTGTGACGTCGATATTGCCGCCGGAAAGCAGCGCCACGGTGGGGCGGTCGGATAAAGGCTGCACCTTGCCCGCCAGCATGGCGGCGACGCCCGCGGCGCCTGCGCCTTCGCTGACGATCTTGCATTTTTCAAGAAGATAGAGGATCGCGCGGGCGATATCATCCTCGTCCACCGTTACGATATCATAGAGATATTCCCGGCACAGCGGGTAGGTAACGTCCCCGGGGGTCTTTACCGCGATGCCGTCCGCTATGGTGTTGGAGGAAGCTAATGTGACGATGCGCCCCGCGTCAACGGAGGCGCGCATGGAGGCGGCGTTCCTGGCCTCCACGCCGATCACGCGCACGCTGGGGTCCAGGTGCTTGGCTGCAATGGCGACGCCCGCGGCTAAGCCCCCGCCGCCTAAAGGGACGAGTATCTGCCCGGCGGTCGGGATATCCTGCAAAATTTCGAGGCTCAGCGTGCCCTGGCCCGCGATGACCCGTTCGTCGTTGAACGGGTGGATGAATGTAGCACCCGTCTCCTCCACCAGTTTGAGCGCGTGGCAGCAGGCATCATCGTAGGTGTTGCCGTAGAGCACCACTTTCGCGCCATACTGCTCGGTGGCGGTGATTTTCGAGAGCGGCGCGCCGGTGGGCATGACGATGGTGCAATTGAGGCCCAGCGCGTTTGCCGCGCGGGCCACGCCCTGCGCGTGGTTCCCCGCGGAGGCGGCGAGCACGCCCGCCTGCTTTTGCTCCTCCGTCAGCTGCAGCATGCAGTTGAACGCGCCGCGTACCTTGAACGCGCCGGTATATTGCAGGTTTTCGAGCTTGATATGCAGCTCCCCGCCCAGCGGCAGCGCCACCTGGGCGACGTCCGTCCGGCGGATATAGGGCGTGATGCGTTCGTGCGCGAGACGCACGTCATTGAGCGTGATAGACATAGCCTATCCTCCGATTGTTAGATTTTGTACCTGTATCATACCGCGCAGTTCGGCATGCATGCAAGCGCGCGGGCGGCTTATCGGCAGCAAGCCAAACGAATATATCATATTTGTCCGGCATATAGCGGGCATTCTTTTTTGATTGCGGCAAAAATCCTATTGACAGAAAGGTCATATTGTATATAATGTACATATACAATTTTGAGAGGGCAACATGCGCATATTGATCAGCAATACGGGCGATGCGCCCATATATGAGCAGATCGTCTCCCAGATCAAGGCGGCGATACTTTCGGGAGAGCTGCTGCCGGGGGATGCTTTGCCGTCCATGCGCCTGCTCGCAAAGGAGCTGCGCATCAGCGTTATCACCACCAAGCGCGCATATGAGGAGCTGGAACGGGAAGGCTTCATCGTTTCCATGACTGGAAAGGGGAGCTTTGTTGCGGAGAGCAATGCGCAGCTGATGCGGGAAGAGCTTTTGCGCCGCCTGGAGCAGGGCATGAGCGCGCTTTTGCCGCTTGCGCGGCAATGCGCGCTGACATTAAACGAATTGCAGGAAATGCTTGCGGTTTTATACGAGGAGGACCTACATGCGAACGATATTGGAGATTGAAGGGCTGAGTAAGCGCTATAAGGATTTTTCGCTAGAGAATGTCTCATTTTCTTTGCCCGCGGGCTGCATCATGGGTTTTATTGGCGAGAACGGGGCGGGAAAGTCCACCACAATCAAGCTGATATTGGGACTGATTCAAAAGGATGCGGGAAAGATCCGCCTGTTTGGCCGGGAAAATTATATGGAAAACAAGGATGTGTTCGAGCAGATCGGCGTGGTACTGGACGAAACGGGGCTGCACGACACGCTGACCATAAAGGACTGCAACGCCATATTCTCCCGCATATACCGCACATGGAAACCGAGCGTATTCCGCGATTATTGCGCGCGCTTCTCGCTCCCCGAAAAAAAGCAGCTCAAGGAATTTTCCAGCGGCATGAAGCGCAAGCTTTCCATTGCGGCGGCGCTTTCGCACGGCAGCCGCCTGCTGCTGCTCGACGAAGCGACAAGCGGGCTGGATCCCATCGTGCGCGACGAGCTTTTGGATGTGTTTCTGGAATTCATACAGGACGAACAGCATTCTATCCTGCTTTCCTCGCACATACTGAGCGACCTCGAGAAGGCATGCGATTATATCGCGTTCCTGCACAAGGGGCGGCTGCTGTTCTCTGAGCAGAAGGATTTGCTGCTGGAGCGGTACTGCGTGTTGAAATGCGCCGAAGGGGAGCTAAAGCGTATCGATCCCGCGCGCATCCATGGCATACGGCGCAACAAGTTCGGCGTGGAGGCGCTTGTGGAACGGACAGACGCGCCGAGGGGCATGCTCGCCAACGCGGCGGGGATAGAGGATATCATGCTGTTTTTATCCAGGGGGGAAAAACAATGAAAGGCTTGCTGTTAAAAGACCTGATCAATCTAAAAAGCACGGCGCGGCTGTTTTTGGTGTTCCTGATCGTATTCGTGGCGCTTATCCTCGCAACGGGGGATTTCAGCAGCTATTCCTTAAGCATCGTCGTGCTTTCCGCCATGCTGCCGTTTACCGCCATGGCGCTTGACGAGCGCGCCAAATGGGACCGCACGGCGCTTTGCGCGCCCGTTAAGCGCAGTACGCTCGTGCTCGCCAAGTATATTCTGGGCCTGCTGCTACTTTTTATCGCGCTGTGCGCGGGGTTTCTATTGGGCTTGATCGGCGGGGAAGAAGTTTCTGTGCTGCTCACGCAGCTCTTTCTTCTTGGGATATCCGGCGTGCTGATGCTTTGCGTCATGCTTCCGCTGATGTTCCGGTTTGGCGCGGAAAAGGGGCGTATCGTGCTGATGCTGATCATGGCCGCCTTGTTTGCGGCC
>JAFABA010000139.1 GCA_023426265.1 Bacillota bacterium
GAATGGCTTGCCAACTGCGGGGCATGCCCCGTGCCGGAGATCACCTACGCGTGCAACCGCGCGGGGATCGATATCCAGGTCATCAACGGCCTGTTGGGCATGCCGGAAACTTACCCCGGTTCGCTCGCCGACGAAAACACGGCGGACCGCCCCGAGGCCGTGCTCGCCTGGAAGGAGCTTTCCGAGTATATCCGCGCCGCGGGCGTGAAGCGCATGCTCAAAAACGCACGCTTCGGCTTTTTAGGCGGCAACTACAGCGGCATGCTCGACATGTACAACGATTTTACGATGTACGAGGCCATATTCGGCCTGCACGTGGAAATATTGGAGATGTGCGACCTCGCCCATGTGATGAACACGGTTACACCGGAAGAGATCGCCGCAAAGCGTGCGGAAATGGACCGCTTCTTCGTGCTTTCCGATGCGCCCGTCGCGGACAGCATCGCGAGCATCCCCACCGGGGAGCAGCTCAACTGGTCCGCCACCGTTGCCGCGGCGCAGGAGAAGTTTGTAAAAGAACGCAAGCTCGATGCCCTGACCTATTATTACCATGGCGCGGACAACAACGAGTATGAGCAGATACAGTCCGGCTTTATCGTGGGCCACTCCCTGCTCACCGCCCGTTCCGTTCCCTGCGCGGGCGAAGGCGACATGAAGACGGACATCGCCATGAAAATCTGCGATGCTTTGGGCGTGGGAGGCAGCTATTCCGAGATCGTGACCATAGACTACCTCAATTCCACCATACTGCTGGGCCACGACGGGCCCTTCCACATTGCCATTGCGGACGGTACGCCGATCCTGCGCGGCATGGGCGTGTACCATGGCAAGAAGGGCGCGGGCATTTCCGTGGAGGCCAAGGTCAAAAACGGCCCCGTCACCACATTGGGCCTCACACAGCAGCGGGACGGGAAGTTTAAGTTCATCATATCCGAAGGCATGGCGACCGACGGGGAGATCATGAACATAGGCAATACGCAGACGCAGGTGGACTTTGGCGTGCACCCAGACCGCTACATGGACAAGTGGTTCCGCGAGGCGCCGCCGCACCATTGCAGCATGAGCGTGGGGCATAATAAGGATTTGTTTTTGAAGGTGGCGAAGCTGCTGGGCGTGGATGCCGTGGTGGTATGACAGGACAGGATATACGACGGGACTCTGGCCCCGCGCCCCGGTAAAGGGGTATGCCCCTTTACAATGCCGATTTATGATGGCCGCGAAATATCGCGGCCATTTGCTTTATTCTGCTTATTGAACAGCTCCTCCATTTTTAAAAGCAAGGCTGCTTCATCCTCTTCGGAAAGCGAATAATACATGGGGTCTTCCAAGGCAGTAGGGTTATAGTATTGAATTTCTCTGTTGACATAGAGGCCGAACAGAATATTTCCCTCCGCATCTTTGCACCTAACACTCCAATGATATCCGGGAGCAAGCGTATGCTTTGGGCCGCTGTACGGAATAAGCCCTGCATTTTGTACGGTTAACACAACCTCTACCGCGTTCTCGCCCGTAAACTGTTTGTTCGGAGGCCCGGTGAGGCCATTCATTACTTCCACAACCCCGTCAGCAGGCACAAGCGCGGCAAAATCTACAAGCACGGCATGTTCGGTTTCCACATACTCAGGCCTGTGGACGGACAATACCATGAGGGCGGCCAGAACAACCGCCCCAAGCAGCAAGAAAAGGCTGGCCTTTTTCTGCATGGTTCCCTCCATCATGGAAGCATATAAAACTCAAGAAAAAGAAAGCGTCGGAAGAATCCGGCGCTTACAGCCTCATATGAGGCGCTTTCTAATTATTGTTCCGAGGCGGGTGGGATGCAGCCATCCGGAAACTCAGGCGAGCAAACGGTTTCATCGAATACGATATCATCCTTTTTCCTCATGACAGACGCCTCCTTGTTTGTTTTTCCGTTGATTTATTGATAACGCCGTTTTCAAAGGCTGAAACAGCTTACAGCACGCGCGCCATGCCGACTGCCCGGATACCGGGGACCGCGCAGGAGCCAACGCCAAACGCCGCGTCCATTCCGGCGCGGTAAACTTCGAGCAAATCCAGCGGCACCCATGCCTGTATGGTGCCCGCAAATCCGCCGCCATGCACCCGGAACGCGCCGCGGCCCTGTAACAGATGATCGCTCAAACAAAGCGCCGCCGCCACCGGTTCCTGCTGGGGATTTGCAGCAAGGTAGACGTTTTGCAAATACATGAACGACGATTGCCCGCTTTCCCGCGCCAGGGCCATAAAACGTTCCACGTTCCCGTCCTTCAATGCGTTCGCCTGCTGTTCCACCCGCGCGTGGTCCCGGAAAAAATGCGCCGCGCGCAAGAAAGCGCGGTCCCCGCACTCTTTCCGGATGCGGGCGGCGTTTTCATAAAGCGCCTGCTCCGTCACATCCCGCAGCACTTCCCCGCCCAATTCCCGCGCCACGGCGCGCATTTCCACCGTCACCGCGCCGTATTCGCCCGTTAACCCTTCGTGGTTTCCATGGGTATCCGTGATGCACAGCGCATATCCCTGCGTCGCAACGGGGATCGGTTCCACCACCGGTGAAAGCGGGTCCATAAAGTCCATTCTTACAAACCCGCCCACGGCGCAGGCCATTTGGTCCATCAGGCCGCAGGGCTTCCCGAAATACTCATTTTCCGCGTACCGGCTGAGGATGGCGGCCTCGACCGGGGAAAGCCGCCCCTCGTTATACAGATGGCTTTGGATGCAACAGAGCAGCACCTCGAACGCCGCGCTGGAGGAGAGCCCGGACCCGCGCAGCACATCGGATACCATGTATGCACGAAATCCGCCCACGCGGTAGCCTTTTCCCCGCATGCCGTTGGCGACGCCCCTAATCAGCGCCGCGGAGGTTTCCTTTTCCTCCTGCCTTATGCCAAGATCTGAAATGTTGATCTGAATGCAGCCGAACCCTTCCGAATATAGTTCCACCGCGCCATCCTCCGCGGGCGACGCCGCGCAGAGCATATCCAGCTCCACCGCCGCCGCCAGCACTGCGCCGTGGTTGTGGTCCGTATGGTTACCGCCCACCTCCGTGCGGCCGGGCGCGGAAAACAAAAAGATATCCTGTTCTCCGAACCGCTTAGAATACCCTGCCGCGACGCTCGCGCAGCGCGTGCGCGCCGTGGGAATATCAGAATAGATACGGGAAAGCTCCGTATCAAGCGCGCCGTTTGTGATCTGTTCCGCCAGCCTGGATGCAAGCATTTGTACACCCCCCAATGCCTCCTATTGTACATGAATTTTACATTTGCGCAAAGGGGAATTATGGCTCAAAAGCACATAAAAAAGCCGCACAGATGTGCGGCCGTAAACCGTTGATAAGCCCTTTTCAGGGGCTTTGCCCCTGACCCCACCAAAGGGACGTGACGTCCCTTTGGAATCCCTTATGTCGGAAATGCCCTATTAGGGCATTTCCGGAGATGGGTTCTTAGGGCCGTAACGGCCCTAAGCGGGTGTTTGAGGGCAGCGCCCTCAACGTAATTCCAAACTCTGTCACTCCGTCGGCAGATCCACGCCGATCAGCGCGCCGCCATTGCCCGTCTGCACAGTGGGCAGCTTGCCGTCCCATTTGTTGATGGTTTCATAATCGATGAGGCTCTGGTTGAGAGATTCTGCGAGCTTTCGGTTGGCCTCGGCCTGCGCTTCCGCCTCGACGGCGATCTGCTTTGCCTTGGCTTCCGCTTCGATTACGGCGGCTTCCGCGGCGGCCTGCGCTGCGATGACCTGCTGCTTTGCGGTGGCTTCCGCGATGACGACCGCCTGCTCCTGCTCGGTGCGGGTTTTGATGAGGTTCTGCTCGGCTACCTGCTTCTGCTCGATGGCGGCGATGTATTCATCCGAGAAGTCCCAGTCGATAATATTAAAATCCTCCACCACGATGCCGGAATTGGCGAGCTTCTCTTTCATGTTGTTGTCGAGCTCCACCGAAACCGTGCTGCGGTCCGCAACGAGCGTGCTCGCGGTATATTCCGCGACGACGGCCTTTAATACCTCATGCACCGCGGGGACAAGAATTACGCTTTCATAGGCGTTCCCAACGTTGCGGTAGATGGTCTGGCTCATGCCCTTATCGATGCGGTAGTTGACCGCAAGCTTTGCAGAAACCGTCTGCAAATCCTTGGAGAACGCCTGGGTCTCGACCTCCAGCTTCACGATACGATTGTTGATGAAGATCACCTGCTGCGCGAAGGGAATTTTAAAATGCATGCCCTCCTGCAGCACGAGATCGCTGACCCGGCCCAGCGTCATCACCACGCCCGTATGCCCGGCAGGCACCACGACGACGGCGCCCAGCACCACGGAAAGCACGATAATCGCGATGATCGCGGTCAAGACAACCTTACCCCCGGCTACTTTTCCATCCTTGTTTTTAAACATGCTGCTCCTCCATGTATGGTTTTGCTATTTGTAAAAAGCTAACGCTTTTTATTGTTCGCGTAGGCGAAATAAATTTGCCTGCGCTCCCGCCACTGCGCGGCGCGTGCC
>JAFABA010000154.1 GCA_023426265.1 Bacillota bacterium
TCCCTAAGGGAAAGCGCCTGGCGGTAAAGCTGGGTATCGTTGGTCAATACCGCGCCGCCCTCCCCCATGGTCATATGGTGCGCCGCGTAAAAGCTGTAGGTGGAAATATCCCCGAATGTGCCGCACAGGCGGCCGTCGTACCTGGAATCGAGCGCGTCGCAGACGTCCTCCACCACGTAAAGATCGTGCTCCTTCGCAAATTCCATGATGGCGTCCATTTCCGCCGGGTTCCCGATGGCGTGCGCAAAGAATATGGCGCGCGTTTTCTTGGAAAGCGCCTTCTCCAGGAGCTTTGCGTCGATGTTGTAGGTCCCTTCCTCCACGTCCACAAACACCGGTATGAGTCCGTTCTGCAATATGGGGTTGAGCGTTGTGGGGAATGTCAGCGCGGTTGTGATCACTTCGTCCCCGGGCACAAGCGGCCTTGGAATGTTCTTGGAACACAGCGCGCTCATCGCCAGAAGGTTCGCGGAGGAGCCGGAGTTGGTGACAAGCGCGTGCCGCGCGCCCATGTAGGCCGCGAACGCGGTTGAAAACGTCTGACCTTCCCTTCCCAGCGTCAGGTGAAAGTCCAGCGCGCTTTTGACAATGGCCTGCATCTCTTTTTCATCATACACGCGCCCGGCATAGTGGATTCTAGTCTTGCCGGGTATGAATTCCTGATTGCTTTCCCGCAGTCGGTAAAGCTCCTCCACTTTTTCTAAGATTTCCTGCTGAATCTGCTGTTCACGTTCCATACGCTCACCCCCTCGCATCCGCCATCAGGCGGATCAACGCGTTGGATACAAACGCAACATCCTCTTCCGTCATATTCAATGCGGAAGGCAGCGAGATGCCGCGTTCTTCTACCTGCAATGCGACGGGGTTAGGGAAGCGCTGCTCAAACACCGGGAACCGGCTCATCTGCGGAAACGCGGGGCGGGCGTGGATGTTTTCGCGTTTAAGCCCTGATAATATTTCATCCCTCTGCTCCCTTGTGACATCCGGCAGCAGTATGGACGGATAGCAGTAGTTGCTCCTGCAATAGGGTCTTTCCACGATTAGTTTGATCCCTTCCGCATCCTTCAGACGCGCGTGGTACGCGGCAAATATGTTACGCTTCTTTTGCATCAGTTCGTCCACGCGCCTTAGCTGCGCGAGCGCAAGCGCCGCGGTAAGGTTGCTCATAATGTATTCGTAGCCGATTTCATCGCTCCAGAATACGGCCTTGCTGTCCGTACGGCCCATATTGGCCAGCAGCAGCGCGCGCTCATACAGCTCCTTGTTGTTCGTCAGCAGCATGCCGCCCTCGCCGCTGACCGCCATTTTGCCGCCCTGAAAGCTGAAGCAGGAAAAATCGCCGAACGAGCCTACTTTCTGCCCCTTATATTCCGCGCCGATGGCGGGAGCCGCGTCCTCGATCACGGCAAGGCCGTGTTCCTTGGCAATTTCCATGATCTCATCCATTTCGGCGGGGTGGCCGAACGTGTGCACCAGCATGATGGCTTTGGTGCGGGGAGTGATCGCTTTTTTGATACTTTCGGGGTCGATCGTCCAGGTATCCGGCGTAATATCCACAAACACGCTGGTTGCGCCGGTATACGCTAC
This sequence comes from Bacillota bacterium, assembly GCA_023426265.1. Taxonomy (GTDB): domain Bacteria; phylum Bacillota; class Clostridia; order Christensenellales; family CAG-138; genus JAEYLA01. The sequence continues at coordinate 1,588 of JAFABA010000154.1, forward strand.
CGTATAGGCGGTGGCCACCCAGCTAAAATCCGTCACGATGACCTCGTCATCAGCCTTCAATCCAAGCGCCGCGCAGGCAAGGTGCAGCGCATGCGTGCCGCAAAACGTCGCAATGGCGTACTTTACGCCGATGTATTCCGCAAACTCCCGTTCAAGCTGCCTGATGTAGCCATCGTAATTTTCATACCAGCCGTTTTGAACGGCATCGTATACAAGTTCCACCTCTTTATCTGTAATGGACGGCCCCGCAAAACTGATCTTTTTATTCAAAACAAGCCCTCCTAGGCTTATGCCGTTATTTTTTGCGCCTATTCCGGCGCTCTATGTTGCTCCGTTTCCCATGCCGCAATATCCAGCCGCATACGAACAAAGCGCTTGCCTTTTACCCCGGGTACGGGCAGATTTTCTTCCGTAATGACAAAATGGTTCCGTTTGTAATAGGCAATGGCATGGGCGTTGTCTGAAAATACGCGAAGCTCGATTGCGTTCAGGCGCAACGCCGCAAGCCCCCAGCGGATGAGCGCGTGGAGCGCGAACGTCATCATTCCGGGCAAGGCGTCCTTTTCCCCGCGCAGCACCGCGTCCACCTCGCAGGAGCGCGCCTCGCAATCAAAGCTCGAAAAGCCGATATGCCCCACGCGCCTGCCGTCCGGCAGCACGATATAGAATAAGATCCGGTCCCAGCGGCCGATCACATAGCGATCGAGCCACTCCCTCGTGGTCTCTTCCGTGGCGGTAAACGGCTCCGCGGAAAGCGAAGGATTGGCGTTGCGCCACAAAGCAAGCTGCGTAGCGCTTCCCGGCAAAGACTCTCGGTAATCCCGCGTGATGGGCCGGAGATGCCCTGCCAGCGCTCCGTTATCGTCATAAATGGGAATGCAGCGCAGCAACTCATGTTTGTGCATGCATTTGAAGCTGTCGAATACGGTCTTTACAAACGTCTGGTACGCTTCCATGCTCATTCCCCTTTGCTGTTTCTTTCAAAAGGCTTGACGATCATATCCCGCAGGAATTGCGCACGCTCCACCGGCGGCTCCAGTTCCTCTATGGGGTGATTTACAGAGAGCTTGGGGAACACATGGGTGATTTGCGGCAGCGTCACCTCAATGACGGCTGGCCCCGGCGCATGTAACAGCTCCTGAACAGCCTTCAAATCCTCCATGCGCTCCACCCGCCGGCTCTGGATGCCGTAGGCGGAAGCGATCGCGCAAAAATTCGGCGCATCATATCCTTCTACGGTCCCGAAATAGCGGGAGGAAAAATACATCTCCTGAAAATGGCGGATCATGCCCAGACTGCGGTTGTTGAGCACGATCACCTTGACAGGTATTTGCTCCCTATTTAGTAAAGCGAGCTCCTGAATGTTCATCTGCATGCCGCCATCCCCCACGATTGCAATCACTTTGCGGTGCGGGGCAGCGTATTGCGCGCCGATGGCGGCGGGCAGCGAGAAGCCCATGGCCCCCATGCCGCCGGAGGTCAGAAGCCGCTGGCGGGCGTTTAGTATAAGCGACTGCGCGCCCCACATCTGGTTCTGGCCCACGTCCAGGCAGACGATCTCCTCCCCATCCATGAAGCCGCCCAGCGTGGAAACAAGATAGTTCGGGTCGGAAAATTCCTGCTCTATAAAAGAGGGATAGCGGGCTTTATACCCGGCAATGATTGCGTGCCATGCGCTCCAATCGGATGTGATCCAATGGGACTCGGCCACCAGTTGCTCCAAAAACATCTTCGCGTCGGCCCGCAGTTTCACTTCATCCGGCTTGATGGTATGGGAAAGCTCATCGGGGTCGATATCCACGCGGATAAGCTTCGCTTCCCGCGCGAAGCTCTGGGGAAGCGTGCCGGTCTGCCGGGTATCGAGGCGTGTGCCGACCGCAAGCACAAGATCGCTGTTTGCGACCGCCAAATTCGCGTACCGGTTGCCATAGGAGCCAAGCATGCCGCAGAACTCCGGGATCGTATTGTCCACGGCGTCCCGCCCCATCAAGGAGGCAACCACGGGAATATGCAGCGATTGCGCAAGAATATTCAAGGCTTCCGTCCCGCCGGAAAGCCGCACGCCGCCGCCCGCAAGCAGTATGGGACGGCGGCTCATGCTGAGCGCTTCCACTACCTGCCCGATGTTGATGGGCGCATGCGTATCCGGTTCCGGTTCATAGCCTAAAAGCGCGCCTTCCTCGATCTGCGCGCGCTGGACGTTCATAGGGATATCGAGAAGCACGGGGCCTTTTCTGCCGTCCTGCGCGGCAAAAAACGCGCGCTCAAGTTCATGGCGAATACTGTTGGGGTCGGTGACGCGGGCGGCGTATTTGACGATGGGCTTCACGATGCTGACGATATCCGTCTCCTGAAAGCCAAGCTGGCGGACGGGAAGCGTTCCCTTATATTCGTATGTATTGACCTGCCCGGTCAGATAGACGCAGGGAATGGAGTCGAAATACGCGCTTCCGATGCCCGTTATGAGGTTGGTGGCCCCCGGCCCGCTGGTAGCGATGGCGACGCCGCACCTCCCCGTGACGCGGGCATAGCCTTCCGCCGCGAAAGCCGCGCCCTGCTCATGCCCGCAGCCGATGAAGCGGATACCGTCCGCTGCATAAAAGGAATCGATGAGGTGCGTCACGGCGCCCCCCTGGTACCCGAACGCATGGGTGCATCCTTTCCCGATTAAAAATTTTGCGATATAGTCAGACAGTTTCATTTCTGTTCCTCATTCTCTATAGCAACGCCTGCGGCACGGGCGTAATACCTTTTGATCTGGCCGATGCAGAGCGGACGCAAGCCCGCAGAATCCGCCCGGTACCACGAAACGGTTTCGTTGAGCGCCTCCTGCAACGAAAGCTGCGGCCGCCAGTGAAGCAGTTCCTTGGCCTTTGTGCAGTCCAGGCGAAGCTGCGCCGCTTCATGCACCGCGCCGGGAATGGAGAGATCTTCCCACGCGCCGTTTCCCCATATGCCGACGAGCGTTTCCACAAGCTTGCCTACCGTCGCCACGTCGGCAGCATCCGGGCCGAAATTCCACGCGCCCGCATATGCCTTTGGATCGTTCATGAGCTTCTGCCCCAGCAGCAAATACCCGTAGAGCGGTTCCAGCACGAACTGCCACGGGCGGACGGCATGCGGGTTTCGCACATGGATGGGCTTACCTGCACGCAATGCGCGCACGCAATCCGGCACGATACGGTCCTGCGCCCAGTCTCCGCCGCCGATGACGTTCCCGGCTCTAGCTGTGGCGACGCCTTTTCCCTGCTTTTCAAAGAAGGAGCGCTCATAGGCGGACGCCGCAAGCTCCGCGCAGCCCTTGGACGCGCTGTACGGGTCGTATCCCCCCATGGCGTCGGTTTCGCGGTAGCCCTGAAGCTGCTCCCGGTTTTCATAACATTTATCGGAGGTGACGATCACCGCGGTGCGTACGCTGTCAAACAGCCTGATGTTTTCAAGCACGTTGACCGTACCCATGATATTGGCCTCCATGGTATCCATGGGAGCGTCGTAAGAAAGCCGCACGATGGGCTGGGCTGCAAGATGGAACACGATCTCGGGCTGAAAAAACCAGAAGGCCTCGCTTAGAGCGTCCTCGTCCCGGATATCGTCCCGCACGTCCATGATGCCGCCCGCCACGTTGCACAAATCGAACATGCCGTTTTCATAGGGCGGGTCCAGCGCATAGCCCATGACCTCCGCCCCCATGAGGGTCAGCCAAAGCGTGAGCCATGCGCCTTTGAACCCGGTATGCCCGGTCACGAGCACGCGTTTTTTCAAGTACGCGCCGCCGAACATGCTTTTGAAAGTTACTCCCACAGCTTCCACGGCGCTTCCCCCCCGTTCCAAAGCCCGTTCATTTTTTCAATGTCCTTGCCGGTATCCACCGCGGCCCAGAACCCCTTGTGCTGGTACACGCCAATTTCCCCCGCGAGGGCAAGGCTGTGGAGCGGCTCTTCCTCCAGCGCGCAGTTCTTATCCGGAATAAAATCGAACACGCCCCTGTTGAGCACCATGAAGCCGCCGTTGATGGTATCCTCCAGCAGCGGTTTTTCCTTGAATTTGGTCACGACGCCATCCTCCATCTGCAGCACGCCGAACGGGGAAATGGGGTTTACGCCGGTAATGGTCGCGATGCGTCCGGATCTTTCATGGCTTTCGATCAACTTAGGGATATTGACGTCGCTCAGCCCGTCCCCGTAGGTGAGCATGAACGTATCATCCTCAATGTAGCGCTCCACCAGCTTCAGCCTGCGCCCGGTCTGGCTTTCGAGGCCTGTATCCACGATGGTGACGCGCCAGTTTTCACTGCTTTGCGTGTGGTATTCTATGGTGGGAGTCGGACCGGTCACGGCGGTAAAGTCGTTGTTGCGCCAGCACATTTCCATAAAGTAGCGCTTGATCATATCTCCCTTGTAACCCGCGCACAGGACAAAATCCTTATGCCTGTAATGGGAGTAGATCTTCATGATATGCCAGAGTATCGGCCGTTCGCCGATCAACACAAGCGGCTTGGGGCGGTATTCGGTTTCCTCCCGCATGCGCGTGCCCCTGCCGCCGCAAAGAATGACTGTTTTCATGCAGATTACCTGCTTTCCATATATACAGTACAGCGCCGCAAACATACGGCGTCTACTCCACTATATGCATTCAGGAATACCCGCGTTAAACAACATCCGCAACCTTTGTATATATGATCCGTGCATAAAAAGCGGCATAAAAAAGCCCCGATGTGCGGGGCAACGGGCTTTTCATGACACAGCATTGAGCTATTCGGGTTTTTGAAAGAGCAAATAGTACCCTTTGCTGTGCTTTTTTAAGTTTGCTCCCGCATCCAGGAGCAGCATAACGAGCTCGCGGAACACTTCGCCGTTTGCGGCGGTGCACAAAAACTGTCCGCCCGGAGCAAGCAGCCTGTAGAGCGATTTCACGGCGTTCTTCCAACCCGGAAGGGCATGCGTGGTGCTTTCGAGCAGAACGTAATCATACGTTCTCTGCCCCAGACCGGATTCAAGTTCCTCCAATGGGCAGAAGGCGCATCCGTCGCATATGGTTTTCAGCTCCGTCATGTTGGAGGGGCGTTCGGACAGATAATAAAGCCGGATATTGTCCCCGCCAAAATAACGGCAGACGTTCTTGACCTGAAGCGCGGTCCCGCCGTAGGACGAGCCGATTGCAAGTATGTTTTTGTTCGCCGCGCCGTCATAGGAAAACAAATCCAGCACATCGCTGTCCATCAGGCCCGCAACGTATGGGTCCACGGCAAATTTTTGGATAAACAGGATCTTGTTTCTGATGGCAAGCGCAGGGTCCTTTGCGTATTCCGCATTGAACGTCCTCGCGCCAAAATGATGTACAAACGTATCCCTCGCAAGTACGACCTTGTACCCCATCCGCCTGATATTGAAGCACATGGCGTCGTCATCATAGCTGCCGGGGTTAAAGTCCTCGTCAAAGCCATGCAGCGACTTTTGCAGTTCGGTTCTATATATGCCCAAATACGTGCTCAATTTCAGGCGTTCTTCCCATTTGTGCGGGTCGCTCCTATTAAAACGTTCCGCAAACGCCTGCATTTGCTCCATGGTGCCGTAGGGAACCGGGATCTGCTGGTAATTGCAGCTCGCGTTGCATACGGGCACCGCCATGCCGATACGCGCATCGGTTTCCATGCACGCAAGGAGGTTATCAAGCCAACGGGTGGTGACCACGATATCGTTGCTGATGTTGAGCGTATAGTTCCCCTCGGCCATGGCGAACCCCCGGTTGATGGCCTTGCATACCCCGATGTTTTCCGGGAAGCTGATCTTTTTCTGGTTGGGCAGGCTGTTAAAGTATTCCTCCGTGCCGTCCGAAGAACCGTTGTTGATGGTGATCAGCTCAAAATCGATATGGGAGGTATACTTGTAAATGCTTTCAATGCACTGCCGTGTATAGTCCAAATGATTGTAGGCGATCACCACAAGGCTTGCTGCGGGACGCGGCCGCCCCGCATCCTGCGGAGGCACAAAAGAGATATCCGTTTCACGTATCATACTATTCCCCTAAAGTCGGATTGGCTTTGGCCGCATGCAACCCAAGACATTCGGCCGCCATCCGCGCACCATATCGGCGGGGGCAAATTTTCCCTGCCCAGTATCAGAATATGCATATAACCATACATTCGTTATTGATATGCCTGTGATATTGCCGTTTCAAGGCAAAAAAAGAGCAGCTATTTAGACTGCTCTCAGCGTGTCGATAAACCCTGTCGTTGCCATTCTGAGCCGAAGGCGAAGAATCTAACCCCGTACGCCCTAATATAGACATTCAAGATCCTTCGCTTCGCTCAGGATGACGGTTTGTTACAGACTTAGGAGCGCCGTTAAGCTGCCCGCTTTATATACGTTATATTACTTTCCACAGCATTTGCCCGTCCTCAAACCGATACTCCAGCTTTCCGCTATCTTTGAGCCACGCCAGGTAGGAGCGGACGGTGCTGCCGACAAGCACATATTGTTCAAAGCTCATAACCAGCGAGAATTCCCGGAACAGCTTTTGGAGGATGTGTTCAAAAATGCTCGGTTCGCCGCAGAGTTCCACAATCTTCTCCGCGATCTCATGGACCTTGTCGATATTCCTCTGCGCAAGCGGGGCGATATCCGCCGCAGCTTCCGCGTGCGCGGGAACAAACAGGTTTGCCCGCATGCCCTTGACTTTTTCAAGCGTTTCCAAATAGGCCGCAACGTCATATACGAAGCTTATCTGATATTTGTTAAGCGTCTCGGCGCTCGAAAGGCAATCCGCAAGGAATATAACGTCGTCCGCCGTGCGAAAGCCAACCATGTTAAAGAAATGGCCGGGAAGGTCTATAAGTTCCATTCCGGCGGGCAGATCGGGCTTAGTTAAATATTCCGCCGCGCTTTCCTGCGCCATCATGAATTTGTGCCGAAGCGCCTGGGGCGGAAAGCCGCCATAGAGGAAGGAAGGTTCCAAAATCGGATGGTTGGTGAAATCCGCCTCTACTCCCGGCGCAAATATTCTGCAGCCGGTCTGCGCCTGCAGATATCTGTTTCCGCCGATATGATCGGCGTTGGAGTGGGTGTTGTATATGGCTTTTAGACGCCAGCCGTTGCGGTCTAAAATTTGCCTTATTTTTCTTCCGGCGTCCTTATCGTTTCCGGAATCGATGAGGCAGACGTCTTCGTCATTCAGCCTCACCAAGCCGATTTTCGCCGGGCAATCGATATAATAAGTGTCATTTGCAACCTGAATCAACTCGTACATGTGCACCTCTCCCCTTTTCCCGCGTCAAGAAATTTTACCCTATTATACAATGAATCGGGCTAAACTGGCGGATTTTATATATGATCCACTGCGTATATTTTGCTGCGTTACTCATATACTATTAAAAATTGTAAATGGGTTAACTTTTGTTTTGCAAAAGGTGCTTGACTTCCCCCATGGCGGCGGATATAATGAAAACAATCAAATTACGTCCGTACTCGCCAAAAAACTTATTTAATTGAATAAATGGGCTGTCACTGGTAATGCAGGCAAAACCAAAGTTTTATAGGATCATGGAAGCATGAACCTGTAGGGGTTTGGTCTTTTTGTTTTATTGGGCAAAATCGACAGGGACGAAAGTTAAAACAAATGAGACTTTTACGACCGATCAACAACAACATCGTCACCGCCCTGGATGATAACGGGATGGAAGTTATTGTTGTGGGCAAAGGGATCGGCTACAAGGCGAAAGAAGGCACGGAAATTAGAGAAGGCGATATCCAGAAGGTTTACCGCATGGACAACCAGAAGGATACCGACCGTTTAAAGGACCTGTTTGCCTCGCTCCCTGCGGAGTACATTGAGCTGACCGACGAAATATTCGGCTACGCCAAGCGGATATTGAACAAGCGCCTGTATGAACGCGCTTACATCACGCTGGCGGACCATATCCATTTTGCGGTGCAGCGGCACCAGAGCGGCATGGATTTTCCCAACGCCCTGCTGAGCGAGATCCGCCGCTTTTATCCGCTGGAATATGAAATCGGCAAACACGCGCTCGAAGTGGTGGAACGCCGCATCGGTATCAAATTCCCGCCGGATGAGGCAGCCTCCATCGCCATGCACATATTGAACGCGGAGTTTGATATTTCGGTCAAGGGCACATTCGATGTCACGCATCTCTTGAACAGCCTGCTGGACATCCTGGAACGGGAATGGGGATTCTCCATTCAGGGGGACGACTATTACAGCGAGCGGTTCGTAACGCATTTGAAGTTTCTGTCCCAGCGCGTCGTCAAACGCGAAGCGTTTACAGACGAAGACGACGGCCTGTATGCGCTGCTGGAGGAAAAATACCCCAAGGAAATCACCTGCGGCGAGAAGATTGCGCAGCATATCAGAAGCGTTTACGGGTTTGAAGTCTCCCGCAAGGAAATTTCGTGCCTTGCCATCCATTTGTGCCGGATCGGCAAGCGTAAAACGATATAAATTTTAGAAGGATAAGGCAATGTTTGGTTTTGGAAAGAAAAAGGAACTAGTCATCAACGCGCCGGTTGCAGGCGCAGTCAAGCCGGTATCCGGGCTGCAGGACGAAAGCTTCAGCAAGGATGTTCTGGGCCCCGGCATCGCGATTGAACCCATGGCGGGACGCATTGTAGCGCCGACGGACGGTGAAATCCGCCTGATGTTTGAAACCGGCCATGCGCTGAGCATGGCGGCGGATAACGGCGTGGAACTATTGATCCACGTAGGCATTGACACCGTAAAGCTTAAGGGGAAGCATTTTACAAAAATCAAGAATACCGACGATGTTGTAAAAGCCGGAGATGTCTTGTTGGAATTTGACCCTGACGCGATCCGTACGGAAGGGTATGACCCCGTGACGGTGGTGGTCGTACTCAACCCGGATGAGTTTTCCGGAATTCGCTTTACGCAAAACGATGCCGTGGAAGAAGGGGACGCTCTGATCTATGTCCGGCCCGACCGGTAATGGAGATATCCTGCTCCTAGTTGGGAGCTCCACATAGGAGGAACGCATGAAGCAATTAAAATACCGCATTACCGACGAGCACGGGCTCCACGCCCGGCCCGCGGGCCAGCTTGTAAAGGCCATGGCCCAGTTCCGGTGCAGCATCAAAATCGGAACGCCCGCAAAAATGGTGGACGCAAAACGCATATTGGGCGTCATGGGCCTCGCCATAAAGTACGGCGAGGAAATTACCATGGAGTTTCAGGGAGAGGACGAGGCGGAAGCGTTTGCCTTGGCCGAAAAGACGCTCAAGGAATCTCTCTAATCGTGCTTTATGGGACGCCGCGCCATACTTCGGGGAGGAGACGCGGGGCGAGACCCAGGCAAATAAAATCATTGTTTCAGGGGGTGCAACAAGATGAAGACTATGCAAAGACTCGGAAAATCCCTCATGCTTCCCGTGGCCGTCCTGCCGATTGCAGCAATATTAATGGGCATTGGCTACTGGATTGACCCCGCCGGCTGGGGCGGCAACAGCGTCATCGCCGCTTTCCTCATCAAGGCGGGCGCGGCGATCATCGACCATATAGCGATCCTGTTCGCTATCGGCGTGGCGGTCGGCATGTCGAAGGACCGCGACGGCACTGCGGCGCTGGCCGGGTTGGTTTCCTGGCTGATGATGACGACGCTGCTTTCTTCCGGCGCGGTAGCCATGTTCCAAAAGATCCCGGTAGAACAGGTAGCACCCGCATTCGGCAAGATCGAAAACGTATTTGTTGGAATACTATGCGGCGTCATCGGCGCAGTCTGCTACAACAAATTCCACAATACCAAACTGCCCGACGCGTTAGCCTTCTTCAGCGGCAAGCGCAGCGTGGCAATCGTAACGGGCGGCGTCACCATCGTTGCGGCAGCGGTTATGTTCTTCGTTTGGCCGTTCATCTATATGGGCTTGGTCGCCTTCGGCACCGGCGTATTGAGCCTCGGGCCCATCGGCGCTGCGATCTACGGCTTCTTCAACCGTCTCCTGATCCCGTTTGGCCTGCACCACGCACTGAATTCCGTGTTCTGGTTTGATATCGCAAACGTGAACGACCTTGCAAACTTCTGGGCCGGCACAGGTACGCTGGGCGTCACCGGCCAGTACATGACGGGCTACTTCCCCATCATGATGTTCGGTCTACCGGGTGCTGCGCTTGCCATGTACCACACCGCCAAGACAAATCAGAAGAAAGTAGCGGCCGGTCTGTTGCTGGCCGGCGCGTTTGCATCGTTCTTCACCGGCGTGACGGAGCCGCTCGAATTTGCGTTCATGTTCCTGGCTCCGGGCCTCTATGTGGTGCATGCGGGCCTCACCGCAGTTTCCATGGCCATTATGGCGGCGCTGCCTGTTCGCGCAGGCTTCCAATTTAGCGCAGGTATGATCGACCTGGTCTTGAGCTGGCCGACCAAGCTTTCCCTGAACCCGTGGCTGATCCTCCCCATCGGCCTCGTGTTCTTCGGGATCTACTACCTGCTCTTCCGTGTCATCATCGTGAAGTTCAACCTCAAGACCCCCGGCCGTGAGGATGAGGACTATGCGGAAACCGAAAGCAAGGTAACGCTGGGGAGCAGCGATTATGCCGCGGTTGCCGCCACCATACTCGAAGGGTTGGGCGGAAGAGGCAACATCAATGAATTGGACAACTGCATCACCCGTCTGCGCGTGGAAGTGAAGGATTATACCGCCGTCAATGAAAAGAAGATCAAATCTTCCGGCGTTTCGGGCATCATCCGCCCGAGCAAGACGAGCGTACAGGTGGTAGTCGGCACGCAGGTCCAGCATGTGGCCGACGAATTAAAGAAACTCCTCTAAATCATCTAGTCCGGCCAACAACCGGATAACAGGCTGAAAGGTTGCGGGGCTGCCCTTTGCGGCAGCCCCTCTTCCCGCCCCGGGGGAAACGATATGATTACCTACGACGTTCCGACCATTTTTAAAAAAGAAGATATCCATGCCTGCCCGCTGTTCCATGTGAACAACGTGCAATGGAACAGCAAGGTAAGCCCGTTGACCGTGGGACGCATGGGATATGTCCCCGGCGAAGGGCTGTTTGTTTTTATGAAATGCTATGAGCAAAGCCCGCTTCAAACCGTGACCCAGCATATGGGACGGGTATGCCAGGACAGCGCCATGGAGGCGTTCTTCGCATTCCCGGACAAGCCCGTTACGGAGGAAGAAGCGTTTATTCCGGACGACAACGGCTTGTACTGCAACTTTGAAATTAACGCAAACGGCGCCATGTACGCCAAGACCGGCCGCGGCAGGCAGGGGCGAATGCCGCTTACGGAAGAGGAGTTTGAGGCGACAGGCATTCGCGCTGCGATTATAGAGGACGCCTGGGAAATCACGTTCCTGGTGCCCCTCACGCTGGTTTCCCGCGTTGCAAATAAAGACGCTTTTTCGCCCGGAGACGTGTTCTTCTGCAACTTTTATAAAATATCCGAAACCCCCGAAATCGAGCATTATCTCAGCTTCAGCCCGATTGAAACCGAGAAGCCGAATTTCCATCTGCCCCGCTTTTTTGCAAAAGCGGTCATACGAGAGCATACGGCACAGGATACGTGCCATACAATGGAGCATATGCAATGAGAATAATACGCGCAAAAGACTATCTGGATATGAGCCGCAAGGCGGCAAACGTATTGAGCGCACAGGTCATATTAAAACCCAACAGCGTGTTGGGCCTGGCCACCGGCTCAAGTCCGGTGGGGACCTACAAGCAGTTGATTGAGTGGTACAAAAAGGGAGATATCGATTTTTCCCTCGCCACCACAATCAATCTGGACGAATACTGCGGGCTGGGACCAGACGCGCCGCAAAGCTACCGGTACTTTATGGACCACAATCTGTTCCATTTCATCAATATCCGGCCGGAAAATACGCATGTACCCAACGGCCTGGAGAAGGACGCCGAAAAGGAATGCGCGCGGTACGAGGCGCTCATTGAAGTGCATTCCGGCATCGACATGCAGCTACTGGGCATCGGCCACAACGGGCATATCGGGTTCAACGAGCCGGATACCGCGTTTGAAACCGGCACGCACCGCGTGGCGCTGACAAAGAGCACCATCGAAGCAAACAAGCGCTTTTTTGAAAGCGAAGCGGACGTGCCGCGCCATGCCTATACCATGGGCATACGTTCCATTATGCAGGCCATGCGTATCCTCGTCATCGTTTCGGGCGAAGATAAGGCCCAAATTGTGAAGGAAACCTTCACAGGCCCCGTGACGCCCAAAGTCCCGGCGTCCGTATTGCAGCTGCACAACAACGTCACGCTGGTAGGCGACGAAGGAGCTCTTTCCCTGCTATGAAGGAAACCCAAACTGTCAAGGCGCTCTTTTTTGATATCGACGGGACGCTGTTAAGCCCCCGCACCGGGCGGATACCGGACAGCGCCGTAAAGGCATTGAGATGCGCGCGCGAACACGGCCTGATGCTGTTTGCCGCGACCGGCCGGCATTCCAGCGCGCTTACCCGGCTCCCTCAGATTGCGGAGCTCAAGCTGGACGGCCTCATTTGCCTGAACGGCCAGCTCTGCCTGCATGGCGGAAAGACCGTGTTTCAGAACCCCATCCCGCGCAATGAAGTGGAAGCGTTTATCCGTTTCATGCGGGGAAAGGACTGTATCTTCCAGTTTTCCGGCAATGACCTGGTATTCTGTAGCCGCAACGACGACGAGGTGCGGACCATAAACGAGGAGTTCGGCATATTCGAGCCGCCGATATACCCGCCCGAACATGCGCTCAGCATGGATGTGCTGCAGATCGAACTGTTTTTCCGGGAGGAAAATGCGCTGCAGGTATTGGAGCACATGCCCAGCTGCAGATGGACGCGCTGGCACCTTATGGGCGTGGATATCCTGCGAAAAGACGGCGGGAAATGGACCGGTATCCAGAAGATCGCAGAGCACCTGCATTTAAAAGAAGGCGAAATCATGGTGTTCGGGGACCATGACAACGACGTGGATATGCTCCTGAACGCGAAGTTTTCCGTGGCGCTTGGAAACGGAAGCGCCCAGGCGCTTGCCGCCGCAAAATATATCACCAGCGATATCGACGAGGATGGGATATACAACGCCTTTACGGCCCTGCTCCCGCATATCGGGCTGTAGGCGTTTTATCCCTCCTCCCCCCTTTTAATTTTCATAGAAAGGATGGATTTCTATCGCACGCATGCTTGTGGAAATCTGCTGCGGCTCCGCCGACGATGTGTTTGAGGCCGCCGCATCGGGGGCGGACCGCGTGGAACTCAACGCGGCGCTGCCGCTTGGCGGGCTTACGCCCAGCATCGGCCAGCTCACCGTCGCTAAGAATGCGGGGGTGGAGCTCATCGCCATGATCCGCCCGCGGGAAGGCGGGTTTTGTTACGGTACCAAGGAATTTGAAACCATGCTGCGGGATGCGCGCGCACTCCTTGCCGCGGGAGCGGACGGTATCGTTTTCGGCATACTCAACGCGGACGGCACCGTGGACGCGGACCGCTGCAAACGGATGATCCAGGCAATCGGGTCAAGGCAGGCGGTGTTTCACCGTGCCATCGACGTGACGCCGGATTGGCGCGCGGCGATCGACACGCTATGCTCACTCGGGTTTCGCCGGGTACTCACCAGCGGGCAGTCCCCCACCGCCCTGGAAGGCGCCGCAACCATACGGGAAATGATCGCATACGCTGCGGGGCGCATCGAGATTTTGCCGGGAGCGGGCATACGCCCGGGCAATGTACTGGATCTGATTGAAAAAACCAAATGCACGCAGGTACACGCCTCGCTTCGAGGAACGCAGATTGACGCGTCCTGTTCCGCCAACCCCAGCATCCGGTTCGGCGGCACGCTTCCCCCTTCCGAGGACGTATTCGCCGTTACGGACCCGCACAAAGTACGCGAATTGATCGCAGCCCTTTCCAGCCTGGAAACATAATACGCAAGATAAAAGGAGGAACCGCAAATGAGACGTCTGATTTCCTGCACCGCTTCGGACTTTGCCGCCATGACCCCACAGGAACTCAAGGTCGCCATATTCGCCTCCGCCGGGCGCAGCGTGATGAGCGAGACCATCGTTGCATTCGAGCCTCTCATGCGAGGGTTGACCAACGCGGAGGTCGCCTCCGCCTTCGGCGCGGATCTGATTTTATTGAACTTCTACGATGTATTGAACCCGACCGTATTGGGCTTGCCCGGCACGCCAAAGAACCCGATCGCCGAGCTCAAGCGGCTCATCGGCCGCCCGGTGGGCATCAACCTGGAGCCGGTAGGCTCTGGCAAAGCGCTCGAAACGATCGAGGCGCTGCCACCAGGCCGAAGAGCCAGCGAGGAGACGTTCTTAGCCGCAGAGGCGCAGGGCGCCGACTATATCTGCCTGACCGGGAATCCCGGCACAGGCGTTACCAACGGCGCCATAGAAGAAGCCGTACGCCTGTGCCGCAAATGCTTTTCCGGCCTGATTATCGCCGGGAAAATGCACGGCGCGGGCATTGACGAGGCGGTATTTGATACGAACGCGTTTGCCCGCTTTATAAAGGCCGGGGCGGATATCATACTCATACCCGCGCCCGGTACGGTACCCGGCGTTTCCGAGCAGGACGCCGCAGCAGCCGTGCGCGCCATACACCAGAACGGGGCGTTGGCGCTTTCCGCCATCGGCACCAGCCAGGAGGGCGCGGATGCGGCCACCGTGCGGGAGATTGCGCTTTCCTGCAAACGCGCGGGCGTGGACATCCAGCACATCGGCGACGCCGCTGCCTGCGGCATGGCCGACCCGGAAAACATCCTGACTCTCTCCATCGCCATACGCGGCAAGCGGCATACGGTGTTCCGCATGGCGGGGAGCGTATTGCGGTAAATTTCGGCCTTTTATTTGCCTGGTCATAAATAGACGGAACGAAATCCGTCTATTTTTTGATTTGAATTGCGGCCTTTCCTTTAAGTTTGCCTGATTTTTCTTTGATCTTCCAGCTTTCCAATAAGCAAACTGAGCTTACGGTTTTGGGCAAGGATCACGTCGCTAGTCCCGAATAGGTTGATTTTCTTTGACGGCTTGGTTGACAAGGCGGGTAAGTTTATCCCGTTCTTTTTCAATTTGTTCATACAAACCGTTCATATGCTTCTCCATTCTATTTTATTGGTTTTACTAAGTTATATTATATAAAGTATATATAATACCTATAATAATCTATATTATACTCCGTTCATCTCCATACTGCAAACAGATAGACTGGTTATTGGGGTGAATGAAGTGCAAAAAACCAAAAATTTAAATGACAGACGATATATCCAAATCGGTTTGAAAATCGCCTATTACCGAAAAATGAACGGTATGACGCAGGAGCAGCTCGCGGAGCTGGTTGGCATCACTTCCGGTTATCTTTCACAGGTGGAAACGCCGACCCTTGTCCAGCCCATATCCTTGAAAACGCTTTTTGCCATAGCTGATCTGTTTCATATACCTCCCGCAAAGTTCCTGGAGTTTGAGGAGTCATAAAGACCTGAACCCAATAAATAAAAAAGAAACGGCTGTATAAAATCATTCATACAGCCGCTTCGTATTCTTCTAGGTTTCAAGTTCCGTTAAAAGGCCATCATTTTATCTACAGAAACATCCTTTTGCAATAGCATTTTCGATTTATTGTCCCACAGCCAGTTGTTCCGGGGTAAGTGTCGGAATGGTAGCCAAAGCGGGGTCGGGGCCGTTGACATACGTCCTGCCGTTGATGGGATTCCATTTATAATGATGGAAGTCCGCCACTTTGAGCTCCGTACCCTCGAGGTTCAGGTAATGGATATAGGTCTGCACCTCCCTGCCCGGACGCGCTTTCGCAAACTCGTAGGACTGACCCGGCGCGATGACCGTATCATCCGGCGCAACGGCGGTATTGTAGTAATAATTCATGGACGGCGAGCCGAAGCGCCCCATGTCCTTGAACGAGAAATTCAATATCACCGGCCCAAGTTCCGCATCCACGACGGGCCGCCCATAAATTTCCACCGTCACGTTCCTATCCTTGGGGTTCACATAGGACACCATGTAAACGGGTATATCATACTGATTTTTAATTTTCAGGTCCGGCGCGCCCGTACTGATTGTGGCGTCCAACCCCAGCGGGATATAGTCCGATGATATGGAGTGGTGCGTGGAATCGGTGATTTCCAGCGCGGAGCGGATGGCCGCGTTATATACCGTACTTGAAAGCTGGCACACACCGCCGCCCGCCTGCTGCGTATAGCCGCCGTTGGAAATGCCCGCGGCCTCCTTCCAACCGGTGGAGAGCGACCTAGGACCTGCCTGCTCGTTGATGGACCATTCCTGGCCGGGTTGGAGTATGACGCCGTTGATAATGCCGGAAAGCTTAGCGACATTCCAATTGCGGTTATAGCCGTCATGCAGGGAATAGCTGGACGTCCAGGAAGAAATAAGCTGGGTGTCGGACTTGAGCTGCTCGAGCGTTATTTGGGGCTCTATGGGCGTGACCGGCGCGGCGATTGTCTCATAATTTCCGGTTTCCACGGCATTTACGATTGCGTCCGCCACGACCTCCATATCCACAGACCGGCCATTTATGCCGTCCGTATACACAAAGCGCGCGATGTTCGCGTCCTTGGGGATATAATCCTTAATATATTTATCGTTTTGCCAGAAGAGGTACCGAAGCTTATTGGGCATATCCTCGGCAGCGATGCGCGCAAGCTCCGGGCGCTTAAAATCATCCCCGGCAGCGGATTTTTTAATCATATCCTCAACATCCTGCTGGTAGGGCGTACCGTCGGGCAGGTGCCCCCAGGGTGTGAACACATAGCTCGCGTTCACGGGTTCTTGATCGAGCGTGGCTTTAAGCGGGAGCAGCACGGAGAGTATCTTTTCCCGGTCCGCCTGTACGGTTACGGGAAAGTCCACGCCCTGTTCCTCGGTGTCCTCCATGGCCTGTTTGCGTTCTTCAAGCGTTCCCGTATGCCCATGGGAAAGCGCCTGCTCAATTGCCGCGTCATAGTCCGTGGTAATTCCAAGATCTTGCGCGTTATATTGATAAAGCTCGCCTTCCACATCGATGGATACCTGAACTTTATTTAACAGCGTATCCTGCAAAGAAGCTGTGGCAGAGAGCGCCTCATCCCTGGTCATTCCCGAAAGATTGACGCCGCCTACCGATACGCCTTCAAGCACGTTCACGTTATCCATAATACGGTTGTTCTGGTCAATCGTATACGCCGCAAAGGCCAGAAGAAGCCCGAGCGCGATACAGATGAAGGCAATCAATACGCCTTTTTTTCCTTTTTGTTTCCTGACAGGCTTGTTTTCGGCCATACCCCATACTCCTTTAAGTGGACCACACGCAGGCAATACCGCGCCCGCGCATTACTCTTTTCAAATTAGCCTGATTTTGTCCGCAGTTTTTTCAGGGTACAATAATCATTACCCAGCTATTATACCATGTAACATGGACGCGCTTAAAGTCATTCGTGAGAGATTATCATTTTTTTTGCCGAAAAAAAGTTCCATTTCAGGTTACATTGGGAATGAATATTCTAAAAATTGATCCATGCG
>JAFABA010000184.1 GCA_023426265.1 Bacillota bacterium
ACGCTTTGGCGATTGCAAGCCCAAGACCATACCCGCCGTTTTCCGCCGTACGTGACGGGTCGGCTCGATAAAATCTGTCGAATATCTTCGGCAAATCTTCTTTCGCAATCGGTTTCCCGCTATTTTGGACGGAGCACACGACGCGATGTTTGTCTGTTTTTAATGATACATTCACGTTGCCGTTCACATCCGAATACTTGATCGCGTTATCATATAAAATCATAAATACCTTTTTTATGGTTTCCATATCGTTATTGATTATGGCCTCAGGCTCTATGGAATGTTATCCAGCCTGAACAGTTTCCCGCCAGTCACGGCGCTTGCCGCAAGCGCCGTGGTTGTCCCAAGGGTCAGCACCAACGCGGCGCAAAGGGCGATGATGCCCGCTTTCTTCTTGCCCGTACCTAAAAGGCCCAAAAGTTTTGCTTCATAAGATTACCTCCGTCTTAGTATTTGCAGGTAGCTAACTTTTTCCTTCTCAAGACGGTAATCATACAACGCAGCAAGCACTCCGAAAAGCTTGGACAAGATATAAACGATGCAACAATATCGCCGCCGCAACTCCTTATGAGCTTCGGCACACGTTCATTTCAATAAATAAAGAAATGCCTGAAGGGCTTAAGAAAATGATTGTGGGGCATTCGCAGGATATGGACACAGAGGGCATCTACAGTCATGAGATGAAAGGCGATTGGAGCAAGCTGCTGCATATATTGACGCTGCGTTTGAACGAATACTAAAAGCTAAAGGGTTAAATTATGGGTTTTGGGAGCCAAAAGCAAATAAAAACAGCTAGATTTTATCTAGCTGTTTTGTTTGGTGGGGATGGAGGGATTCGAACTCCTGACCTCTGCATTGCGAACGCAGCGCGCTACCCTCTGCTCGAGTGCAACTAATCCATGTGCGAACCTCCGTTCACATCTATATCCTCCCCGGTAATATACCCTGCATCCTCGCTTGCCAAGAACGCCACAGCACACGCAACCTCTTCTACCGTTCCAGGACGCTCCATAGGGATCGACTTCCAAGTAGCTCTTTCTTTTTCATCTGATAGGCCTTTGCGTATCTCCGTAGCGATCAATCCAGGACAAACGCTATTCACGGTAATCCCGTCCAAAACACACTCCCGTGCTAGTGCTTTGGAAAAGCCGAGGACGCCAGCTTTGGAAGCGGAATAATGCGCGCCGCCATAGACGCCTCCGCCCCGTTTGCCTGAAACAGAACTAATATTAATGATGCGGCCAAATTTCTTCGCCTGCATGTATGGCAATACGGCTTTTGAACACAGGAATGTTCCTGTGAGATTGACCGCAATAATACGGTTCCAATCTTCAAGCGTTGTATTGAGCACGGTAATGGGCTGTGTAATTCCCGCGCAGTTAACCAGGATGTCGATACTCCCCATTTCCTTTACCGCGCTCTCCACCATGTTACCTACGTTTGCCTCATCGGTCACATTTACCGTAACGGCAAGGGCTTTTCTGCCCAACGCACGAACCTCTTCGGCAACCTCCGCCGCGCCTTTGCCATCTAAATCAGCAACGACGATATCGTATCCGTTCTTCGCCATATAGAGGGCTATGGATTTTCCTATACCCTTTGGAGAGCCCGCACCAGTTACCAACGCTACTTTACCATTTACACTCATTGATCCACTACTCCTTAGAAATTAATATGCAATGATATATTAATGCCGTTTGTTTATCGCCAACTTACCCAGATATGCCTGAACAATCTGCGGGTCATCGCGGATATCCTCTGACCTACCGTGCGTTCGTATAACACCTTGCTCAAGCACATAGGTATACTGAGAAATTCGCATTGCAAGCCGTGCATTTTGCTCTACAAGCAGAATAGGAACATGGAGCCTTACATTGATCTCCATAATTTTTTCAAAAAGCTCCGCAACAACAACAGGCGCCAATCCCATAGACGGTTCATCCATCATCAGCACCTTGGGGCGGCCCATAATACCTCGCCCTATTGCAAGCATCTGCTGTTCACCGCCAGAAAGGCTCCAGCCCAACTGCTTGCGGCGCTCTTTCAATCTGGGGAAAAGCGTATATACCTCATCCAGGTCGTCCTGATACGATTCGTTTCCAAAAAATCCGTGCCAGTTTACGGTACCGGCTTCCAGGTTTTCTTCAACTGTAAGTCCAGGGAAGATATGCCGCCCTTCCGGGACATGAATGATCCCCATTCTTGCAATCTCGGTGGGTTTTTTTTGCGATATCTCCGTTTTATTGTCAACAACAATGGAACCACTGCGCTTCAGCATGCCCGATGTCGCTTTGAGCAAGGTACTTTTACCGGCTCCATTGCTGCCAATCAGACAGGTAATAGCTCCATGCCTCACTTCGATATCTACACCCTTAAGCGCTTCAACCGCCCCATAATATGCATGGAGTTTCTGGATTTTAATCATCGTTATCCTTTCCCAGGTAAGCGGAGATGACTTCCTCGTTGGAAGATATCTCCTGACAACTTCCTGTTGCTATAATTTGGCCAAAGTTGATAACAACAATTTCCTTACAGATGTTCATAATCATATCCATGGAATGTTCTATCAGCAGCACGCCCATGCCATACTCCTGTGCGGCAATATTAAGCAACGCCATGGCATCCTCAATCTCCTTACTATTGAGTCCTGCGGCAGGCTCGTCCACCAATATCACACGGGGACGCCCCAACATTGAGCGCACAATTTCCAAAAGCTTTTGCTGGCCGAAAGTAAGCGAAGTAATATCGTTATCAAGATCGATTTCGAAGCCTACCACCTTCATATAACGCTCCAATTCCGTTTCAAAATTGGAGCTTCTTTTGCTGAAAAAGCTTCTAAGGTGGCCCTTCTGTTCCGCAAGGTCCGTACCCAGCATAAGATTATCCCGTATATTGGAACGCTGCAAAAACCTGGGCGTTTGGAACGTTCTGCCTATGCCCATCCTGGCGCGGGTATACGGGGGAAGCTCGGAAATGTCCTTATTGTCAAAAAAAATCTTGCCGGAGTCCTGGATGCTGATTCCGCTGATTAAGTTCATCAAAGTGGATTTGCCTGCGCCATTTGGGCCAATCAAACCGGTCACCTGGCCTGTTTTAACCGAAAAGGTAACATCATTAGTGGCATGAAGACCACCAAAGTGTTTATTGACCTTTTCCAGACGCAAAATCTCGTTCATTCCTTCACCCCCTTAGGTAAACTCTTCTTACTTCTGCCTATAAAGGTTTTTTTAATCTTATTGAAGAATTGAGAGAACATCCCCGAAAGGCCCATCGGCATAAATACCATCAGTAAAATGACCGCCAGACCATAAAAGAGCTGGAGGTACTTTTCTACACTTCTCAATATTTCCGGCAATATTGTAATGAGGACCGAGCCCACAACCGCCCCGAAGGTGCTATTGATTCCGCCAACCATCGCCATAATAATGAACTGTGTTGCATTGTTAAAGGAAAAAAGATCCGACGCAACAAAATTACCCTGCATAACATAGAGGGCGCCCGCAATCGCTCCGAGCATACCCGAGATCGTAAAGGCGATCACCTTTGTCATATATACGTTTACGCCAAGTGTGAGTGCGGCAGTATCGTTATCGCGTACTGAGGCAAGAGAACGGCCAAACGATGTATTACGGATGCGTTCTACAAGCACCGCGAAAACAATTAAAAGGCAAACCAGTAAATAAAACCATTGTGTGTTAGAAGTAAACGAAAAACTTCCTACTGAAAATGTGGGAATTCCGGAGATGCCGTCGGGGCCGCCAAATATAGGCCTGTAGTTTGTAAAGAACGAAAAGCAGACCTGCACAAGCGCAATCGTGGAAAACGTAAAATAGGTACCCTTTAGCTTGAGAAGCACCAATCCTATTGCATATGCAACAATTCCGGCTACAACCGGTGTGAGCGCGAAAGCTGCAAGTGTTGGGATAGTAAACCCCAATCGTCCGGAGCACATGTTTGCTACAAAATAGGCGCCCAGCCCCATAAAGGTGAGGCCCGCAAACGATAGCTGCCCCCCCATACCCAGCATGATGGATATGCCGAAAACAACAACCGCGTATATCATTGAAATGTTTACAACCATCAGAGAGTATCCCTGAAATATAATCGGTACAAAGATAATAAACAGCATGCTGGCAATCAGGACAAAGAGCCTTGACAACCCTGTTTTCTTCAAAAGCTTGTTCATGCTTCCAGCTCCCTTCCTATGCCTTGTCCTTGATCTTTTCGCCAAAGATGCCCTGTGGCCTGATAATCAGAAAAACCAGAAGTACAAGGAATATCATAGCATCTTTATAGGTAGAAAAACGAACTGACGAAAAGGCTTCGATGATACCTACAATCAATGAGCCGATAATTGCTCCCTTTATGTTTCCCAGTCCGCCGATTACCACACCTGCGAAAGAACGCAGCAGCAGCCCGCCAAGAGTGACTGTTACTGTAAAAGTAGGTGCAACCATGAACCCGCCGATACACGTGATCCCAATAGAAACGACATATGTTGCGGCAATGGTAATGACAGTAGGGATTCCAATAAGTTCTGCAGCGAATTTATCCTGGGAGGCAGCCTGCATCATTTTGCCGACATATAGCCGTTCAAAGACGAAATTTACCAGTGCAATGGCCAATATGCCGATCACGGCAGTAAGTATCATCTGCCATTGCAGATTTACTCCCCCAATGCTTAATAACAAACCACCACCCGTTTCAGGGTTTTGGAGTAGTGCGGGCATACGTAACGGGACGCTTCCCCAAATCAGCATTGCGGTTTCTTTCATTACAACAGAAGCACCCATGGTAGCGATAATAATAGCCGCAGGATAACTGGCCTGACGCAACGGCCAATAGACGCAAAACATAAATATCAATGCGATCAGGGCAAAAGAAACCAAGGCTATCGGAATCATCGCCCAGAGCGGAAGTTGCAAATCTACAATCAGCGCAAATGTGATGTAAGCACCGATCATCAAAAAATCTCCCTGGGCAAAGTTTAAAACGCCAATGGCACGAATCAGCATGATTACACCCATTGCCATAAGCGCATATACCATGCCCATCGAGACGCCATATAGCAAGACCGTAACAACGACACTTAGCGACAAATGCGCCACCCTCCTCCTAAAAACGGTTCATTCCCAGTAGCTCAACCCGGCTTGTCAGGAAAATCGGCAGATTCTTATAAAGCCCTGCGCCGTTTGTATGCCTGCCGTAATACGGCGCAGGGCTAAACAACAACGCTTTTCTATTTACCTGTATTTAATTTTGTCCAGAAGAAGTGCCTTACTGTCTTTAATCTCCACAATAAACATTTCGCTCAGGAAGCCATGATCCTCGAAATATGTCATATCGCCAAGCACGCCATGATAATCCTTGATCGCCTTGAAGCCGGCGTTGATGGCTTCAAGATCATCGACCGTCCCTGCATTCTCACAGGCGAGCCTTATCAAATGAACGGAGTCATAGGAAACGGCGGAAGCTCTCTCAGTATTGTGATAATATTTCGCAGAGTAGCCTTGCTGGAATTTTTGCGCAGCTTCCGTATCCAGGTATGCCGACCAGTCGGCCACGGCAATCCAGCCATCGGCAGCTTTGAGCGCATTGTCGATCACAACGCTGGAGGTAACGGTGGAGCTTCCGACGCGCGGCAACGTGCAGCCTGCATCCGCAATGGCGATGCTTAACAATGCATGGGGATTTTCATTCGAGAAGGATAGAATTCCGTCCGCACCGGAGGCCATCACCTGAGCGACGATAGGCCCAAAGCTCTTTTCGTCCTCGGTATAGCCAAACATCATATTATCCGGTATTTCTATACCGTATTTCTGGCTGTAAGTGGCCCTCATATCAAATCCGCCGGCCTGTGTCGTGGGCAACGTGCAATAAAGTATCGCGGGGTTTTTGATGCCCAGTTTTTCATAAGCGTATGTAACGATAGCGCCAGCCGCTTTGCTGTCATGGTTGCGGGGCTGCCATACATATGGGTTCCCTGCAGCCGCTATGGCATCACCGGATCCGCCAGTCAGGAACGGTATTTTTGCTTCAGAGATTTTATCGAGTATAGCCAGGGTGTTTTGAGAATAGGGAGAACCGATAACAGCAATCAGATCGTTCCGTTCGAGCAGCTTTGTAGCCGCGTTAACGGAGGCTTGAAGATTATCGACCTCGTCCTCCACAACCAATTCAACGGGATGGCCGAGAATACCGCCGCTCGCGTTGATTTCATCCACTGCATACTGCGCGCCTTCCCATGAAAACTCCCCTACAGCTTTGTTAACGCCGCTTCTTGCGGCAATTAACCCGATCTTCACAGGAGTACCTTCAGGCTTGGTCGCTTCATCAGGCGTCGTTGTTACAGTACCAGTGGTGGGTTCGGGAGCGGGACCCGTGGTTTCGGCCGCCACGGGCGGGGAACTGGAGGTGCATGCGGCAAGCAAGCACGAGGCAGTCAGGAGCAGCGCGAGGATAACGAGGCAGAGCTTCTTTTTCATTTGGGCAACCTCACTTTCTTTTATGGATATTGGCAAATCGCCATTCAATTCTTTTCGTGAGGGGGGATCCGCTTGATATCGAGTGTTTTGCTCCAGCTTCCTTCATGGGGTATTCCCTCATTTGCCTTCCGCAGCAAGAGCATGGAATGCAATACGGAAAGAATGCTTAATTCACAAATCCTTGCTGCAACGGTATCGCAAAAATATGTTTGCGTGGAAACGCTGGTGTAAAATTCGACATCCAGATATTTTGAAAGTGGCGTGTTGGGCATTCCCACCATCCCAACTACCGTTACGCCCATTTCTTTGGCAAGCTGGGCATTCTGGATCGTATTGATCGATCTTCCGCTGTTGGAGATCGTGAACAGCACGTCATTTTTCTGCATTTGCGATATGACCATCAGCTCAAAAAAGGGATCGCTGACATATTCGCACCGAAGCTTCATTTGCAAAAACACATCGTAGGCATTCCTCGCCGAGCATCCTGACCCTCCGTCTGCGGAAATAACGATTCGGTTGGCGTTATACAGGATATCCGCGATCGTTTCCAAAGCCACTTCATCCAACGTATTCGCCATGTCGTCAATGGCACGCTGGTTAAAGCGCAGGACCTTTTGCTTGATGACTGAAGCGGAATCGTTTTGCTCAAGCCGCGTCGTATCGGCATCGGGCCCTAATATGCTGTGCTCCATGTTCAGCATAAAATCCATATAGCCTTCAAAGCCGATTGTTTTACAAAATCTGGATATCGTAGCAGGGCTGGTGCTTGTTGCTTCAGCAAGTTCAGAAACAGATTTGCCATGTACATCGCTGTAATTGTCAAGTATGTAGTCGGCAATCCGTTTTTCGGAGTTGGTCAGCTTATCATAGGATGCTCTTATACGGCCAACACACAATAAAGATTCCTTGTTGCTCATATGGACCTCCTCTTTTAATGTAAAATCATAGTATCCCTATGATTTTACATCAAAGAGGCCGCAGTATCAGCAATATTCTGTGGGGTTACGCCATTGGCCGCCAATAACACCTCATACGGGCCTGATTCGCCAAACTTGTCCTGTGCGCCCATACGTATAAGCTTGCCTTTGCCCATCTCGGCAATCACTTCGCTCACGGCGCTTCCAAGACCGTTATAGATATTATGATCTTCCACCGTGACGATCCTCTCGGTATCGTCTACGGCCTTGACAACTATTTCCCTATCCAAAGGCTTTATGGTATGCATGTCTATTAAACGGGCGCTGATCCCCCGATTGGCAAGGATCTCGCAAGCCTTTACAGCCATACTCATAATATCGCCCGTGGCAATGATGGCGATGTCTTTTCCGTCACGTAATAGCTTTGCCCTGCCTATTTCAAATGTTTCATTTTCATCATATACGAAGGGGATGGGGTCACGCGTGAACCGCATATACACAGGGCCATGGATGGTTGTTGCCGCACGGATGAGCTTCCTTGCCGCATAATAATCGGCAGGTGCAATAACTGTCATATTGGGCAGCGTCCTCATGATGCCCATGTCCTCAATACACTGATGTGACGCGCCGTCGTTGGCAGGCGTAAACCCGCCGTGTGAACAGGCAATTTTTACGTTCAGGTTAGGATAGCATACGGACTGACGTATCTGCTCGCACATGCGCATGCTTCCAAATGCCGCATAGGTGCTTATGAACGGTATCTTGCCGCAGGTCGCCAGGCCAGCCGCCACGCCGGCCGCGTTTTGCTCAGCTATACCTACGTTAATATGCTTTTCCGGGAACTTTTTTTGAAAGTCAACAGTCTTGCAGCTTTTTCCAATATCACAATCCACCACATACAGATTGGGCAGGTCGTCGCCAAGCAACATTAATTCGTCGCCAAATGCTTCTCTAAGCGCTTTCATTGTAATCCTCCGTCAATTTCCGCAATAGCCTTAGCGTACTGTTCCTGATTCGGTGCAACTCCATGCCAAGCAACTACGTTTTCCATGAAAGAAACGCCACGTCCCTTCACTGTCTTGGCAACGATGACCGATGGCCTGCTGCTTTTCTTTGTACGAATTGCATCCAGTACATCTACAATCTCGCCCATGTCATGCCCGTCGATATCCCAAACATCACAGCCGAATGCATGAAATTTCTCACTCAGGTTCTGTGTCGGCATAATGTCATCGCATGTACCGTCGTTTTGAAGACCGTTATTATCGACCAATATCACCATATTGTCCAATTCATATTTCACGGCAGACTCTACGGCTTCCCAAACCTGCCCCTCATCACATTCGCCGTCTCCCAGCATGCAGAACACTCTGGAGTTGGAGCCATCCCGCTTAATTGCGATTGCCATACCCACCGCGCAGGAAATGCCTTGTCCTAACGAGCCGGTGGAAATATCTACGCCCGGCGTACGTTTCATATCCGGATGGCCCTGCAAAGCGGAGCCGTGTTTACGCAATGTGTAAAGCGTATCCTCCGGCATGAAACCACGCATAATCAAACACGAATACAGTACGGGGCTGACATGCCCTTTTGAAAGCACAAACCTGTCACGGGTAGGTAAATGAGGATTTTGAGGATCCACATGAAGCTCCGAAAAATACAGGGCAGCCATCATGTCCGCAGCAGATAGCGAGCCTCCGGGATGACCCGACTGGGCGGAATAGATCATGGTCAATACGTTTTTTCTAAGTTCCCGCGCTTTTTCTTGCAGATACAGTATTTTTTCATTTCTTTGCATATCCATATCCTTCTTCATTGAATTAGGTATCATGAGGTGTGCTTTCCCGGTGTCTCATAATCTAAAAAATCGCTTGTGTTGTGACCTGCTTTAGGAGTATTATAGTTATGGATTTTGAAATAGTCAATCATTATTTTTATATTTTTATGAAAAACATTTCAAATAAAATCTGGAAGTGAGGTATTTAAATGAAGATCGTAGTACTGGATGGTTACACCCTGAATCCTGGGGACCTGAGTTGGGGAAGCCTTGAGGCACTTGGCGAACTAACCGTATATGATAGAACGCCTTCAAACGAAATAGTTGCGCGTATTGCCGATGCGGACATCGTGTACACCAATAAAACGCCCATAACGCGCATGACGATGGACGCATGCCCCAACATCAAATTTATTGGCGTACTTGCAACCGGATACAATGTGGTTGACGTAGAGGCCGCAAAACAAAAGGGGATTGTGGTAACAAACATTCCGACGTACGGTACCGCGGCCGTAGGTCAGTTTGCCATCGGCCTGCTGCTGGAGATTTGCCATCACATCGGCCACCACAGCAAGGCGGTCATTACAGACGGACGCTGGGCATCCAGCGACGACTGGTGCTTTTGGGATTATCCGCTCATTGAACTTGATGGCAAAACCATGGGCATCATCGGGTTCGGCCGCATTGGGCAGGCGACCGGGCGCATTGCGCAGGCGCTCGGCATGCGGGTGCTGGCATTTGACGCCTACAAAAACCCCGCGTTGGAAAGCGAAGCCTGCAAATATGTTGCGCTTGACGAGTTGCTCGTGAATTCCGATGTGATCGCGCTCCATTGCCCGCTTTTGCTGGAGACGGAAGGGATCATCAACAAAGAAAGCATCGCAAAAATGAAGGATGGCGTGATCATTCTCAACAACAGCCGTGGCCCGTTGATTGTGGAAGCGGATTTGGCCGCGGCGCTCAATGCGGGCAAGGTATATGCCGCAGGCTTGGATGTGGTTTCCTCTGAACCAATCCGCAGCGACAATCCCCTGCTTACGGCGAAGAATTGCATCATCACCCCACATATCAGCTGGGCGCCCAGGGAGAGCAGGCAGCGGCTGATGGAGATTGCCGTTTCCAACCTTGCCGCATTCCGGGAGGGATCGCCTGTCAACGTGGTAAACAGATAGCGGCGTAACGGAGGATCAACGAATGAAGATACTTGTTGCTCCGGATTCTTTTAAGGGAAGCTTAAGTGCGCAGGATGTGGCAAAAAGCCTGCGGGAGGGAATTCTCCGCGTTGCACCTGAGATTCAGGTGGATCTGCTCCCGGTAGCGGATGGCGGAGAAGGCACCTGTGCGGCCATCGTTGCGGCAATAGGCGGCGAAATCGTCAAAAAGACCGTGACAGGGCCAAACGGCAACCCCGTGGAAGCGTTCTTGGGCATCGCCGGCGATATGGCCGTCATTGAAATGGCGGCGGCATCCGGGCTCGCGCTGGTACCGGCGGGCGAAATGCGCCCGCGGGAAGCCACCACCTACGGCACAGGCGAGCTGATGCGGTATGCGCTTGACGCCGGCTGCAAAAGGATTATCATGGGCATTGGCGGTTCTGCTACCACGGACGGCGGCACGGGAATGGCGCAGGCGCTGGGCGTGCGCCTGCTCAATGCGGACGGTCGCGAGCTGGGCCGTGGTGGCGGCGCATTAGACCGGCTTGCAAGCATAGATGTTTCTCAAATGGATCCGAGGATTGCCGCCTGCGGGATCATCGTGGCGACGGATGTATCCAACCCGCTGTATGGGGAAAGCGGGTGCGCTGCCGTATATGGCCTGCAAAAGGGCTGCGATGGACAGGATGTCGCGGCGCTCGATAGCAATATGCGCCATTATGCGCGTATATTACAGGAACAGCTCGGCAAAGACGTTGCGCCGGTTCCCGGCGCGGGCGCGGCGGGCGGGCTGGGCGCGGGGCTTCTTGCCTTTTGCGGCGCAACGCTCAAAAGCGGCGTCGATACCGTATTGGATGCGGTGAATTTTGATCAGCATGTATTGGATGCGGATCTGGTGATTACCGGCGAGGGGCGTATCGATTTTCAATCCGCGTTCGGCAAGTTGCCCGTTGGTGTGGCAAAACGCGCAAAAGCGGCGGCAAATGTGCCTGTGATTGCGGTTGTTGGAAGTATTGGACAGGGTGCCGAGGCTGTTTATGAGCATGGCATTACATCAACTATAAGTATTGTAGACAAGCCAATGACGCTCGATAATGCTATAAATGACGCTCCCAGGTTAATTGCCAATGCTGCCGAGCGTGTGATCAGAATTGTTTTAGCAGAGCATGAAATGCCGTTTTAGCATAAACACTCGCTTAGCTGCGCAGGCCTGCTCGGGCCTCCAAACTGTGGGCGCAAAGAATACCAACTCACGAGCGTCTTGCGGTCGTAACAAAGCAAATGGAAGAGCTTCAAACCTGTAGTAGACGCGTAACATGATCGTTGTTCAACCGCAAAATAAAAAAAGGCATCCATTGGATGCCTTTTCTTATTTGGTGGAGCACAGGGGATTCGAACCCCTGACCTCTGCATTGCGAACGCAGCGCGCTACCAGCTGTGCCAGTGCCCCAAATCTTGACCGCGAGGAATACTATACACCATTTTTATGAGGATTGCAAGAGGGGTGACTGGGCATTTTTTAGCGGCCGGTATTTTGGACCAGACCGGCTTGCGCAGCAAGACGTGGGCCCTTTGCGGGACACGCCTTCAGGGCACTAGGCCTGCGGGCCGTCGCAAGCAAGGCGCCGCCGATAAACGAAATCAAATCCCCTGCTCCACCAATTAAAATCAAAATAAAAAGGCTTGAACGTTTATAGTTCAAGCCTCTCTTATGATAGAATGATATTAAGGAGATGCTTTATGGAACAGCAAGAATTCAACATGCTTGATGATGAAAGACTTATATGGATATGTGTCGAGCCGATCATCCAAAAGGTACGCGGGAAAGACCCGGAAATAAAGTCGCAGGTTTTTATGCAGTTGAATAACGGGCAACGAGCATTGTTCGTGTTTCAAGTGCTATATGGTCATGCCGGTAATGGTATTCTCCAATTTTTTGCTCATATTGCTTACTTGGCGGACAGGCTGGACATATGGGCAGCCCTTAAATCGGGAATGAACTATTTTAATGATATTGAGATGCTGTGTCTCATAGAAAAAATGGAAGCTGCTTATTATTCGGTAACCAAACAAAGCGAAAACACGATATCGCTAAGTGAACTTGAAAAGTCATATAAGGAAGGAATCCCACGTACGCTAAAACGGGTCGGCTCATTTATCCGGAATAATCCTGCGGAATTTACCGCATCATTTTCTGCCTAACTCAAAGAGAAAAGGGGTATCCAATGGGTGCCCCTTTTCTCTTTGTTTTCTTCCGTCTCGATTTTCTTTCCCAATGTTGTAATGCGATAGAGTATGCACTATATTAATATCGGTTCAACCGTTTGAACCATTTAACAAAGAGGGGCGCATTATGGATTTCGAGAAACAGATAGATTTTATCAAATCTGATTTTGAAAAGAGCCGTCGGCTGCTTCTGGCGATTGGCGATGAGAACCGGCAGTCCATTCTTATAACGCTGATGGGCGCCGAATGCGACGGAATGCGGGTAGGCGAAATTACGGCAAAGACGCACCTTTCCCGCCCCGCTGTTTCACATCACCTGAAAATCCTGCTGGATGCGGGGTTGGTGGATGTGTGGCATGAGGGCACCATGAACTTTTACACCGGCAATTTCGGTACCGAATTTCAGCATTTGTGCGATTTGGTGCGCCACATCGAAGAATTTCGCGCAGCCGTGACCGAAACCTTTGGTGATGACAATTGTTTTGGTATTAAAGAGGATGATCGCTGAATGAAATTGTTGCCGCAAACAACAGGCAGAAAGGATATATAAAATGAGTAAAACAATTGCGGTCACCGGCGGCACAGGCTATATCGCCGGGTTTATCATTGCCGAATTTCTGAGCCACGGATACATGGTGCGCGCAAGCGTGCGCAGTTTGTCCAAAATCGAGGCCTTGAAAAAAGACCTTGCCGCTTTTGTGGATAAAGAAGCCTTGCTGCGCCTGTCGGTCTTTGAGGCGGATTTAACCTCATCCAAAGGTTGGGCGGACGGCTTTCCCGGTGTGGACGGCATTATTCACGTTGCTTCGCCTTTGGGGCACGGTACGGAGTCGGCAGAAGAACTGCGGCGAATTGCCGAGGGCGGCACGCTGAATGTCCTGCAAGGGGCATTGGACGCCGGAGTGAAACGGATTGTCATGACGTCCTCCCAAGCGGCCTCCACCCCCAGAATATCTGTGGGCAAGGTTGTGTTGGATGAAACTTTCTGGAGTGATGAGGGAAATCCCGAACTCGACCCCTACCGTTTATCAAAAATCGCCTCCGAAAAGGCAGCGTGGGCTTTTTCAGCGAAACATGGTCTTGCTCTTACCACCGTTCTGCCCGGGGCAGTTTTCGGGCAGATTATGAGCGCAAAAAATATCAGTTCCAACGATATTCTGCTCAGGCTGATCAATGGCGGCATGCCCCGCGCCTTGAACATCCCCCTTGAGGTGAGCAACGTGCAGGATCTGGCTGCACTTCACCGGCTTGCATTTGAGAACGACAATGCCACTGGGGAGCGTTTTCTTGCCGCCAGCCAGACAATCCGCATGCCGGAAGTGGCGCGTATTTATCGCGAGCAATACCCCGAATCCAATGCGCCGGCAAATGTGTTCCCGAACTGGATGGTGCGCTTCCTTTCAATATTTATCCCTTCCCTGCGTTCAATGGTGCCTATGCTGGGGCGTGAGTATTCGCACACCACGGAGAAAGCGGAGCGGCTTCTGGGATGGACCCAGCATACCCCGCGGGAAACCGTGCTGGATGCGGCGGCTTGCTTCGATCGGCTGGGAATGATAAAAGGTCGGAATCGTTAAAAAGCATGAAGCAATTTAGCGGTATCTTTCTTATCCAACTTAACAAAAGGGGCGCTCAACGAGGGCGTTCTTTTATTTGGCGGATTGGGGGCACGAAGCGTAAATCGCTCCGGCGGCTTACCGGTCAGGCTTCGCCTCCTGTTAAATTTCTGATATAATACCTGAAGCTACAAAAAACTCGGAGGTATCTGGTGCAAATATTCGTTAAAGTACTGATCTGCGTTGTTTCCGCAGTCTGTTTGGCCGCTGTCGGGCTTTTCCTGGGCTTTATTGTCGCTTTTTCCGGAGGGAACTTGTTTTATGCCCCGCTGGTGTTGGTTTGTACAGGCGTTTTGTTTGTATTTGTAATTTTAAAGGTATTTCACTTGGTCAAACCAAGGCTCTTCAAAATCCTGTTTCTTTCGTTTTTAGGGCTTTGCGTCCTTTCCGTAGGCGTGTATGAAGCCGGGAATGCGTACCGCAACAGCTTTGCCCAAGTGAATGACCAGGGCGTTGATCTTGCGCTGTATCAACCGTTTGCCGAAAATACCAAGGCGGTAAAGCTCGAGGAAGCCCCAACCTTAAAGCTGAAAGAGAACCTGCCCCGCCTGGATGGAGCAACGGCTCTGTACCCCCTGTACGCCGCTTTCGCCCAAGCGGTTTATCCCGCCGGGGAGTATGATATCTACGCAACAAAGGATGATTCGTCAAGCTTAGGCCAAGTCGTATGCACGGCCACGGAGGATGCCTACATAAGGCTGATAAACGGCGAAACGGATATTATTTTCGTCGCCCGTCCATCAGAGCAGCAGTTGGAGGAAGCAAAAAGCAAAGGTCTGGAACTGAAGCTGACGCCTATTGGAAAAGAAGCTTTCGTGTTTTTTGTAAACTCCCGAAATGAGATAAACGGTCTAAGCACCGCCCAAATCCAGGATATTTACGCCGGAAAAATTACAAACTGGCGCGAGGTCGGCGGGAAAAATGAAGCGATCCGCGCTTTTCAGCGCCCGGAAAACAGCGGCAGCCAGACCATGCTGCAAAAGCTGATGGAGGGCAAGGATCTGATGACTCCGCCCAAGGAAAACGTGGCATCCGGAATGGGCGATATCATCAACCAGACCGCAAGCTATCGGAATTACAAAAACGCCATCGGATATTCGTTTCTTTTCTTTGCTACAGAAATGATCCAAAACAACGAAATCAAACTGCTTGAAGTAGATGGCGTGAAACCCGAAAAAAGCACCATTGCCAGCGGCGAATACCCGCTTTCGGCCGAGTTTTATGCCGTTACCGCCGGCAGCAATAACCCCAATGTCGATCTGTTCATTGAATGGATCCTGTCCCCGCAGGGACAATACCTAGTAGAAAAGACCGGGTATACTTCTATAGGTAAATGACCCTCCTTTCAGATTTAAAATGAACTAACTTTAGGAGGAATGAGCCAATGGGCCATACAGAAGCAAATAGTATTGTGATCGATAGGGATATTGAGGCAGTGTGGGATGCTCTTACAAACGAGGACAAGCTCACGCAATGGTATGCGCCGGGATCGCCTTGGAAAATTCCAAAGCTGAAAGCCGGCGAAAAAATGCTTTTTACGTTAATGCCCAATGCCCACAATCAACTTACAGAGAAACTTCCTATGGTTCTGACAATTGATACAGTGATTCCCTTTCAGGAGTTTTCGTTTTATTTGGATTCACAGGAAGTGCTCATCTCTTTTACTATGGAGAAAGAAAACGGTGGTATCCGGGTTTCTGCGAACATGGAAGGCTACGATATGTCATTGGCCAATCTCAAAGCGTTGGTAGAAGGAAAGGAAATTCCTTATGTTTAAACCGCCAATGAGATAAAAGTTACAGCATTTTTATGAACTTTGAAGAAGAAAGGACACCCTACGGGGGTGTCCTTTCTTCTTGTCATGCATAGCAAGCGGGTTCTCTATCCGCTGCATATTTTATCATCTTCTCATATATACCCGGATTTGCTGTGCGACCCGTTCGGCCAGCTCCGGCGAGGCGTTGTGAAAGTACCCCAGCACAACATCTTGTATCGGGCGTGAAACAGATGCAAGGTCCGAGGCAAGATTATCCACCAGATGGTCCTGTTCCA
This sequence comes from Bacillota bacterium, assembly GCA_023426265.1. GTDB lineage: Bacteria > Bacillota > Clostridia > Christensenellales > CAG-138 > JAEYLA01. The sequence goes on from JAFABA010000184.1 coordinate 16,228, forward strand.
CGGCGGAGAGCGAGCGGTAAAACTCGCCGGCCTGTGTGAAATCGTCAGGGTTCGGTATGCTGGAACGGACAAGAGCTCCCTGTATGTATCTGCCGCATCCGCTGGTCACCTGGGAATCGGGAGTCCAGCTCTGCTGATAGTTAACGGGTATTTTCCGAAAATCAGGCCCCAGCCTGCGGCGCTGCGCATCCGCATAGATATTCGCGCGGCCTTGCAGAATTTTATCATCCGACAGCTCTACCCCATCGAGCAGATTGGACGGCGAAAAGGCGATTTTCTCGACCTGTTCCATAAAATTGTCCGGGTTATAGTTAAGAACCATCCGCCCCACCGGAATGAAAGGATATTGTCGCTCATCCCAAACTTTGGTGTCGTCCAACGGATCGAAGGGAAGTCTTGCTGTATCCGCCGGGTCCATCAATTGGACATACAAATCGTATTCCACCGTCTTCCCTGCCGCGATCGTGTTATATAAATCCCTGCCCGCGACATTCGGATCCGTCCCGGCCAGCATAGTTGCCTCCTGGCGGGTAATATACTGCTCACCGGCAAGGGGAACCCAGTGGTATTTCACAAAACGCCGGACGCCTTCGGCATTGACCCAGACATATGTGTTTACGCTGAAACCCGGCATATGGCGAAAGCTCTTCAAAGTGCCAAGGTCGGAAAAAACACGGGTGATAAAATGTATCGCTTCGGGCGCGTTGGCGATGAATCCCCAAAGGCGGTTTGGGTCCGCCAGATTGTTTACGGGCGAGGGTGAAAACGCATTGATGGCATCCGGGAATCGCATGCCGTCCCGCACAAAAAGAACCGGCAAATGGTTGCATAATAGATCAAAGACACCCGATCCGGTATAGAACTTTGTAGAAAAACCACGGGCGGTGCGGGTGGTGTCCGGAGTACCCTGATTGCTTACGGCAAAGGAAAAGCGCACCGCAACCGGAACCTGCTGGCCGGGCGACTGCACAAAACAAAGCCTTGTATACTCGCTCATGGAGTGTATGGTCCGGAAATATCCAAATGCGCCGAAGCCTTTGACGTGTACCTGGCGCTCGATGATTTTTGTATGTACGAAGTCTTCCAGCTTTTCGTGCAATACGCTGTCCTGCGATAACACCGGTCCTCTGTCGCCCACCGTTTGTGAATAAAGGTTGTTTTGAGAATCGCAATCCATTGGCAAGGGGCTGTAATCGCTCCGAAGCGTGCCGCTTGGTTCCTCGATTTGCCCCACACAATCGTCTGGTTTCATCGTCCATTGCTCCTTTATTGTTTTTGGTCCTGGGCTTTGGTCTGTATCTGTATATTCTGCGGATGGTGGGATGATACGCTTGCGGCAACGGAATTTTACAAGATGGCGATTTGTTTTGGTAGCGGAATCCGGAGAGTGGCAATAATCCAAAGCGACTTGGCTGCTGTTGCGCTTTATTATTCGTTTCTTTGTTTTCCCTATTGCGTATTATGACCCAATAGTCATATAATATGACCATCGGGTCATAATCTGTTTTTGGAGGATACTTGCCTTGCCCAAAAGAACATTTCACCGTCTGGACGACGACAAGAAAGAAAGAATCATCCGCGCGGCGATTGAAGAGTTTCATGCGCATGGCTTTGAAAAGGCAAAAGTGGAAGCCATCGCGCAGAGTGCGGAGGTCGCGAAAGGCAGCATTTATCAATATTTCGAGGATAAAAAAGAGCTGTTTCTGTATGCCATCACATGGGGGCTGGAGTATTTTATGACGCTCATCGACAGGCAGACTCCATTGAAGGACATGGATGTCTATGACTACTTCCTTTCCGGGAGCCGGGAGCGATTTGAGCTGGTAAAAAAAGAGCCTCTGCTGGTGAACTTTTATATAGACATTTCCTCGGGCAAGTACGGCAGCCTGACGGAGGAAACGAATAAGGAGCTCAAGCGAATCGCGGATGAGCATGAACTGAAATTGATCAGAAACGGCCAACAAAGGGGAACGGTCCGAAATGACATGGACGATAAAGTTCTTTTGCTGTTTTTCCAGGGAGTAACGGAGAAATTCACCATGGCGCTTATGGCACGGGCCAAGGATTTTGGATATGAGCCTACACAAGAGCAGTTTTATGAGCTGGAAGACCTTTTGAAAAACATGGTTTCATTATTAAAACAAGGAATGGGGCGGTAAGTATGTTTGTTGTGGTTGAGAATTTAAAAAAGGCCTACCACGTTGGGGAAAACAAAAACGAGGTGCTAAAAGGCGTAAGCCTTTCGCTTGAAAAAGGGCAGATAGGCGTCATACTCGGCCCGTCCGGCTCGGGAAAGTCCACGCTCATGAATATCATCGGCGGCATAGACCGGGCGGACAGCGGCAATGTCCTCATTGACGGCCTCAATATCACAGGTCTGAGCGATGACGCGCTTACGGAGTACAGGCGCGAAGCCATAGGGGTTATTTTTCAATATTATAACCTGGTACCCAATCTCACCGTCAGAGAGAATATTGAGGTCGTATCCAATATCAGCAAATCCCCGATCGATATCAACAAGGTGCTCTCCGCCGTACACATGTCGGAATTGAGCAAGCGGTTTCCAAGGGAGCTCTCGGGCGGAGAGCAGCAGAGGGTCGCCATTGCCCGGGCGATTGTCAAAAACCCAAAGCTTCTGCTGTGCGATGAGCCGACGGGCGCGCTCGATTTCGAGACTTCCAGAAGCGTATTGAAGCTGCTTCAGGACATCAACACGGAGTTTGGAACAAGCATTCTGATGATCACCCATAACACCGCCATTTCCCAAATGGCCAACCGCACGTTCCGCCTCAGAAGCGGCGAGATCGTTGAGGTCTCCGAGAATGCTGCGCCCATTTCCGCAGAAAGGATTGATTGGTGATGACTTTATTCAAAAAAGTCTCCCGTACAATGTCGGAGCACAAGGGCATTTACTTAGGCGCATTCTATCTCGTGCTGGTTTGCAGCATGCTTTTTGTAGCCATGGTCATGACGGCTGGCAACCTTCGCACGATTTTCGATACGTTTACAACGGAAAACATGCTCGCGGACGCCGAATTCTATCTGAATTCGGATATCGATATTGAGGAGTTGGAACAGCGCTTCGGCGCCCAGTTTGAAAAGAGCAGCGTAGCCGATTATGAAACCGCGCCGGGCCTGACCTTGCGGATATTCTCCCGCAATGAGACGCTCAACAGGCACGCCGTCCTCAACGGCGAAGAGCTCACAGAGGATTCCATACTCCTTGATCCGACGTTTGCGCGCGCAAACAAGATCAATATCGGCGATACGGTGGAAATTGCCGGTAAGGAGTACAAAGTTGCGGGCACGATGGCGCTGCCGAATTATATGTATGTCGTCCGCTCCAGAGAAGAGTTGATCAACGATCCCAAAGCATTCGGCATCGCCGTGCTCAGCCGCGGCAATATGGAAGGCATCCCCGGAAAATCTGATTTTTATGCGGTCCGGTTCGCCGACAGGAGCGATATCCATAAGCAGGAGACCGAACTCAAGAGCTATCTCCTGACGCATGGCGTAGAGGTGCTCAACTGGCAGAGTATGGAGAAAAAAAGCCAGGTATCGTTTGTACGGCTGGAAGTCGATGTGCTGGGCATTATGAGCAGGGTCTCTCCCGGAGCGATCATACTGCTTACAAGCATCCTGCTGAGCATGCTGCTCAAGCGGATGGTCCAAAGAGAATCGACCGTCATCGGTACCCTGTATGCGCTGGGCTACCGGAGGAAGGAGCTGATTTCCCACTACATGATGTTCCCGTCCATCATTACCGGGTACGGTGCGGTCTTAGGCGCGGCGCTGGGAATGTTCCTTGTAAAATTCATGGTGCAGTTCATGCTCATGGCGTTTCCAATGCCCATGCAGACGATAACCCTTGACTGGTTTGCGCCGGTGCTGGGCGTCGTCATCCCGATGCTCGTTGTTTGCCCGCCCGCGTACCTTGTCGTCTCCAAAATGCTGGACCGCTCCCCCGCGGAGCTGATGAAAGGGGCCAAGCTTTCCGACCGGTCCAACTTCATAGAGCGGTCTCTCAAATTGGAAGGACTTCGCTTCAAGACGAAATTCCAAATACGGGAGCAGGTCAGAAGCCTCGCAAGAACAGGCTTTCTGCTCTTTGGCGTCATCATCGCAACGGTGCTCCTCCTGTATGGCCTGACGCTGCAAAGCTCTATGGATTATATGCTCAAGGAGGGCATACAGTCCCTGTACAATTTAAAGCATGAATATGTGTACAACCAGCCGCAAAACGGCGAACCAATTGCGGGTACGGAACAATTCAACGCCATATATGTGACTTTGGAACAAGACCGGAACAACAGCTTCGCCATCGTGGGCGCGCTGCCGGACTCAACCAGGCTGAGGCTTCAGGACTTAAGCGGCAGCAAGCTTGTACCCGACAGGGTGATTGCGACTAAAATGCTTGCGGATAAGTTCGATATCCAGGCAGGCGATGAGCTGACTGTAATCAGCGACGATACCCTTGCGGAATATACGCTGACGGTAGATGCGGTTGCCAGCTCCTATGCCGGGGAATTCCTGTTCATGCCCCTTCGGGACCTAAATGCGATGCTCAACGCCCCTTCGGACACCTATATCGGCATTTGGACGGACGCGCCGCTCACCTTCCCCGAAGGAACGATCCGAAGCACCAAATCCATAGATGCGATCGTGGCGGGTATGCGCAACATGATCGACCAGACCGGCATTCTGGTGTATACGCTCACGGTCACCGCGTTTGTGCTGGGCATTGTTATCCTGTACATTGTCACCTCCCTGGTGATAGAGGAAAACAGGCATACCATCTCCCTCTTCAAAATCTTCGGATACAAAAAGAAGGAAGTGAGCTCCCTGCTGCTGAATAGCAACCTTTTCCCCGTAATTGCCGGCTACATACTGGGCGTGCCGATACTGCTTGGATCGGTAACCGCGCTGATGAAAACCTTGTCCACCAGCCTGCAGATGACGATTCCCGTCCGGCTGAGCCCGCTGTTCATGCTGCTTGGGTTACTCATCGTCATGCTGACCTATGAGGTTTCCAAAATGGCAAGCAGGAAGAAAATCAGTAAGGTCCCCATGGGCGAGGCGCTCAAGGCTGGGACGGAATAAACGCTTTTCAATCACAAAACAAGGATGCCGTCCGGCATCCTTATTTTGTCTACTGGGATTGTTTTCCCCGTGCCCTTCCATATCGCTTTGTGTTCTTTGCCGCCCTGGTGTAAAATAACAGCATCCATATATGTGAGGCAAAACAATGAGAGCATATTTCTTGGAAACAGAACGGATACGGTTTTCAGCGTGGACGGAAGATGACCTTTCGTTGGCCACCCTGCTGTGGGGAGTAGAGGACGTGACGCGATATATCTGCGCAACGGGCAGGTTTACGAAGGAAGACATTCAAAAACGCTTGCTCCTGGAAATCGACAACGAGCAGAAATTTGGCGTGCAGTATTGGCCGATCTTCGAAAAAGCAACCGATGAATTGATCGGCTGCTGCGGCTTGCGGCTTTTTCCGGCCGAGGCAAATTCTTATGAGATTGGGTTCCATCTTCGCAAAAAGTTTTGGGGCGAGGGGTATGCTTCCGAGGCTGCCAACGCAGTCATACAGCGTTGCTTTGCTCCCCTGAAAGCGAATAAGATTTTCGCGGGGCACCATCCCCAAAACGCAGGCTCAAGAAAACTTTTGTTGCGCCTGGGCTTCCAATATATCGGCGACAATTTTTACGAGCCGACGGGGCTATATCACCCGTCCTACGAGCTTTGTAATCCCACAATTGGGTGAAAGTTTCAGTCCCAAAGCGACGAACGAGCCATGAAAATAATTGTGGGGTGCGGTTATGCTGATTAAGAAAACGCATGCGGAAAACGCATTACAGGGAAAGACGGTACTATTGACGGGTGCGGGCGGCGGCATCGGCTTTGAGGCCGCGAAAGCGCTCGCGTATATGGGCGCGAGCGTCATCCTCGCGGAAATCAGCGAAGCGAAAGGCAAAAGCGCGGAGGAAGAAATCAACCGTTGTTTTCCCGGCAAAGCGTTGTTTTATGGGATTGATATCACAAATCAATCCCAAATCGATGCGCTGTATTCCTTCACCAAGGAGAGATACGGGTTCGTGGACGTCGTATTCCACAACGCCACCGTTACGCCCATGGGCGCGGTGGACGCCGTGGATATCAAGGATTGGGACAGAAGCTATTCCGTAAACCTTCGGGCCCCCATCCTCCTTACGCAGGCGTTTTTACCGGATATGAAAAAGCGGAATGAAGGAACCGTCGTGTTTGTGCCTTCTTCCGGAGCGGCTCCCTACATGGGCGCATATGAGGTGTTTAAAACCGCGCAGGTTGAGCTGTGCAACACGCTTTTAGGCGAACTGGAAGGAACGGGCGTTTTTGTATATTCCATCGGCCCGGGTCTTGTCAAAACAGAGACGGCCCAACGGGCAATCGAACAGGTGGCCGCGCTGATGGGCATGTCCATCCCCGAATTCTACCAAATGAACCGGCAGCATATGCTGGACGCCGAATCCGCGGGCGTTGGGTTCGCGCTCTCCGTATGGAACGCCGCAAAATACAACGGGCAGGAGATCAGCTCCATTCAGGCGCTGATTGACGTGGGAATTGCGGAGCAGGAAAAAGAGAAAGCGGATGCCGCTGCGCTCAATTGGGAGGAAATCGGGCCGCACATCGGCCGTGTCGCCGCGGTATACGAGGAGCAGTACAACGGGTGGCTCAGCAGGAATGTGTTCGAGCGGCAATGGGTACTGCGGGATTTCAAAAAGGAAGTCAACCGCTCCGCCGAACAGGTCAGGCATGAAATCAAAGAGCTGCAGAAGCATGCAGAGCAGGGGGATGCGGAAGCCGTTCGGGAAAAGAAGTCCCTGCTCATAAGCCTGCAGGGCTATTACAGGCACCAGCACAAGCTGATGCTTGGCTATGAAAAGAACGCCGCAAAGCGCGAGGAGAACGCCCGTATCATATTGGGATGGATCGACGACATGCAGGCGATTTTGGATGCAATCTGAAAAAGCGCCCGGATGTGTCTTATTCCAAAGAAAAGGATTCCGTCTTCAAATTGCAGTAGTAGCGCCCGGCCTGCGCCGTGAACTTTAAAACGCAGTAATCCGGGTCTGCAACGCCCTTGGGATAATAGATGCTGTCCCCGGCCTGCCAAAGCTGCTTTTTGATCGTTTCGTCTTCGAGCACCTCCATTTTTCCGATAAACATAACGCCCTCATACCGTATGAGCCCTTTACGGCAGAAATAGACGCTTGCCTTTGGATTGGCCCGGTAATGAGAGACCCGTGCCGACGACGTGTTGGTGGAAAAGTAGAATTCCTTGCCGTTTATGATCATTCTTGGCGCAAGCATCGCCTTGATATTGGGATACCCGTTCTCATCAGCGGAACCAAGAAAAGCCACTTTCCTTCTCCGCACAAAAGCCGTTATATCCTTGATGCTGACCATATTTTCTCCTTCCTGATTACGAGTCGTTTTTGGGTGTACCTTTTTCCTGATGCACGCTCTGCTCGTTCATCTCCATGAAATAGAAAATCAAATTGGGAATCAGCAACGTTCCTTCACGCAAATACAGGCTGATCTTGTCGCATTCCAATAGATAAAGCGTCAGGCAGCCGGTTAGGACGGCCTGCGTAACCCTCGGATACTTAATAATCCCGGCTCCCGTCCGGGCGGACCAGGAGCGAAACTTGGAGGAAAACAAACAGACGATCACCGGTAGCAATGCCAGCGCAGGCAGAGCGTGCCACAGTGTGGCCTGCTGTACGGTTGAAATTTTGAAAAGCCCAAAAACGTTATAAGCTGCTACCAAGATTAATGTTATGATTTTGCCTATGGTTTCCCGCACTATGGCTCCCCCTTCGCACCCGGATGATACTTCTATTATCCATTATATAGAAGAGCTGTCCACTGCTTTTTCCAGTTAATTGCTATCAAGCCCGTATGCGCCGGAAAGCATGGCATCCAGCCGGGCGATAAAGCGCGCGGCTGGCGCGCCGTCTATAACGTCATGATCGATCAGCACGGTCAAATATAAATGCTCCCGTATAGCGATGCTCTCCCCTATCACCGCCGGTTTTTTGACGACAGCGCCCACCGCAAAGCACAGCGGGTGTATGGTGGTGGGAATGAACCACCCGTCCGTCCGCCCGAACATGCCCACGGACGTTACCATGACGGAGCCCATCAACCGCTGCGCGGTGTGGGGAGGCAGAAAAAACAGCTTCCAGATCATCCGGCGCAAAAACCCGGGCAGCGCGTAAAACAGCTTGGTTCCGGCCTTTTTTAACTCGCCTCCCAGGACGACCGTGGTATCCTCCGCCTCCTCCTGCTGTGCATGGCGGATTTCACGCTGAATTTCTCCGATATCCTTTTGATCCGCCGCGCGTATCACCAAAGGCAGTGGCACCCGCTGGCCGTTTACCTGCTTTTCCACGGTAATGGAAACATCCACATCTTCAAATAAAATCCGTCTCTTGCCATGCGCAAGGTAAGCGGCGGCCTCTGGATATTGCTTCACGGCGTCGGCAATGCATTTTGTCAGCCACGCCGTAAAGGACAAGCCCTGCCCGGTCTGCTGCCTGAGCCTGCGCATTTGAAGCCGCGCTTCGGTCACGTCGATTTCCAGAAGCGCCGCGATATGGTGCCTCCTCTTCCCCAGTTCACACACGTCTATCGTGGAAATCCGGCTGTCCGGGAACGATGCGATTCTAAAGTTGCTCACGTCTTACAACCCTCTTTATATTAATCATGACTTAATCACGATTAATATAATCCATACTATACGCATCGTCAATAGGAAGTTACAATAAAAACGGAATGGCTTTTAATGAAATGTACAGGGAGGAAAGAACATGTCTTTTGACGATGCCGCACGCAACTGGGATACGCCGGAGCGGACGGAGCGCGCGCACGCGCTTGCCGCTTCCATTTTGCGCGCGATTGGGAGCGCGCAAAAAACCGCCGCGATGGAATTCGGCTGCGGCACGGGATTGATCTCCTTTTTGCTGCGGGAGTACTTTGAAAGCATTTACTGCGTGGACGCGTCCGAAGGAATGCTAGACGTGCTGAGGCAGAAAATCAAGAGTACCGGGGCCGGCAATCTCATTCCTGCCGATACCGCATTGCTTGAAAAACCGGAGCTGCTTGGCACGTTTGACGTGATCTACAGTTCTATGGTGTTCCATCATATCATTGACGTTTCAGCGCAGCTTTGCGCGCTGTATCCCTTGCTCAGACCTAACGGTTTGCTCATTACAATCGACCTCGATCAAGAGGACGGCAGCTTCCACCGCGCGGAGCCGGGCTTTCACGGGCATAACGGGTTTGACCGCTTGGAACTTGCCAAATGGATGCAATCAAGCGGCTTTTCCGGTATACAGTTTGAGACGGCGTATGAAGGAAAGAAGGGCGACCTCCCCTATTCCCTTTTTTTGTGCAGGGCGGAAAAGAAATAACCGGCGAATTGTAGGAGAACTATCCCCGATGGCAGAATGCGCAGCAGACGGCGCAGCCGTCCGCATCCTCAAAGTACTGCCCGGCCTCCGCAACTGCGGTGGAACACCCGGTATGAAACCCGAGGTAAATAAATTTGGAAATACCCAGTTCCTGGGCATGTGAAAGCGTATGGACTTCATGGTGCAGACCAGGGTTTTTCGTTTGATCGCGGTTGACAATATACTGATCCATTCACATTCCTCCTCTGAATATTCAGGTAAGCGCTGCTTCAACAAGACATGCTGGATTGGCGAGGGGATTCTGTGGCTTGCAAGGAGCAAAATCGAAGGAATAGCAGCGCTATTTCGAGATTTTCGCGACGCGGCAAGGCGTAAAATCGGCCGCCAAGACAGCGTGCCAAATGAGCCAGTGGTTACTTAGGGTATTCCCATATATTTTTAACTCAAGGATAGCATGCGTAGGGTATGCAGTCAACAAAAAGCGCCATATATCGGGTACAAAAAGAGCCTTGTATTTTCAACAAGACCCTTTGCCTTCTAAGCGTGCAAGAGCTGCGTAATATGAGCGGCAATCAGTCTTTTGGAAAACCGCTATTCATTCCCCGTCTCAATCACAAAATCCACGCGCCGGTTTTGTGCCCTGCCGGCCTCGGTGTCGTTATCGGCGATCGGATAGAATTCACTGTAGCCAACCGCGGAAAACTTTTGGGAGCCGAGCGAAGATATCTCCAGAAGGCGCTTGAGAACGTTAACCGCTCTGGCCGTGGATAACTCCCAATTGGAAGCAAATTGCTGGGTTCTGATAGGCCGATCATCGGTATGGCCCTCGATGCGGACCATCTCAATTAAGTCCCCGTACTCCGTTAGTATTGTGGAGACGCTTGCGAGCACCGCTTCGGATTCGGGATTGATTTTCGCCTGGGCAGGTTCAAAGAGAGCCGAATCCGCCATGCGCAGCAGAACCACATCATTCCCTTTCTTCGAGACGCTCAGCTGCTCGGAAAGCCCGTTCTCGGTGATGTAGGTTTGCAATTCTTCATAGAAACTATTGAACCGCTCCGGGGAAAGCGATACGGCCTGCTCGGTTTCCATCTCCTCGCCTGCAGAGGAGGCGATCGCGGCCTGGTTTTCCCTGTCCTTTGCGGCTTTCGCCGCTGTACTGGCATGAAACATCATGGCAAACGAAAAAAGTATGACAAATATTGCAAGCAGATCCGTCATCATGTCGCTGTAGCTGGTCAGCCAGGCGGGCGCTTCTTCGTCTCCAGACTCCTCGTCCATATCAAGGAAATCATTATCCATCGCAGAATCACCTCTTTTGCGTGTTTATGTTGAGTACCTTGCTTGAGGCGTCCAATCCGGGCGCATAATGCTGCTGCCCTTTCTTCATGCCCTTGACTTCGATCTTGGTCAAATAGGCCGTAAGGGTTTCTATGATCATCCTCGGATTCTGTTTCTCCTCAATGGCTAAGAGGCCTTCGAGCAAAAGTTCTTTCCTCGTCATCTCATCCGAGCTCATGGAACGCAGCCTTTTCCCCATCGGCCCGAATATCACATAGGACAAAAAAGCGCCGTAGAAGGAAGTAACCAGCTCAATGGCCATCAAAGGCCCCAGCTTGGTTGGATCGTCCAGATTTTGCAGCATGGGGATAAGGCCGATGTACGTCCCGAGGAGCCCCAGCGCCGGCGCCGTAGCCGCTATCATATCGATCATCTGATAACCCTTCTGGTGCCTTTTGTGGGTACGGTAGATCTCCCTCTGCATAGTCGTTTTGAGAAAATCCCTCTCCGCGCCGTCTACCAGAAGCATGATGCCTTTTTTCAGGAAGTCGTCTTTCGTATATTTATCGATCGAGTCTTCCAGTTTCAGCACGCCGTCTTTTCTGACCGTATTGCTGAGCGTCACGATGGTTTGGATGTCTTTATCCAGATTAAAGCTTTGCTTGGTAAACGACTTTTTCATCACTGCCCCGAGGGTTTTCAGCCTTTCCACAGGGAACGCAACGACCATGGCGCCCAATGTGCCGCCTACTGTGATGAATACCGAAGGCCAGTTCAAAAATGATCTGAAATCCCCCGATAACATAATGGAACATATTACGCATGCGATTCCAATAGCGAATCCGATCAGCGTTGATTTTGCTGACCTAAATTTAAACATCTGCAATCCTCCACAAATGATCCATGCCCTAATGTATCAGGACTACTCCTGCAAATTTTACTGCAACAGGATGCGCTGCCCACCTTACTCCCACATAAGACGGACCCCATCCATTTATGTCTGATTCAGGCTACTTTCGCCTTTCCCATCAACTATCGTGCGTTTCCAGATAAAGTTTAGAATTTTTTTGAAAATTTTTCTGATCTGAAAAGAGATGGAGGTATCTACCGTGAATCGAGCCTGCGAGTCCGCAGGTGACTGGATTCTGAAAATAGCAGTGTTTTTAGTGTGTTTTGGGCCTAAAAATGAAGATGCGGACTGGATTAGCTTGTTGGTAGCGGCGGTGGGATTCGATTTCGGCCATCGGCAACGACTTGCTGGTACTTCGCACGGCGCAAGTCGGCCTAGGCACGAAATCCCGGCTGCTAAAATCGCTCCACAGGAGCGATTTCTTGACGCGGCTTCGAATTCTCCCCAATATAGCCGGCGGTGGGATTCGATTTCGGCCATCGGCAACGACTTGCTGGTGCTTCGCACGGCGCAAGTCGGCCTAGGCACGAAATCCCGGCCGCTAAAATCGCTCCACAGGAGCGATTTTTACGCGGCTTCGAATCCCTCCGATTTAAACTTACCAATCAGAAAAGAGGTATCCGAATGGATACCTCTTTTCTGATTGGTAGCGGCGGTGGGATTCGAACCTACGACACCACGGGTATGAACCGAGTGCTCTGACCAACTGAGCTACGCCGCCATACAGATGCGCACACCTTACGGCATGCGCATCAAATTGGTTGCGGGGGTGGGATTTGAACCTCACGACCTTCGGGTTATGAGCCCGATGAGCTACCAGACTGCTCCACCCCGCGACGG
>JAFABA010000187.1 GCA_023426265.1 Bacillota bacterium
TTGGCCTGCACCGAGTGCAAGCAGAGGAACTACAACACATTCAAAAACAAGAAAAATGATCCGGACAGGCTGGAGTTCAGCAAGTATTGCCGCTTCTGCCGCAAGCATACCGTCCACAGGGAATCCAAGTAAGCCTTCATAAGCCTATACATTGGATGAAAATAACAGCAATGGGGGATACTATCCATGGCAAACGAAATAAAGCCTGCCGATAAAAAAGCAGCCGAAAAGCATCCGGCCAAGGCGAAGAAGCCTTCCCGCTTCCATCCGTTGCGTTACCTCAAGGAGGTTGCGGGCGAAGTAAAGAAGCTCAGCTGGCCCACATTCAAGGATCTTCTTTCCCGCACCGGCGCCGTGGTTGCGTTTGTCGCCGTCATGGCTGTGCTCATCGGCGTATTGGATCTGCTGTTCTCGCAGGGCATCAAGCTCATCGCGCTCATCGGCGCGTAAGCCCTAATCGCCGGAGCGCCGTTTGGCGCATGTTTTTGGAAAGGAGGCCGGAGTACTATGAGTGAAGAAGCCAAGTGGTATGTCGTGCATACCTATTCCGGCTACGAAAACAAGGTAAAAGAGGACCTTGAAAAGTCTGTGGAGAACATGGGCCTGCAGGAACAGATCCTGGAGGTCAAATATCCCACGGAGGATACCATAGAGGTCGGCAAAAACGGCAAAAAGAAAACGATGCAGCGCAAAGTCTACCCCGGCTACGTCATGGTCAAAATGATCATGAACGACAAGACGTGGTATGTCGTGCGCAACACCCGCGGCGTGACGGGCTTCGTGGGGCCGGGCAGCAAGCCCATTCCCCTTACGGATGAAGAAGTCACGGCCATGGGCGTGGAGCGCATCCCCATTGTGCTCAATATCGAGGTGGGCGAAAACGTGCGCGTCGTTTCCGGGCCTTTGGAAAAATTCATCGGCCGCGTCGAAGCGCTGGATGCCGAGCGCCAGAAGATCAAGCTCACCGTTTCCATGTTTGGCCGCGAAACGCCCGTGGAGCTGGACTTTATTCAGGTTCAGAAGCTCTAAGGCACAAAACAGGGTTCAAAAAATCCATCGGATTTTTTGATATAAGTGGGAGGGGGCGGCACCCCGTTTACCACGAACTACAAATTTTCAGTAGGAGGAAACTGCAATGGCAAAGAAGATCACAGGCTATGTGAAGCTTCAAATCCCTGCCGGCAAAGCGACGCCGGCACCGCCGGTAGGTCCCGCGCTGGGCCAGCATGGCGTGAACATCATGGGCTTCTGCAAGGAGTTCAACGAGCGCACCGCAAAACAGGTGGGGCTTATCATCCCCATCGTCATCACCGTGTATGCGGACCGTTCCTTCACCTTCATCACCAAGACCCCTCCCGCCGCGGTCCTCATTAAGAAGGCCGTAGGCATCGAGAGCGGTTCCGGCGTTCCCAACAAGACCAAGGTCGCCACCATTACCAAGGCGCAGGTCAGGGAAATCGCGGAGCTGAAAATGCCGGACCTCAACGCGGCAAGCGTAGAGGCCGCCATGAGCATGGTAGCCGGCACGGCGCGCAGCATGGGCGTCGTGGTGAGCGACTAAGAGGGGAGGAGAAGTTATGAAGCACGGCAAGAAATATCAGGATAGCAAGAAGCTGATCGACTCCACCCGCCAGTACGACACGCGCGAGGGCTTGGATCTTTTGCTGCAGACAGCGAAGGCCAAGTTTGACGAATCCGTGGAAGTTCACGTCCGCCTGGGCGTCGACTCCCGCCATGCGGATCAGCAGGTCCGCGGCGCGGTCGTCCTGCCGCACGGCACGGGCAAGACCGTTCGCGTCCTCGTGTTCGCCAAGGCCGACAAAGCGCGTGAAGCTTTGGAAGCTGGCGCGGATTTCGTGGGTGATGAGGATCTCGTCAAGAAGATCCAGACGGAAAACTGGTTCGGGTTTGACGTTTGCGTCGCCACGCCGGACATGATGGGTCTCGTCGGCCGCATCGGCCGCGTGCTCGGCCCCAAGGGCCTCATGCCCAACCCCAAGAGCGGCACCGTCACCATGGACGTCGCGAAAGCCGTCAAGGACATCAAGGCCGGTAAGGTCGAGTACCGCTTGGATAAGACCAACATCGTGCACTGCCCTGTCGGCAAGGTTTCCTTTGGCCCGGAAAAGCTGGAGGAGAATGTCAACACGCTGATGGAAGCGCTCATCAAGGCCAAGCCGTCCGCCGCGAAAGGCACCTACCTCAAGAGCGTGGTGCTGTCCTCCACGATGGGCCCCGGCATCAAGTTCAATCCCCTGCGTTTCAGCTAAGCTAAGCTGAATTCCGGGCATTGACAAAAACGCCGGAGCTGTGATATACTCCGTTCCGGTCACACCTTTTCGCCATAGACAGCAGGCGCGGTAACCCGCTTAATTTCCTGCCGAGGTGAGCACAAAGCGTTTTTTAACGCGCTCTCTCTGTCTAATTGGCAAAGGGAGCGCGTTTTTTATGGTTGTCGTCCGGCTTTAGAAGTCGGTAAAGCAATACAGTATGGAAAAGAAGGAGGTGAAACCATGGCAAACGTTCAAATCATTGAGTTGAAGGCTGCCAAGGTCGCCGAAGTACAGGAAAAGCTCCAAAAGGCCAAGTCCGTGATCGTTTTTGATTATCGCGGCCTTACCGTGGAAGAGGTTACAGGGCTTCGAAACGAAATGCGCAAAGCGGGCATCGATTATCTGGTGCTCAAGAACGGCGTTGTGGAACGCGCAGCGAACCTTGTGGGGATCGACGCTTCTATCAACGATCTGTTGAAAGGGCCCAGCGCGTTCGCAATCGCGTATGAGGATGCGGTGGCTCCCGCCAAGATCCTCAAGGATTTCGTCAAGAAGGTCAAGAAGTGCGCCATCAAGGGCGGCGTCGTGGAAGGCAAAGTGGAAAATGCGGACGTCATCAACGCGATCGCAGATCTGCCCCCCCGCGAAGTGCTCATCGCCCGTCTGCTGGGCAGCATGATGTCCCCCATATCCGGTCTCGCCATCGTGCTCGACCAGATCGCAAAGAAACAGGGCGGCGGTGCAGAAGCCCCCGCTGCGGAATAACAGCCGCGTAACACAAAAACTTTTAGTAGAAAAAGGAGAAGTACCATGAATAAGGAGCAATTGATTGCCGATATCAAGGCGATGTCCGTGCTGGAGCTTTCCGAGCTCGTAAAGGCCCTTGAAGAGGAGTTCGGCGTATCCGCCGCCGCTACCGCCGTTGCCGTTGCCGGCCCCGCCGCCGTTGCGGAAGTTGTGGAAGAGAAGACCGAGTTCGACGCCGTTTTGAAGGACGTCGGCCCCGAAAAGATCAAGGTCATCAAGGTTGTGCGCGAGCTGACCGGCCTTGGCCTCAAGGAAGCGAAGGACCTCGTGGACAACGCGCCCAAGCCCATCAAGGAAGCCGCGTCCAAGGAAGAGTGCGAGAAGATCGCCGCCGCGTTCAAGGAAGTTGGCGCGACCATCGAAATCAAATAAGCTTTTCAGTATCAAAACCCGGACGGCATTTGCCGCCCGGGTTTTTTTAGCGTCAACAACCTGCTTAGGGTTCAAGGTATCGGCGCTTTAGAGCGCCGAAGATTATTTTTTAATGAGGCTGTAGCGTTAAAACGCTGAGCTTCCCTCTGATGAGGGGGGTGGCATAGCGTAGCCATGCGCCTCCGGCGGGCACGCCTACGGGAACTAGCCCTGCGGGCCGTCGCGAAGAGAGAAAAGCCATGTGCTTTGCTATTTCTTTCCCTCAGTTGGCTTTCAGCCGACAACTCCCTCATCAGAGGGAGCCCAATATTTTTTCGTTATTCCAATGTTATATTTCTTGCAACAAAAAAGCCTGCGTTTTTCGCAGGCTTTTTCTTGCATATTATAGGCCCCTTTAACCTGCCGGGGTAGTCGTGCCGCCGCCCGTTGCCTCGGGGGAAGCGCCGGGAGAGGTAGCAGGGGAAGCGCCGGGGGAGGCAGCCGTGGCGGGCAGTATCGTGCCGTCAGGCAGAATGTAGGCCATTCCGGTCGTGCCGTCCGCTGCCGTATACTCTACGGCATATGCTTGCTGCGTGCCCTGCAGGCCGTGCTTGATGCCCGTAATGGTCGCGCCGGGATATTGTGCCTGCAGCGCTGCCTTGATATCCGGCACGTCGCTTTCATTCACAACGGTACCTTCGGCAAAATCGGGGATGGTCGCACCTGCTGTTCCGCCCGCGTTTCCGCCGGTCGCATTGCCGCCCGTGTTATCCGGCAATGCGCTGGGTGAAACACCCGGGGTCAGGTCGGGCAGGAGGCTTGGCGTAGTCGAGGGCGTCGGCGTCGGCGTCGGCGTACAGCCGGCCGCAGCGATGAGGACCAGCACAAGCCCTATGCAAAAAATGCGTTTCATGGTTTTCCTCCTTTGATTACTGGCGCGCTTTTGGGCACGCTGCGGGTTATCCCGCTGTTATTCGGGAATAGTATGCCCATACGTGATGAATTGTAAACTTTTTAGGTCCTGCCGGAACCGCGAGGGTATGCTCTGCGTATAAGAAATGTACAAAACAGATGCGGTTCATTCGGCTGCAGCACAGGAAAACAGGAGGAACCATGAAAAAGAAAATAAAGCTTTTGGCGTTTGCGCTTGCAGCCATTCTGCTATTCGCGTTCGGATGCGCGGCCCCGCAGCCAATTGAAACACCTGCACCGACAGATTCGGCGCCCGTAAACGCGGAACTGCTGAAAATGCCCGCGCTCAACCCGGCTAAGCCGCTGCTCACACCGGAGTACAACAATGCGGATACAAAAAAGGCGGGAAGCGGCGTGAACGAATTCACGCTTGCGCTGATGCGTGAGTTGCATAAAAAAGGAGAGAACATGGTCATCTCTCCGTTCTCTGTCTGGCTGACGCTTGCGGCGCTTGCAAACGCCACCGACTCAAACGCCCTGCCGCAGCTGCTGGAGGCTCTGGGCGTAAGCGACCTTACGGTGGAGGAACTCAACGCTTCCGTTTCCCGTATGCTGTATGAGCTGACCGGCAACGAAGGCGAGACGTACAACCCGCTCTCCATCGCGAACGCGGTGTTTGTGGATGAATCGGTTACGCTTAAAAAAGAGTTTGCGCAGCAATTCTTAGATTATTACCGCGGTACTGCCATGAATGTGGATATGCAAAGCGCGGAGGCTATTAAAGCCATCAACGATTGGGCGAGCGAGCACACCAACGGGCTCATCAAGGACATCGTCAAAGAGATGCCGGAAGATACCATCGTGGCTTTGGCCAACGCCATATACTTCAGCGACCGCTGGGCCGTGGAGTTTGACGAAGCGCAGACCAAAGATATGACGTTCCACGGCGTGGAGAAGGACGCAACCGTACCCTTCATGCTGCGTGAAGGCGACGCGATCCCCTATTATGAGGATGAAACGCTCCAGGCCATTAATCTTTCGTTTAAAACCGGAAGCGGCATGTATATCCTGCTGCCCAAAGATGGCGATGCGGACGCATTGATCGACAATATAGACGCCGAACGGTTCCTGCAGATCGTTGCGGATACCAAGCCGTCCACCGGCAAGCTGCTGCTGCCCAGGTTCTCGCTGACTTCGGATTTTAAACTCAACGATGCATTAAAAGAACTGGGCGTGCCGCTGTTGGACCCTGCTGATCCAAAGCTGACAGGGCTTGTGGAAGAAACGGACGCATTCATCAGCGCATCGCTGCACCAGGCGACGATCAACGTGGATGAAAAGGGCACCACCGCCGCCGCCGTAACGGTGGAGATTATGGAGCCGACCTCCATGCCGCTGCCCACTGAACCGTTCTCCATGGTGTGCGACAAGCCCTTTGTATTCATCCTGTACAGGTGGACGTCTGAAGGCGGAGAGCAGGCGCTCTTTACGGGCGTAGTGAACCAGCTCTAAGTAAAACTGATTAATCAGGTGTTACTGAAACTTGTTCACATATCGTTCATGGCATATAGGCTTCCACCATTTGCAAACCCTTTGCCGTTTTGCTATGCTATATCTATCTATGTAGCAAAGGTACAACGGATGGAAGGGGGCGCGGCGGGAACGGATGGATCCTGCTTAGCGGCAAAGGGTATGGAAAAGCCAGCCTTGGAAGTGCTTTACGAAGCGCACGCCAAGACCGTTTACTGGGCGGCCTACGGCGTCTCGCGCGATGCGGAGGCGGCGGCGGATGCCGTACAGAACGCGTTTTTGAGCGCGCACCGCAATATGGAAACTTTAAATAAGATGACAAATGAGCAGGCCCGCGCGTGGCTGTACCGCGTGGCGGTGAACAGCTCTATCGATATGCTTCGCCGCAATCGCCGCAGCATCCCCACGGAGGATGCGGGCGTGGCGGAACCGGACATGGGGCCGGGGCCGGAGGCGCAGGCCGAACGGAACGAAACGCGTGAGGCGGTTAAAAAGGCGTTAGACAATTTGCCCGAAAAATATCGGGAACCATTGTTCCTCTATTATTTTGCGGAATTGGATTACCACCAAATCGCGGCGCTTTTGCAAACGAGCGAAGGCACGCTCAAAAGCCGCATGTCCCGCGGACGCGATATGCTCAAAAACGAACTCAGGAAAGGAGGCGGGCTGTATGCGTAAAGAAAAGGACGATCGCGAACTCAATATCGATCTTCTGCTGCGCGGCGTAGCGGAAAAAGAAAACGAAGCCCTGCCTCTTGAGGACTGGAAACGCCAGCTGTATAAAAAGATCGAAAGCGACCAGGACCAGGCACAGCGGGAAGAACAGTCTGCGGCGGAGGAAGAGTCACCTATAGTGGATGAGCTTGCGGCGCGCAGGCGCAGGAATATGCGCAGGCTCACAATCGGCTTTTCCACTGTGGCGGCGGCGATTCTTATAGTAGTAGGAACGCGCCAGTATTGGGAGCGAAATTTAAGCGCGAAATCCGCGCTGCCGCAGGAGGAAATCCGCATGGCAGCGGAAGCGGCGCCCTATGGAACCGCACAGTCCGATACCGCGCTGCCCGAAGCGCTCTATTTGGCGCCCGAAGCCCCCGCTGCGGAGGCCCCTGCATCTACGGAGGCGCCTGCGGCGGATAAGGGTATGCCGGCTCCCGCCGTTCCTGCGCCTTCCGTATCGGCGGACAATGCGGCAGGCTCCGGCCAGGCGGGTATCCTGTCCGGCCCTGTGGAGCTGACGCCGGAGCAGCAGAAGGCCGTGGATGCGCTCAATGCCGCGCTCCCAACAGAGCGGGGAAAGGTAGACCCGGCCACGGCGATTGTTGTGCAGCT
Source organism: Bacillota bacterium (assembly GCA_023426265.1). Taxonomy (GTDB): domain Bacteria; phylum Bacillota; class Clostridia; order Christensenellales; family CAG-138; genus JAEYLA01. The sequence goes on from JAFABA010000187.1 coordinate 7,203, forward strand.
TGAGCTCGTCACACTAAAAGTCCGCCCGCTTTCCGGCGGAGAAACGCAGGAAGTGACACGTGCGCGGGCCTATCAGATCATGGTAGGAGCGGATACCGGAGCGGCGATCTCCTATGCGGTGGACGCCGATACCTACGAGGTCCTGGGCGAAATCGTCGAAGGGTAGCGCATGGAACTAAAACTCCTTGACGGGGAATTTTCCGTTTGCAAGCTAAGTGGGCCGGAGGAAGTGGATTTTGGCGCGCCCTTCCTGTTTATCGGCAAAACGGATGAGGAATTTTCCCTTGTTTGCCCCACGGAATACGCGCCGCAAAATGCCGCTGCCGCCGAGCACGGCTGGTGCGGCATGCGCATCTGCGGGGAACTGGATTTCTCGCTTACCGGAATATTGGCCCGGCTTGCGGGCACACTCGCCCAAAATAACATTCCGATATTTGCGGTCTCCACCTACAATACGGATTATATCTTCATAAAAAACGATACCCTGTTCCATGCTGTGGATTGTTTGCAGCAGGCAGGGTATCGCTTCGTTTCATGATAGGCTTAAGCCTTCAAATCATCGGCGAACCTTTTGGGGGTATGAGGGATTCGCGAATCCCCGCAGGACCTTTATCGATGGCCTAAGGGTTAGGCCTGCTCTTCCTCTTCATAAGGAATAACATCGCCGCCAATAAATTTTCTCCCCGCCGCGTCGCAGGCGGTGAGCACGGAATAACTCCCCGCCGTGGGGTCCAACACCCAATCGCCTTCATCCGTGACCGCCTGGATCAGCCGCGTCTGCAGGCCAACAGGCTTTGCGTGCGGGTGCCGTTTTGACGCGGGTTCATGCCATACGTCCGGCAGCGTATGGTCCCGCCATACGCCCTTGGCGCGCTTAGGCCGCTTTTGCAGGACGATCAGGTATTCGGCGGTTCGCCGCGTGCGGTATCCCATGCCGATGCGCCCTTTGTCCCATACGATCATATCCACGGTCTCAAGCCGCGTATCTTCCATCCAGCATGGAATCCCCTCGCACAGGTGGAATTTATCCACCCACAAAAACAGGTGGCCGCTTTTTTTTAATACCCGGTCAAACTCCAATAAAAAGTCGCGGATGAGCGGTTCCCGCATCTGCGGCAGCTTTGCGCGTTGCATGCCTCTTGTGACGCCCTCGTTACCGTAGCTGAGCTTGTCTAATACGCCCCGGTATTGCGGGTCGAAAAATGCCGCTGAAATGCTTTCCTCCCGGAGTGCGCCCAACAGAAGCAACCCGTCGACGCAGTTGCGCCCACAGGGATGGATGCGGCTGTTGGGAACCAACGGGGAAGAGACGGTCATGCGGCGCTCCAGCAATGAGAGTGATTTAGAGTCGATTCCGGTAGATTCAGCTTATTGTACCATATAGTGGTCCGAACGCAATTATTTTTCCAAGAAATTATTAGCGAAACGTTTGTCGAAATTCCAAATGAATGCGCGCGATCCATCGTTTCCATTTCAAAAAGCAAGATGCCTGCCGCCGTGCTTGCAAAATTCCGCCTGATTGTGCTAAAATACTTTCCATACAGGTATGCGATGACGGAGCCGGGCACTTTCGCTGTGCATGGAAAGAGAACGCCGCCGGGGAACCCCCCGTGCTGAAAGCGGCGTATGCGGTGAATGATGAGCCCTTTCTCTCCCGAGCATCCCCGGTGAAGCCTTGTGTTGGGTGTGTAGTCGGTGGCGGGTAAGCCCGATATAGCGGCAAAGGCTCCGTTTTGCGGGGTGAATTTGGGTGGTACCACGAACGCATTATGCGCATCGTCCCTTGCGGGGCGGTGCGTTTTTTTATTGCAATTATGAAAGGATGACAGGAGGCAGGAACGATGCTTGAGACTTTAAAATCCATAGGAGAACAGGCCTGGGCGCGCCTACGGGAAGCCAAGGGGGAAAGCGACATCGAAGCCCTCATGGTCAGCGTCCTCGGCCGCAACGGGACTTTGACCGAGGTGCTGCGCACCATGGGCAAGCTGAGTAAAGAAGCCCGCGCGGAACTGGGGCAGGAAGCCAACCGCTTGAAGAGGGAGCTGGAAACGGCGATCTCAGAAAAGCGCGCCGCCATCGCCGCAGCGGAAAAGGAGCTGCGCTTTGCGCGCGAAACGCTGGATATCACCGAACCCGGCAGGCGGATATTGCCGCGCGGCAGGCTCCACCCCATGACGCAGACGTACCGGGAAATCCGGGACGCGCTCATCGGCATGGGCTTTATTACGTTCGACGGCCCGGAAGTGGAACTGGATCAATACAATTTCGAGCTGCCCAACATGCCCCCGGACCATCCCGCCCGGGATATGCAGGACACCTTCTATATCAACGACAGTGTGGTGCTTCGGACCCATACCACCAACTGCGAGCCCAGGGCGCTGCTCACCATGAAACCGCCGTTCCGCGTCGTCATCCCCGGCCGCTGTTTCCGCGTGGATGAGGTGGACGCCAGCCACTCCCCGATCTTCATGCAGATGGAAGGCCTGGTGGTGGACAAAAACATTACCCTGGCGGATTTGAAGGGCACTTTGGAGGCATTCGTGCACGCCGTGTTCGGCGAGGACGTCAAGACAAGGTTCCGCCCGAGTTATTTCCCGTTTACGGAGCCTTCCGCGGAGCTGGACATTTCCTGCACCATCTGCGGCGGCAAGGGCTGCCGCGTGTGCAAGCACACCGGCTGGCTGGAGATATTGGGCTGCGGCGTCACCAATCCGCACGAAATCGAAAACTGCGGCCTGGACCCGCATGAGTGGAGCGCGTTCGCGTTTGGCCTGGGCGTGGACCGCGTGACGAGCCTGAAGTACGGCATCACCGATATCCGGCTCGAATATGAGAACGACGCCCGCTTCCTGGGGCAGTTCTAGGGTAAGGAGGAGTAGCATATGAAATTGCCTTTGAAATGGCTCAAGGAATATATCGAATACGACGTGACCCATGAGGAATTCGTAGAAAAAATGATGTGGCGCGGCTTTGAGGTGGCGGATGTGCTGCCCGAACTGCCGGACGTTTCCGGCGTCGTGGCCGGCCGGGTACTGAAGGTGGAGGAGCATCCCAATGCGGAAAAGCTGCACATCTGCACCGTAGACGCGGGCGAAGGGAATTTGCGCACCATCGTCTGCGGCGCGCCCAACGTATACGAAGGCATGGTAGCCCCCGTGGCGCTGCCAGGTGCTACGCTGCCCGGCGGAATTACCATTTCTCCCACCGTCATGCGCGGGGTGGAAAGCGCGGGCATGCTGTGCTCCGGCAAAGAACTGGGATTGACGGATGCGGATTACCCCGGCAGCGAGGTGCACGGGCTGCTGGATATCCAGGGTGAACACATACCCGGCGAGCCCATTGATGCGGCGCTGGGCTTAAATGACGTGGTATTCAACATCGAGCTCACGCCCAACCGGCCGGATTGCCAGAGCATTATAGGTATCTGCCGGGAGGTGGCAGCGGCGCTCGACAAGCCTTTCCAAGAGCCCGCCATCAAGTCGGTCAAGGGCGAAGGCCGTGCAGAGGAGTACGCGAAAGTGACGGTGCTGAACACCGAGCTTTGCTCGCGCTACGCCGCGCGCGTGGTGACGGATATCGTAATAGAGCCTTCCCCCGCCTGGATGCAGAAGAAGCTTCGGAGCGTGGGTCTCAGGCCCATCAATAACATCGTGGACATCACCAATTACGTGATGATCGAATACGGCCATCCCATGCACGCGTTTGACCTCGCCTGCGTAGCGGACGCGCACATCGTCGTAAGAAACGCCTACGAAAACGAAACCGTACGGACGCTCGATAGCAAAGACCGGCCCGTGGACCCCTCCATGCTGCTCATCGCGGACCCGCAGAAGGGCGTGGGCATCGCGGGCGTCATGGGCGGCGAGAATTCCGAAATCAAGCCGGAAACCAAGGCCGTGCTGTTTGAAAGCGCCGTGTTCAAAAACAGCAACATCCGCGCCACCGCGAGAAAACTCAGGCACATGACGGACGCCGCCGCCCGCTTTATCAAGGGCGTGGAGCCGGTGAACGCCGGGCTGGCGCTAAAGCGCGCCATCGAGCTGGTGGAGGAATTAAAGGCCGGGCGCGTCAT
>JAFABA010000224.1 GCA_023426265.1 Bacillota bacterium
GGGCAACCTTATCAAAATTGCCAAACAGCTCGGGCTCAAGACCTACTATGTGCCCGACGGCGTGGGCGGCCGCTTCAGCGAGCTGTGCCCGGTGGGCTTGCTCGCCGCCGCCGTCTGCAACATCGATATCAAAGAACTTCTTGCTGGGGCGGCGTATATGGACAGCGTCACCAGGGAGAAGGACGTCTGGCGCAACCCAGCCTACATGCTTGCGACATTGCAGTTTATCGCCATGCGGCGCGGCATGAATATTTCCGTCATCATGCCATATGCCGATTCCTTGAAGCTCATTGCAGACTGGTATGCGCAGCTTTGGGCGGAATCGCTGGGCAAGCAGTTCGACCGGGATGGCCGCGAAGTGCGCGAGGGTCAGACCCCCGTGAAAGCTTTGGGCGTTACAGACCAGCACAGCCAGGTGCAGCTTTACACGGAAGGCCCGTTTGATAAGGTGGTCACATTCCTGGGCGTGGACCGTTACCGCATAAAGTACGGCATCCCCTGCGGGTATGAAGAGATACCCGATGTTTCGTTCCTGTGCGGGCATTCTTTGAACGAACTCATACTGGCAGAGCAAAGCGCCACGGAGTACGCCATATTGAAGAGCAGGCATATGAGCCACAGCATCGTGCTGCCCGAGGCGAACGCGTTTACCGTAGGACAGCTCTTATACCTGTTCGAGGTGCAGACCGCGTTTGCGGGTGAGCTCTTAAACATCAATGCGTTTGACCAGCCCGGCGTGGAGGAAGGCAAAAACGCGACGTATGCGCTGCTCGGAAGGCCCGGCTTTGACGAAAAACGCGCGGAGCTTCAGGCTACACCTGAGCGGCAGAAACGTTATATCATCTGATGCGGCTATTTCCTGCAGGAAACCCGCTGATAAAGTCCTGGGGACTTTGTCAGCGGTCTTTTTTTGTCCAAGCTGTGAATTTCACCGGCCTCTTAATGACAGCGCGTGCGCTTTGATGTAAAATATAGCATGCAATCTATATGCGGGCTAAATGTCCGCAGTTTTGGAGGAAACGCAATGGGAGCATTTTGCCGTGGCTTATCCCGCATGGCGGCTTCTTTATGCTGCGTTGTGTTTTTACTGGGCTGCACAGCGCCCGCTGCCGTAGAGGAAACGCCTGCGCCGGCAGAAAGCGGGACAGCAGCGGAAGCGGCCGTAAAGGTGAACGTCTCCAATACGCTTATCGGATTTATCGTGCCGGATTCCGGGGATATTTCGCTGTACTCCACCAAGCATGGATTCTTGCGCACGGCGGAAACCCTTGGGTACCCCGCAAAGCTTTATACCGCAAATATGGGGCAAAAATCCGTAGAAGCGGTGGAACAGGCAGCTGCGGACGGCTGCAAAGGGCTTCTGATCTGGAGCCCGGATAACGCGAATGCTGCTGCGCTCAAAAAAGCGGCGGAATTGAACCTGTATGCCGTGGTACCCTACCACAGCGCGCAAGGGGAGGGCGTATCCTCCAACGTTGTCGCGGATGTGCTGGGATACACCGAAGAGGTCGCTTTGGGCGTTGCCGAGCGCATGGTGGAACGCCAGTGCAAGGCCGGAAAGATTCTGGTGTACGGCAAAAATCCTTCCAATGCATACGAAGGCTTCAAGCAGGCCATCGCCACGTATTACCCGCAGTATAACGTCGCGTCTTTCACCCGCACCGCGCAGGACAACCAGGCAGCGATCGACGAACTGGCGACCCATATCCTCTGGAACAGGGATATCAAGGGCCTGTTCTGTACGGATGTGGACGGCGCTTCCATCGCCAGGCGCGCTACGGAGCAGGCAGACAGAACATTCAAGCGGGACGGCGCGCCGGAAAACGCGGGGAAGGAAACGGAAAGTAAAGCGTCCACCGCGCCTACGCCGCAGGCTACTCCCACGCCCAACGTTGCATCCGCTTCCGGCATGGGGCCTTCGGCCACACCCGTTCCGGAGGGGCTGATCAAGTCCATCATCATCACGATCGCGGGGTATGGCATCAGCGATGAGAATATCGCTTTGATGCAGGAAAACGACATTTACGCATTTGTGCTCGAGCCGTATTATGAGGCGAGCGCACAGTCTGTCATGCTCATCGACCGCCTGCTGTCCGGGCAAAGCGTGCCGGCTTCGGTCAAGCTGAACATGCCCATCGTGCGCATGGCGTCTTTGGACAAGTACAAGCTTCTTTACAAACAGGTGCAGGAATGGTTCGGGCTCAATACGCCCGTTTCCGCGAGCCAAGCTCCATCCGTATAAACGAAAGGAAAACTTCGTGCAGAGCGAACGCAAAGCAAGACAAAAATCGCAAAATATAGACTGGATTACCCTGATTTTGGTCGTGGGGCTGGTTGCGTTCGGCCTCATCACCATAGCGAACGTTCTGGCGGAGCCTTTTACAGGCGCTGAAAGCGGCGTTTCCGATATATTAAAAAATCTCAATCTGGAATACGTCCAAAAACAGATCGTAAACTTCCTGGTCGGCCTTGCGGGGCTTTTCATCATGCTGGCCATCGATTATTCGCTGTTTCGCCATGCCATCAAATACATTTACATCGGCAACGTGCTGCTGCTTGTGCTGCTGCTTATTATTTCGGAGGATTCGCGCGGCGTTATGGGCTGGTTCAATCTGGGCACGCGCGCATTTCAGCCTTCCGAACTCTGCAAGGTGACGCTCATCCTTATGCTTTCGGACGTCGCTTCACAAATTGTGGAGCGGGAAGGGGGCATTAAGACATTCAAGGACCTTGGCATACTTACGCTGTATTTTGCCATTCCGTTTGCCTTAGTCGTCATGCAGCCGGATATGGGAACCGCCGTCGTGCTGCTGGCAATATTTGTGTGCATCCTCTTTATTTCAAAACTGAGCTGGAAATTTGTCATCGGCGCCGTCGTCGGCGCTGCGGCGCTGCTGCCTCTGACGTATTTTTATATCCTGGACGATAAACAAAAAATGCGCATCCAGATTTTCCTGGACCCCTCGCTGGATACAACGGGAACGGGCGCCGCCATGCACGTCATACGCAGCAAGCAGGCGATCGGCTCCGGGCAGATGTACGGCAAGGGATATTTTGTGGACGGCACGCTTGCGCAGCTCAAATACGTGCCCGAACGCCATACGGATTTTATATTCTCCGGCGTTGTGGAAGGGCTTGGGTTTATCGGCGGCGCAATATTGATATTGGCCTATTTTCTTTTGATTTTCCGCTGGCTCTGGGTCGCGCTCCACGCGAAAGACCATTTGGGAACCTGCATCGCGATAGGCGGCATGGGCATGCTTTTAGCGCATGTGTTTGAAAACATCGGCATGACGATTGGCCTGATGCCCGTTACCGGCATCCCGCTGCCGTTTGTCAGCTACGGAGGCTCCAACCTGCTTGCGAATATGATGTGCGTCGGCCTTGTGCTCAATGTCTGGATGCGCCGCCAAATACGGCGTTAAGAGCAATTTACTAATCTAGCCGGCATCTATGCGGATCCTATCGTCCCGCGTTGCCTCATCCGCTTCACGCAGCGCTGCTACGCGGCGCTTCTTCGGCTTAGCGGGACGGCATAATCTCTCTCGCATATTCTACCGGATATGCTCTCGTCAGCTGCTCTAATTCACAAATAAACCATCAAAACAGCGCATATATTGTGGTATTCGGCAAATGAGAGGGGGAGCGCCCGCTTATGCAGCGCATGAATACCACGCCTTTTACTTTGGAAGACCCCAACGCCGCACCGCGCGTGCGTCAATTCCCGGCGTTCTATAAACCACACCGCAGAAAACAGGTGAAAAAGTCCGAAGGGAAGGTGCACGTTTCCGGGCAGCTGCTTGTGAAAATCGGCATCTGCGCGGTGGCCTGCGCGCTGATACTGAGCATGAAGGCGCTCGAAATCCCCGGCACCGAGCAGATGGTATCCGGCGTGCGCACCGCCATCAACGAGGAATCAAACCTTGACGAAATGCTAGGCAAGCTCGAATTTGTAGACCTTCCCGATACACTCGAGGTATTTTCCGCCGATGGCAAGCTGGCCGTGCCCGTCAACGCGCCCAACGTATCCGTTGAGCCCGTACAAAAATACGCCATATGGCAGAACGCGCCAGGCGCCGAAGTGGTGGCTTCCGCCGCCGGAGAGGTGCGGGCAATCGGGGAGGACTCCATGCTGGGCCAATATGTGCGCCTGATGCATCCGGGCGACCTTGAAACTATCTATTACGGCCTTGAAACCATCAACGTGGAGGAAGGCCAGCCCATCAAAAAGAGGGATACGCTGGGCACGCTCGGGGAAGATGGCATGCTGCATTTAAGCGTGCTGCTTGCCGGAGAGCCGCAACCTCCCGATACGTACCTTGATTTGGTTCTCCAGGGATGAGGCTGTTCCATCTGGGCCAGACGGAGATCCGTCTGCATATCGGCCTTTTGGTGGTACTGATACTTGCGGGCATATTCGGCATGCTCGTAAGCCTTTTACAGGCTTTGCTTGCGCTGACATTGCATGAGCTGTCCCATGCCATCGTCGCGCACGCGATGGGCTACCGCATAGACGTCGTCGAGTTTTTACCTTACGGGGGCGTTGCCCGGCTGTACGGCCAGCCGATGTCCAACCGGGCGGATTTCATCATCGCGCTGGCCGGGCCTTTGTGCAGCTTTCTTGTCGCGGGCGGGGTGGCGCTTGTCGGCACGCTTTTCCCAACGCTGTATTATAAGCTGCAATATTTTTTCGCGCTCAATCTCGCGCTGGGATTATTTAACCTTATCCCGGCGCTGCCGCTCGATGGCGGCCGAATGCTGCGCGCGATACTGGGAAACTTTTTAAGGGCAAGGCTCGCAACGCTCATCACCGCGTGGCTGGGCGTGCTGTTTGGCGTGGCGCTGCTGGCGTTCTGCGCGTATGCGTTCAGTATGGGCGTGGTGAACCTGTTCCTGCTTATTATGGGCGTATTTCTTGTGCTTGGCGCAGTCAAGGAGCTTAGGCAGGCGCCACAGGCGCAGCTTACGGCGATCTTGCGGCGGAAGGACGCATTCCGCCGCGGGGAAACGCTTCCTTTGCGGCATGTCGCGGTACGCGAAAGCGTTTGTGCGGGTACGGCCTTGCGGCAACTCTCGTATTCGCGGTATAATCTATTGCAGGTGCTCGATGAAGAGCTCAACATCATCGGTCAGCTCGACGAAGGAAAGCTATTGTCCGGCATTGCGCGCCACGGGCAGGATGTAACGGTCGGCGCTCTTTTGCGGTGCTGACCGGTATGAATTGCCTCTAAAAAGGCGGTTCCGGGCAGGAATTGACCCTCTATACAATTAATGTTAAAATTAAAACAGCCGCAAGGCTTGGGAGGTACTATTGAATTACTCGGCGTTAGACGGCATATTGGGGACCGTTGAAAAGCCGGCGAGATATACGGGCGGAGAATGGAACATGGTGACGAAGCAGAGCGCTGACGTCCATGTAGCGCTTTGTTTTCCGGATGTATACGAGATCGGCATGTCCCACCTTGGCTCCCGCATACTCTACCACACGTTAAACGCCCGCGAGGAAATTTTCTGCGAGCGCGTATTTGCCACGTGGACGGATATGGAGCAGGCTTTAAAAGAAAACGGATTGCCTCTGTTTTCTCTGGAAACAAGGCGTCCGCTCGACACGTTTCATATCATAGGCTTTTCCCTTCTGTATGAAATGTGCTATACCAACATCCTGACGATGCTGGAATTGTCCGGCATTCCCTTCCGCGCGGCAGAAAGGGGGGAAGAATATCCCCTGATACTCTGCGGCGGCCCCTGCGCGTGTAATTCCGAGCCTTTGGCGGATTTTATGGACCTGGCACTTTTGGGGGATGGGGAAGAACTATTTCTGGAAGTTGTGGACGCTTACCGCGCCGCCAGGGAACGCGGAGAGAGCAAGCGCGAAATCCTTCTTAAACTTGCCCAAATTCCCGGCGTATACGTTCCATCCTTCTACGAACCGCGCTATGAGGGCGAGGCATTCGTGGAGCTAATAAAGACGGAGCCCGCGGCGCCGGATACCGTTACCCGCCGCATCGTTAAGAACCTTGACGCCGTGCCGTATATCGGCAGGCCCATCGTTCCCAACCTTGGCATCGTGCACGACCGCGTATCTATCGAGCTTTTCCGCGGCTGTACGCGCGGCTGCCGGTTCTGCCAGGCGGGATACATCTACCGCCCCGTGCGGGAACGCAGCAAGGATCATCTATTGGAGATGGCGCATGAGCTGGTGGAAAGCACGGGCTACGATGAAATCTCCCTGTTTTCGCTAAGCTCCAGCGATTATTCCTGCATCCACCAACTGGTGCCGGAGCTTTTAGATACCTTGGAGGCACAGCGCGTTTCGGTCTCGCTGCCTTCGCTGCGCATCGATACGTTTATCAAAGAGGATCTTGAGCGCATGCAGGAAGTGCGAAAGGGCGGCCTGACGTTCGCACCCGAGGCCGGAACACAGCGCATGCGGGACGTCATTAACAAGGGCGTCACGGAAGCCGATTTGCTTCGCGCCGTACGCGACGCGTTTGACGCAGGGTGGACAGGCATCAAGCTCTATTTCATGATCGGCCTGCCGACCGAGACGGATGAGGATATCCTGGGCATTGCCGATCTTGCGCGCAAGGTGAGCGCCGCGTTCTATGAGATGCCCAAGGAAAAGCGCGGCAAGGGGCTCAGGCTGACGGTGAGCGCATCCTCTTTCGTGCCGAAACCCTTTACGCCGTTCCAGTGGGTGGCACAGGATACCATGGACGAATTAAAGCGTAAGCAGATGCTTTTAAAGAACGCCATGAAGGGGATCCGCGGCGCGGAATTCAACTATCACGATTCGACCATCAGCGCGCTCGAGGCGGTGTTCTCCCGGGGGGACAGACGGCTCAGCCATGTGCTGGAGGAAGCCTACCGCCGCGGCTGCCGGTTTGATTCCTGGGCGGAACACTTTAAGCCCGCCGCCTGGCAGGAGGCATTTGAAGCCTGCGGCCTTTCCCCGGCGTATTACGCCAACCGGGAACGCCCGCTTGACGAACCGCTGCCCTGGCAGCACATGGACCTGCTTGTGGAAACAAGCTACCTGAAAAAAGAATATGAACAAGCGCTGGAAGCGACCTGTACCAAGGATTGCAGGCACGGCTGCACCGGCTGCTTTGGGAAACGATATGCGGATTATTGCAAACTTTCATAAAGGGGAGCCCGTGCGCTTCATCTCACACCTGGACGTGATGCGCCTGCTGCAGCGCGCCATGCGAAGGGCAGGGCTGCCGCTGAAATTTTCACAGGGGTTCAACCCGCATCCGGTCATGGCATTCGCCTCGGCGCTTGCTTTGGGCTATACGAGCGACGCGGAATGGCTGGATGTACAACTGGAGTCCCCCGTAGCACCCGAAGATTTCGTATGGCGCATGAACGCGGCACTGCCTGAGGGCCTGCGCATACTGAGGGCGCTTGAAATTGAGGAAAAGCTGCCGACGCTTACGGCCTTGTTGCAGCGGGCCGAGTACGAGGTGACGCTGTACTTGCAGGCGCCGGAGGACAGGGAGAAGCTTGCAAACGGCATTGAAGCGCTGCTGTCGGGCCCCATTGTCGTTACCAAGCGCACCAAGAGCGGCATGAAGCAGGTGGATATCCGCCCGCAACTCATTTCGATTGAGCTGACCGCACCCGATACGGAAGCGGAACGCGCCGCATTGTCCGTTGCGGGTATATTAAACGCAGATGGCGGCTTACAGATGGAACTGCTGCTGCAGGCGCTCATGAAGGCCTGCGGCGCACAGGCGCATTGGCGCGTCCATCGCAAAGCCGTATATTTTAATCAGATAGAGGTGTAAGCATGGGCACGGAAATCGTAGTGGACATCAACCCCTACCAGACGCGCGTCGTGCTGCTTGAAAACGGGCAGCCCAGCGAAATTTTCATCGAGCGCCGCGGCCATGAACGCCTCGTCGGCAACATCTACAACGGCAAGGTGCAAAACGTGCTGCCGGGCATGCAGGCCGCGTTTGTGGACATCGGCCTGGAGCGCAACGCGTTTTTGTACGCGGGCGATATCCAGATCGACCGGTCGGATTTTCAGTTTGGGGACAACGGGCAGGAAATGCGCCTGCCGCCCGTCAACATACAGGATATCGTAAAGCCCGGGCAGGAGATCATGGTGCAGGTGCTAAAAGAGCCCGTGGGCACCAAGGGCGCACGGGTCACCACGCACATCACTCTGCCGGGAAGAACGCTTGTCTTGATGCCCACCGTCAACTATGTGGGCGTTTCCCGCCGCATTGGGGATGAAGCCGAGCGCACACGTTTAAGGGGCATACTGGATCAGATCAAGCCGCCGGAAATGGGCGTGATCGTCCGTACGGCGGCGGTGGGGAAGAGCACGCCGGAATTCCAGGCGGATATCCACTTTTTGGAGCGCCTCTGGGAGCGCATCCTCAAAAAGAACCAGCTGGTTTCGGCCCCGCGCCTTCTGCATGCGGAGGAACCGCTGGTGTTCCGCACCATACGCGACCTGTTTACGCCCAATATCGAACGCCTGACCATCAACGATCCGGAGTTTTACGAGCGCATCCAGATCATCGCCAACATCATATCCCCGCAATTAAAGGACCGGGTGGTGCTGTACCAGGGTGAAGAGGAGCTCTTTGACCGCTACGACCTGGAGCACAAGATCGAAAAAGCGCTTGCGCGCAAGGTATGGCTGGCGAACGGCGGCTACATCGTGATCGACCAGACCGAGGCGCTCACCAGTATCGACGTCAACACCGGCCGGTTTGTGGGCACGGACAATCTGCAGGAGACCATCACCCAGGCAAACTGCGAGGCCGCAAAGGAAATCGCCCGGCAGCTAAAGCTTCGGGATATCAGCGGCATTATCATTGTCGATTTTATCGATATGGAGGATATCGCGGATAAGGAACGGGTGCTCGATACCTTAAAGACGGAGCTCAAAAAGGACCGGACAAAGTCCAACGTGCTGGGCATTACCCAGCTTGGGCTTGTGGAAATGACGCGCAAGAAAATGCGCCACAACCTGAGCAACACCCTGCAAATGCCCTGCCCGTACTGCCACGGGGACGGCAGGGTGCTTTCGCCCGAGACGGTGGTGTTAAAGGTGCGTAAGGCTCTCATCAACTCCATCCGCAACGAGTCCATGGCCAATTATCTGGTGGAAGTGCACCCGGACGTGGCCGAACTCATCGAGGACAATTCCAGCGCCCAATCGCCGATATTGCCTACCGCCGCGGGGCGCAACATCTATGTCAAGGCGGTACCGGCTATGCATGTGGAGGAGTTCCGCATTTCGCCGCTTCCCAAGGTGCCGGACCAATTGGACGGCGTAAGGAAATATCAATAGATAATGATGCTTTTTTCTTTCCATATTGATGCGCAGAAGCCCGGCTTTTGCGCATTTTGTGGTTGCTTTAGCGCTGTGACGTGCTAAAATAAAACATAGGATCGCCAGATAGCGCTCCATGGGAGGATTTATGAAGCTTTGCAGAGCCAGCGTGGAAAACGAAGTTTTCTATGGTTTGATCGAAAACGGGACGGTACGCCGCTTGTTCGGCACGCCCTTTGAGGAAGTTTTACCGGATGGCCGGGTATACGCGCTGAACGAGGTGTATTTGCTTGCACCCGTACAGCCTTCCAAGGTGGTCTGCATCGGCAAAAACTATTATGCCCATGCCATGGAGATGCAGAGCACACCCCCCGAACAGCCGCTGCTGTTCTTAAAACCTTCCACTGCGGTCATCGGCCCGGAGGATGTCATCCTCTACCCGCCGGACAGCGTGCGGGTGGATTATGAGGCGGAACTGGGCATCGTCATTTCCCGCCGCTGCAAGGATGTGCCCTCGGAGCGCTTTTCGGACGTGGTGCTGGGCTATACCTGCGTCAACGACGTCACGGCGCGGGATTTGCAGGCAAAGGACGGGCAATGGACGCGCGCGAAAGGCTACGATACGTTCTGCCCCATCGGCCCCTGGATCGAAACCGAGCTGGACCCGTTTTCCGTTCATGTGGAATCCCGCCTGAACGGGAAGGTGTGCCAGAGCGAAAGCACCTCTATCATGATGCACGACGTCGCGAAGCTGGTGGCCTATATTTCGCGCGTCATGACGCTGCTGCCCGGCGACGTCATCGCGACGGGTACGCCTGCGGGCATCGGCCCCATGCAAATAGGGGACATGGTGGAAGTGGAAGTGGAAGGCATTGGCGTACTGCGTAACCACGTGCATCATCAGTAGTCCATAATATCAGCAGGAGGGCCGTATGGAGTATTCATCAAAGCTCAAAAGCAATGAGGTCGACTCGCTCTTTGAAGTGGTGCTCATGCTTCAGGATGAGGAAGAGTGCTACCGTTTTTTTGAGGACATCTGCACCATATCCGAAATCCAGGCGATCGCCCAGCGCCTGGAGGTGGCGAAGCTATTGAAAAGCGGCATCACCTACCAGGAAATCGCCCAGCGGCTTGGCGCTTCCACCGCCACAATCAGCCGCGTGAACCGCTCGCTTACGTATGGCTCGGGCGGGTACCAACTGCTGCTCGAACGCCTGAACAAACGGGCAGCCGGGAATAAGCTTGGAGGATAAGAATGGACGGTCTTTCCCTTTTGGCCGTAAAACAGGAACTAAACCGGCTGATTGGCGGCAAAGTGGATAAAATCCAGCAGCCGGAACGCGATACCATTATACTCACCATACGGGCGGGGGGCAGCAACGAGCGGCTGCTCCTTTGTGCGCACCCGGAAAACGGGCGGGTGCAGCTAACGGAGCTAAGCTACATAAATCCGCCCGAACCGCCGTCGTTCTGCATGCTGCTGAGAAAGCGGCTGACCGGCGGGCGGCTGTTATCCATTGAGCAGCCCCATCTTGACCGCGTGCTGATATTCTCATTCGAGGCGCGGGACGAGCTGGGGGATACCGTAACCCTGCAGCTGGTTGTGGAGCTGATGGGAAAGTATTCAAATATCTGCTTCTTGAATCAGAACGCGCAGATACTGGACTGCGTCCGCCACGTGAGCGCAGGCATGTCCAGCGTCCGCATCCTGCTGCCCGGCGTCATCTATACGCCCCCTCCGGCGCAGGACAAGCTGAATCCGCTTGAGGCTGCAGAAGAAGATTTTATTGATTCGCTTTCTGCCCGCGGCAGCGCGCATAAGCTGCTTTCCGCCCGCTTTTCCGGGCTTTCGCCGGATTGCGCGCGCCAGATGACGGCCAGATGGTCCGGGGAAAATGAACTGCATGTGGAAACCCTTTCGGAAACCGACCGTAGGTCGTTTGCGCGGTTTCTATACCGGTTGTATCAGTCGTTTGCGGCGGGGGAGTTCCGCCCCGTGCTTGTGTACAACGAATACAGGGACCCGGTGGCGTTTTACGCGTTCGAACCTTCCTATGCGGAGGATAAACTCGCGTCGTTTCCGACGATGGGCGCGGCTTTGGACAGCTATTACGCGCAGCGGGATCTATTGGAGCGGTTCCGCCGCCGCAGCGCGTCCCTGCAGCGGACGCTTCAGAACCATCTGGAGCGCAATTACAAAAAGCAAGCGGTGTTTGAAACCGCGCTCAACCAGAACGAGGACCTGGAGGCGCTTCGCCTGAACGGGGAACTGCTGCTTGCCCATGCGCACCAACTAAAGCGCGGCATGCAAAATGCGAAGCTCGTCAACTATTATCTGGACCCGCCGCAAGAGACTGTGGTGGAACTGGACGAAAAGCTTTCCCCGCAGGAGAATGCGCAGCGGTATTTCAAGCGCTACCAAAAAGGCAAGGCGGCAAAAGCATTGGCGGCCGAGCAGCTCCAAAAAACGCAGGAGGAAACCGCATATCTGGAAGGCCAGCTTGATAACCTCAATAAATGCGTGACCGATGTGGAACTGATCGAGATCAGGGAAGAGCTGGTGCGCGAAGGGTATATCAGGCCCGAAAACAGCCGGTTGAAAACGCCCAAATATGCGCCGTCCAAGCCCATGCGCGCACTTTCCTCCGACGGAATTGAGATATTCATTGGCCGCAACAACCAGCAAAACGACGCGCTGACGCTGCAGTTTGCCCGCGGGGAGGACTTGTGGCTGCATACCAAGAATATCCCCGGCTCGCATGTCATCGTAAGGAGCGAAGGGGAAGTGCCCGAAGCCACACTCAAAGAGGCCGCCATGCTTGCGGCATATTACAGCAAGGCGCGCGCTTCGGCTTCGGTTCCGGTGGATTACTGCCCGCGGAAGTATGTAAAAAAGCCCGCGGGCGCAAAGCCCGGCATGGTGATCTACACCACCAATCGCACGCTGTATGTTACGCCGGACGAAGCGGCTATAAAAAAACTGGAACAAAATTCAAATTCCTGACACCCTGCCGCAACATGGTGCTATACTATGGACTAAGCGGCGTTATTTGCATGAAACGGGATAAGGCGGCTTGCTTTTAAGCGGAGCGCCTTTCTTTTTTTCCGAACAGCAGCGCCAGCAAAAGCGCTGTGGAGACGCCCAGCGCGCAGGAAAACAGCAGCGCAAGCCCCGTAAACGCGTTGACCATATAATAGGGCGGTACGGAAGGCGCAAGCGTTTCCGCCGCGGCGGGGAAAAGGGAGAGGATGGCGTAGGCGATAAGGCCCGAAACCACGCCATGCAGAAGTCTATAAAAAAGATACTGAAGCGGCTTACGGAGCGGAACGAACGCCATGGCCTGCACCATGACGCTCAGCCCCCCAAAGCCTGTCAGAAACGAGCAAAGCGGTACGGAATATAATAGGGGCAGCCCGGCTTTTGCGATGCGGCTGCATCCGCCCGTCATTTCCATCAGGCCCAACAGAACTCCCTTAGCAGGGGAGTCGCCGGGTACTTTTGAAAACAGGGCGTCGAGGGGCAGGCTCAAAACATCCAGCACCTTTAATTGGGTGAGCACCTCGGCAATCACCAGGAAGAATATGACGCTGCCGCCGACCTTGAGCGTATCCACCATGCCGTCGCCCACCGCGCGGGGCAACGCCTTATAAAAGGGATCCGGCGGCATAGGCTTTGCCCGCCCGGGCAGGGACGGGCGAACGGGCTTTACAAAACGGATCATAACGCCAAGCAGCAGCGCGCCGCCATAATAGGAGATCGCAAGCGTCCAGAATAGCCCGGTGTTTTGGAACATGCCGGCTGCCATCGCGCCCATAATGAACATGGGGCTGCACAGCGTGCATACGGTGCCCAGCCGTTCCGCCTCCTCATCTGAAATGGCTCCGGAAGAGAGCAGCATGCCGCTTAAACGCGGGCCGGAGGGGTACCCGGAAATGCCGCCCAACAGGATAATGGGGAAGACATAGTGCGAAGTCCGCAGCCTTTTTGAAAGCGGGTAGAAGAGATTGGCAAGCAACTGCATGGCCCCGATCCGCTCAATGAGGGTAGCGCTTGCAAAGAATGGAAATAATGTAGGCAGCAGGATATCCCACCACAGCTGTAATCCCTCTTGTGCGGCTGCCATGGCGGGGCGGGAGAATATAACGAGCAGGATGCAGAATACAAACGCTGCAAATGTGACGAAGCGTTTCATTGTTACCTCCCGCGAGTAAGGCTTTTTATCCTTATGAAGGAAGGAGCGTATGCATGACGAAAAAGGTAGGGCTGGCGCTCGGCTCCGGCAGCGTCAAAGGAGTCGCGCATATCGGCGTCATACAGGCGTTGGAAGAGAATGGGGTGCCCATCGATCTGGTGGCGGGCTCAAGCGCGGGCGCGATCGTGGGATCGATCTATTCCGTAGGGACGGACCTTTCGCTTTTGGGCAGATATTTTGAAGCCATCAACAGCCGCGATTTTATGGATATGACGGTCCCGCGCAACGGAAAAGGCGGCGTTGTCAAAGGCAACCGCATGCAGGAAATGGTGCGGATATTCACACATGACAAGACGTTTTTAGAGACGCGTATTCCGTTTATCTGTATGGCGGTGGATGTGGAGACGGGCGATCTAATTGCATTTCAGAACACGGATAAGAAGCTGCACGAATGCGTGCGCGCAAGCATGTCCATTCCCGGTATATTCACTCCTGTGCGGATGGATGGAAGGTTACTTGTGGACGGCGGCGTACTGGAGCGCGTCCCCTGCATCCCCTTACGGGAAGCGGGCGCGGATGTGGTGATCGGCGTGGACGTCGGGTACCGGGGCGGGGTGAAACGAATCGAAACGCCCACCGCGCGCGCACTGGCGGACCGCTCCCTCGATATTATGATGTGGCATATCACGCGCATTCGCCAGGAAGCGGCGGATGTTATGCTTTGCCCCCACGTGTTGGATTTGATGAAGTGGTTCTCCAACAAGAATACGCGCGAAGGCATAGAAGAAGGGCGGCGCGTGGCGGAAGAAGCCATGCCGCGCATATTTGAACTGCTGGAACAAAACGAAATCCCATTGAAGCCCCAAAAGCGCAGAGCGTTTATATGACGATGGGCGGAATGCAAAAATCCCGTTGCGGCGCTTCCTGCTTTGCAATTAGAGCGTATACGTCATGGGCGCGGATGTCGGCTTCCAATATTGCCTGCGTCGACGCGGTGAGGGTTGCGGTATCCGAACGCCGGACAAGCATCGGAAGCGTGCGCTTGCCGGCGATGGCGGAAACCAGGCTCCGGGCGGTGCGCCGAAAGCCCAACACCCTGAGATAGAGCGCGTCTTCCTCAAACGCGCTTTTCGCGAGCCGGCTCGTAACGCCCAGCATGGCGCAGATACAAATCCGCTTGCAGCGCGCGAGCGTATAGCGTTTGCTTTTGAGAAGCGTCAGGAGCTCAGCGGTTGTCTTTGCCTCCCGTGAGGCGCGGTATAATACATTTTCAAAGCCTTCCTGTACGTCAGGGAGGTTTTTCATGTCCTCGGCGCTCATCATGCGCAGCGCGTAGAGTATAAGGGAATCCGCATCCGGAAGCGTCACGCAGCGGTTATCACCCAG
This sequence comes from Bacillota bacterium, assembly GCA_023426265.1. Classification (GTDB taxonomy): domain Bacteria; phylum Bacillota; class Clostridia; order Christensenellales; family CAG-138; genus JAEYLA01. The sequence continues at coordinate 14,875 of JAFABA010000224.1, forward strand.
TTTGAAGTAGCCGCCCACATACATCGGCATGCCATCGTATGCGCTCCTGTTGCGGCTTACTAGCGCCTCGCGTATGGCGGTCGCGCTGGAAAACGCGCCGGAAAGCGCCGTATCGTTGTAACCCGCGCCCATGCGGTGAATGGCTATTGGCTCCGCCTGCGGGGCGTATTGCTGCAAAAAACGCACATACTCCATACCCAATATGCTGTTGGGGGTGGAAAGCGCCTTTAAAAGCGAGTTGGGCGCGCCGCAGGATTCCAAGGCGTCGTAGCGCGCGCGTGGGTAGGACTTGCCCAAAGCAAGCTGCTCCTTAAGCGCCTCGCGGAACGCGGGAGGTTCGTTTTTGAGCGCTTCCGCGGCTTTTATCAGTTCCTCCGTATCCGGCGTTTCGCTGCCAAAGCACAGGCAATTAAGCACGCCGGTGCCCGCAAGCACCCGAACGCCGCCCGCAGCGAACCGTTCCGCGCTCGATACAGCGCATACTGCGGGGAGCTCCAACACAAGGTCCGCACCCGCAAGGAGCGCCCACTGCGCGCGGGTATACTTATCCGCGATGGCGGGTTCCCCGCGCTGCACATAATCGCCGCTCATCACCACGATGATATAATCGCACTTTGTAGCCTCGCGCGTTCGTTCCATGTGGTAGACATGTCCGTTGTGCAAAGGGTTATACTCTGCTATGATGCCTGCGACGCGCATTCGGATAGTTCCTTTCACTTATTTTATATATTTTAACATATTCATTGTTTGCATATATCAAATTCATGCTTTTCGGTTGAAAAATTATTGTTTTTTTGTTCCGAACAAGCAAATAGTGTGATATAATTTGCACGGCATGATCGTAACGGCGTTGCCCTTTTTTGCTGTTGCGCTGCGGGAATAAAACAAGCCAGGCTTATGGAAGGAGCAAAGGTAAACTATGTCACTGATGGATGGGATCAAGGCAAAGGCCAAAAGCGCCAAAAAGCACATCGTGCTGCCTGAAGGAACAGAGGAACGTACCATACAGGCGTCCGCCATTATCGTACGGGAGGGCATCGCGGAGGTAACGCTGCTCGGGAAGGAAACGAATATCCGCGCTGCGGCGGACAAGCTTCAGGTATCGCTTAACGGCGTAAACATGCTGGACCCTGAAACCTCGCCGGACCTTCCGGACTATATAGAGAAATTCTACGAGCTTCGCAAAGCCAAGGGCGTCACACACGAACAGGCGGAGCGCACCATGCGGGACCCCATGTTCTTCGCGGCCATGATGGTAAAGGAACAGAAAGCGGACGGCATGGTGGCCGGCGCGCTTTGCACCACAGGGGATACGTTACGTCCCGGGCTTCAGATCGTTAAAATGGCAAAAGGCATTTCTGTTGTATCCAGCTGCTTTATCATGGAAGTTCCGGATAAATCCTACGGTGATAACGGTATTTTAATATTTGCGGATTGCGCCGTCAACCCCAACCCCACGGCGGAACAGTTGGCTGCCATCGCCATATCTTCCGCTGCCACCGGCAAAGCGCTCTGCTCCATGGAGCCCCGCGTCGCCATGCTTTCCTTCTCCACCAAAGGAAGCGCAAAGCATGAACTGGTGGATAAGGTATCAGAAGCCACCCGCCTGGTACGTGAGCTTGCGCCCGCACTCAATGTGGACGGCGAGCTGCAGGCGGACGCCGCGCTTGTAGAAAAGGTCGGGCAGTTGAAGTCCCCCGGAAGCCCTGTTGCTGGGAAAGCGAACGTGCTCGTGTTCCCGGACCTTCAGGCGGGCAACATCGGCTACAAGCTGGTGCAGCGCCTTGCGGGTGCGGAGGCCATAGGCCCTGTCTGCCAGGGCTTCGCGCGCCCCATCAACGATCTTTCCCGCGGCTGCAGCGTGGACGATATCGTAAGTGTCGTTGCAATCACGGCTGTTCAGGCGCAGGATCTATAAGGAGGATTACATGAATATTCTGGTTATCAACGCAGGCAGCAGTTCGCTAAAGTATCAGCTGATCAATGTTGTCAATGGCAACGTCGTCGCCAAGGGCATCTGCGAACGCATCGGCATGCCCGAGTCCAAACTCACCTACAAGCCCACCGGCGGCGAGGCCCAAGTGATCAAAAAGGATATGAAGGACCATACCGACGCCATGCAGATGGTAATGGACGCGCTCATTGACATTAAGGTCGGCGTGCTCAAGAGCACCAAGGAAATTGCGGCGGTTGGCCACCGGCTGGTGCACGGCGGGGAAAAGTTCACAAAGCCCGCGTTAATTACCGATGAAATGCTCGACGTCCTCGAAGAGTTGACTGAGCTTGCGCCCCTTCATAACCCGGCGAATCTGATGGGCATCAGAGCTTGCAAGGCGCTGATGAAAGACACCCCGATGGTTGGCGTGTTCGATACCTCCTTCCATCAGACCATGCCGGAAAAGGCGTATCTCTACGGCCTGCCCTACGAGGCCTATCAGGATATGAAGATTCGCCGCTACGGCTTCCACGGCACTTCTCATAAATACGTTGCCCAGCAAGCCATTGAAAAATTGGGCAAGCCCGCTGAGGAGACCAAAATTATCACCTGCCACCTGGGCAACGGCTCGAGCATCGCGGCGGTAAAGGGCGGCAAGAGCGTGGATACCTCCATGGGCTTCACGCCGCTTGAAGGCGTTCCCATGGGCACCCGCTGCGGCGATATCGATCCCGCCATCGTGCTCTACTTGATGGAACAAAAGGGCTGGGACGCCGCAAAGGTCAATTCCTACCTGAACAAGGAAAGCGGCATGCAGGGGCTTTCGGGCGTTTCTTCGGATTTCCGCGACCTGTGGGATGCGGAAGGGGCCGGAAACGCGCGCGCAAAGGCGGCGCTTGAAGTGTTCTGCTATAGGGTCAAGAAGTACATCGGCGCCTATGCCGCGGCGATGAACGGCGTTGACGCCATCGTGTTTACCGCGGGCGTGGGCGAAAACGACCGCCCGGTACGCGAATGGGTGCTCTCGGATATGGAATATCTGGGCGTGGAGTTCGACCGTGAAATCAACAACACCATCCCGCGCGGACAGGAAGGCGAGCTTTCCAAACCCACAAGCCGCGTCAAGGTCTACCTGATCCCCACCGACGAGGAAATGGCAATCGCGCGCGAAACCGCTTTGCTTGCAAATATTCGCTGATTTCGTTTTATATTCTCGGTGGACCGTGGACAGATATTTATCCATGGCTAAGGTGGCCAAAGCCGAGGCTTTGACATGGCTCCTTATTGAAATGTCGAAACCCCAAGGATTTTCGATGAAGGAGAATAGTATCTGTTAATCCGCTTTATAGGAATAAATTCAAAGCGGATTAGTATTACGCGCGGCGCATTTATGTTATAATGGTACAAACAAAATCGGAGGGACCTTATGAAGCATATTAAGACCATCCAGCAGCCCTGCATCAAGGCGGGCGCGCATACCGGCTGCGGCGAGTGCCAGGCAAGCTGCCAATCCGCCTGCAAAACCAGCTGCACCGTTGCCAACCAGTCCTGCCAGAAGGAAAAGAAATAAGTTAATTCCATAATTAAACAAGGGGCGGGCGCATGAATCATTTTCAATGCATCATGCAAGGATGTTTCGCCCACGGCGAAACCCCGGGGTTCTAAAAAGGCGTCACCGGCGCCTTTTTTGCCTCTTTGGGGCACCGAACCCGCTGCCGCGGCGCGCATTCGAATCTGTATGCATCGATGTACGCTGCGACAGCCCCAAATTCCGTTTCAGGAAGAGGAGTATCGTCTTTGATTCACGCGTTTTCGTTTATTGACCCGCGGGACAACGCGGAGCAGTATTTTATTTTGGATGTGGAGAGCGGCGCGGTGCACATGGTTGATCACGCCGCGTACTTGGTTGCAGCAGCGCTTGAGCAGGGCAATGATGTCGCTTCGATCGACCTTCCCAGAGAAGAAGGGGAAGAGATCTTAGCTGAGTTTGCGGAGCTAAGCATTGCGGGCATGTTCGATTCACAGGAGCAGCAGCCTCCCGCCACACAGGAGACGACGCAGGTCGTAAAGGCCATGTGCCTGCATATTGCGCATGACTGCAACCTCCGGTGCAAATACTGTTTTGCCTCTACCGGGGAATTCCACGGCGCGCGCATGTTAATGCCATTTTCCACCGCCAAGGCTGCGCTGGATTTTCTGATTGCGCGTTCCGGTAAAAGAAAGCATCTGGAAGTCGATCTTTTTGGCGGCGAGCCGCTGATGAACTTCGACGTCGTCAAAGAGACCGTCGCCTACGGCAGGGAGCTTGAAAAGAAGCACGGCAAGGTGATCCGCTTCACGATGACCACCAACGGCCTGGCTCTTACCGAGGATAAAATAGAATATCTCAACCGTGAGATGCATAATGTCGTGTTGAGTCTGGATGGCCGCCGTGAAATCCACGACGCGTTGCGCCCCACCGTGAACGGCAAGGGCTCGTATGACGCGATACTCCCCAAATTGAAAGCGTTCGTTGCGGCGCGCGGCGAAAAAGAGCATTATGTGCGCGGCACGTTTACCAACCTGAACCTGGATTTCGTGGAAGACGTGAAGGCGCTCTACGAAGAAGGTTTCCGGCAGATTTCCATAGAACCGGTCGTGCTTGCAAAAGAAAGCCCGTACGCCATAACAAAAGAGCATTTGCCGCGTATTATGGAAGAGTACGACAAGCTGGCAAAATATCTGATGAACAGCCGCAGGGAGGGGAAGTGGTTCAACTTCTTCCACTTCATGCTGGATATGGACAACGGCCCCTGCCTGAAAAAGCGCATTACCGGCTGCGGGGCGGGCACGGAATACGTTGCCGTGACGCCGGACGGGGACATTTACCCCTGCCACCAGTTTGTGGGGGAAGAAGCGTTCAAAATGGGGAACGTATTGGACGATTCCTTTGACGCAAGCATGCAAAAGCCTTTTCAGAACTGCAACGTGCGAACAAAACCCGCATGCATGCAATGCTGGGCAAAATACTTCTGCAGCGGCGGCTGCGCGGCCAACGCATGGAAATATCAGGGTAATATTTCCGTTCCGGATGAGATCGCCTGCGCGCTGGAGCGCAAACGGACCGAATGCGCAATAGGCGTTCATTCCTTGGAGCGGTAACTCAGGAGGTTCCCATGAAGACGATCGGGCGGATATTCTCCATTCTGCTTGCCTGTCTTTTCCTGTTCGGATGTGCGAAAGGGGAAGCCTACAGCGGCGGACCATCCGCCCAACTGGCTGCGCCAAACGTGCAGCGGCTGTTTGTTCCTTTTACGCCGGCCCCTGAACAGCCCACCGCATCTCCCCGCAACCCGCCAACGCCTACCCCTTCGCCCATCCCCACGCCCACCGTTACGCCACCCCCCACTATAGTGCCGGAACCGGCTCATTCCCTGACAGCGGAGGATGTAAAACGCCTTGCCCCGACGACAAGCATGACGTTTGAAGAGTTGGTGGGGGACAACGGCGTGTACGAATCGCCCAAGGCGTATCCGGTTCCCGGCACGTTCCGCATCATAATCGACGTCTACCATCAGGTCGTGCTGGTATACAAGCGCGATAAAAAAGGCGCGTATACAGTGCCCGTCCGCTTCATGGTCTGCTCCACGGGCGCGCAAAAAACGCCTACACCGAGAGGAACGTTTGCTTCCGGCAGCCATAAGGTGCGGTTCGGCCTGTTCGTAAACGATGGCGTCTACGGCCAGTATTGGACGCAGATCACAAAGAAAATCTATTTCCACTCCCTTCTTTACACCGAGAAGGATGCGAACTATTATACGTCCTCCTACGGCAAGCTGGGTCAGCGCGCCTCGCACGGGTGCGTACGCCTCCTGGTGCCGGACGCGCGCTGGATCTACTACCACATTGCGCCGGGTACGGAAGTGGAAATCCGCAGGGGATCAAAAGAGGATATCGAAACCGCGTTCATTAAAGAAAACCTCACCCGTCCGAAGCCCCCGAAAAACCGTCCAAAGCTTAAACCGGGGAATATACCGGATACGGACAATTGGAGCAGCGTAACCTATTTGGGTAATTATGCGCGCGTTGTTGCCGCCAGATAATTGTGGCGCGTTTGTGGCCGCTCTTGAAACCGCGCATGCGTTATGACATAATAGGTACGTTGCCCGGAGAACACCCCAAAAGCGTTCTTTAAGGGCGCGGACAGGCAGTTCCAATGCATGCGTTCTGCATGGGAAAAAGGAGGAATGCGTAGTGAGTGTACGCAAGGTTGTTTCTCTTATCATCATTGTTTTGCTCACGTTGGCCATCGGGTATATCGGGTTTTTCGGCATCGCATGGGATATCTATGAGGTACGGCCGTTCGTGGAACAGGTTCCCAAAGGGCTGGACCTTGCGGGTGGCATATCCCTGTTCTTTGAGGGCACTGAAGCTGCAGCAAGCGATATGGATACGGTGGCGGATATCGCGCGCAAGCGCCTGGAAGGCGCAGGCTACGCGGACTCTTCCGTGATGCGCGTAGGGGAAAACGCCATCCGCGCGGATATTCCCATCAGCGGGAATCAGGCAAACGCCTCCTATCTTTCACAGTATATTTCCGAGCCGACCAAGCTCGAATATAAGGACCCGGAGGGCAACATCATATTCAACAACTCCGGCGTCAAACGCGCGTTTGTCCAGGTCAATCAGCAGAATCAACAGACGACGTATACTGCGGGAACCGCCTACGTGGTGGGTTTCTCGCTCAAGCCGGAAGCCGTGAACGCATTGAAGGAAGCGGCAGAGCAGAATGTCGGCAAGCAGTTCAGCGTGGAGCTCAACGGCCAGGTAATCGCACAGCCGTATGCCGACCCCGCGACCACCGGCAGCGAAGTGTATTTCAATAACGGATCTTTGACAGCGGAAAGCGCCAGCCTGCTTGTGCATCAGTTCAACAGCGGGATGCTGCCTGTGAGCATTACCCTTGCAAAGGTCGCAAATATCGGCGCGACGCTTGGCGCCGCCGCCGCGCAGACCATCACGGCTGTGCTTGGCGCGGTATTGGCGCTTGCATTCGTGTTCTTCGTCGTGCGGTACCGCCTGGCCGGTCTGGTCGCGGACCTCTCGCTGCTGATATTCGTGCTTGTATATTTGATGAGCCTTGCCACCATTCCCGGCATCCGCCTCAACCTGCCGGGCGCTGCAGGTATTTTGCTCTCCCTTGCGCTTGCGGCAGTCTCGGACAACCTGCTGTTTGCGCGACTGAGAAAGGAAATATTGCTGGGCAAGACGGTGCGCACGGCGGCAAAATCCGGTTTTCCGGAAGCGATTAAGCCCATTCTCCATATGCATGTTGCCGTATTGCTGCTAGCACTCACGCTGCTCATTGCGGGCGGCAACCCGGTACAGAATTTTGCGGGCGTACTTGCGGTGGGCGCGGTATACAGCTTTTTGCATGCGCTCATCACGCGCGGGATGTTTGGCCTGCTGATGGGTTTTCCGGTAGGAAATAAAAAGCTGTATGTATCCCGCCGGGCGGTTGCCGGCAAAGTTGCCCAGTAAGGAGGAAACGCAAATGGATTTTGTGAAGAGTTTTAAACGGTGGCATATCATAGCCGTCTCGGTTATCGCGGTGGCCGCCATCCTTCTGGGGGTGTTTGGCGCGCTGCGGACCGGGGTTGATTATGCGGGCGGTACGCTCATGACCATCAACGTACAAAATGAATTTGATGAAAGCGTCATCGCCAGCGCGCTTAACCAAAACGGCGTTTTCGGCGCGCGTGTGCAAACGGCGGGGGACAGGGATACGCTTGCGGAAATCCGCCTTCAGTATGCCGGGGATATTGCAGCGCTTTCAAGCTCCCTTGAGCAGAGCATAGGAAATACCTATCCGGGCGCAAAGGTCATTTCAACGGAACCTATCACGGCAGCGCATGCGGGTAATCTGTTTTTCAGCCTTTTTGTACCGGCAATTTCGGCCTGCATCATTGGCTTCCTGTACGCATGGGTCAGATACGGCCTGTCTGCGGCAATATCCGCAGGGCTGACGCCGCTCTATTCTTTTGCGCTGTTCCTCGGCATCACCGAGGCAACTCGTCTTACGGTCAATACGCCGTTTATCGGAGCGGCGCTGCTGACCTCCGTCTGCTCGGCACTGGGCGTTATCCTGCTGTTTGAGCGCCTGAAGCAGAGCAGTAAGGACGATCCCCAGGCGGACAAGCACCGCAGGGCACTGACGAACGCCGGAATCCAAGGCGGCATCCCGGTCCTGTCAGCGCTGTTTGGCGCACTGGTTGTCGTATTGCTTGCGCTTGCCATATTCGGCGGCGCGGCATTGCGGGAGTTTGCGCTGGCCGGCATCATCGGCCTCGTTGTCTGTGCGTTCTTCTCCATATTCCTTGCGGCGCCCTTGTGGGCCGTGTTGCAGGAGCGTGCGGAGCGCAACCCCGCCGTACAAAAGAAAAAGGCGAAGAAGAAGGACATAAAGAAGAAATAAATACACTGAGGCGGGGCAAGACCCGCCTCATCTTGTCAAGAAACAAATACGTTGTGGGCTCCGCCTGACGGCCCACAGTTCCCCGCCAAGGGCCGTAACGGCCCTTGGGATTCCCATGTATTTCGCATAAAGGATTTATGAGGAATAATGCTGCGTTTTGAACCGTTTTTGCAGGAAGATACCGCTCTTATCAAACGCATTGCGAAGGAAAATGGAATTTCCGATCTTTTGGCGTCCCTGCTTGTAAACCGGGGAATTTGCGAACGCGAGGAAATTGCGGCGTTCCTTCATCCCGGGCCGGAGCAGCTCTGCGACCCGTTTCTTTTAGACGGTATGCATTCTGCGGTTGTGCGCATTCGAAAGGCGCTGGAACAAAAAGAGCGAATCTGCGTATACGGGGATTATGACGCCGACGGCGTTTGCTCTACCGCCATGCTGGTCACATACCTTCGCACACAGGGCGCCGACGTCTTATATTATCTTCCTTCCCGGCATACCGAAGGCTACGGCATGAATGCGGAAGCCTTAAAATCCATCGTTTCAGAGGGCGCAAAGCTTATCGTCACGGTGGACAACGGCATTGCGGCAAAAGATGAAGTCGCCCTATGCCATGAACTGGGTATGGATGTCATCATAACGGACCACCACCAATGCCCGGAGGAGTTGCCGAAATGCACGGCTGTCGTTAACCCACACAGAGATGGCAGCGCGTACCCCAACCCGGATCTTTGCGGGGCGGGAGTGGCGTTCAAACTCATACAGGCTTTGGGCGCGACGCAGGAGCAGTTAAACGCATACCTGCCGCTTGCGGCGCTGGCGACTGTTGCGGATATCGTGCCGCTGCGCAATGAAAACCGCGCCATCGTCAGCATGGGCCTGCCGCTTGTGCCCGGCCACTTGGGCTTACATGCGTTGCTTGCGGTATCGGGCAGCGCAGGGCAGGAGGTTACAAGCGAAATACTTGCGTTCCGGCTTGCGCCCCGCATCAACGCCGCGGGCCGTATGGGGGACGCGCGACGCGCGCTGCTGCTTTTGATTGCGGAAGAGGAAGAAAAAGCCCTGCAGCTTGCGCTCATACTCAATGAGGAAAACGAGCGCAGGCAGGATGAAGAAAAAGGCATATTGCAGCAGGCACGCCGCATGCTGCAGGGAGAAAATACGGCAGCCATGCGCGCGATATTGCTGTATTCTCCGGATTGGAGCCCGGGCGTCATCGGCATTGTGGCGTCCAAATTGGTAGAGGAATATAATAGACCGGTGCTGCTGTTCCACTTGGGCGATGGACTGCTTACGGGTTCCTGCCGCAGCATACCCAAAGTGCACCTTTACGATTGTTTAAGCGCGTTCGGCGGAATGTTCCTGCGGTTCGGCGGGCATGCCCAGGCAGCGGGGCTTACGCTGGAACTTCAAAAATTCCACGAGTTTTCCGTGGCGTTTGACGCGCACCTGCGCAAAGCCTATCCGGCCAGTGTATTTGTTCCGTCCGTAAAGTACGAACGTGCGCTCAGCCTGCCGAAACTTACGCTGAACAGTGCACAGGAGCTTACGCTTTTAGCGCCATATGGGGAGGGCAACCCCCAACCCGTGTTTCTCGCGCGCGATATCGGCCTGATGGATGTGGAAACCATGGGCAGGGACGGCGCGCATTTAAAAGCCAACGCAGAGCAGGAGGGCCGCATCATCCGGCTTGTGGCGTTCGGAAGGGGCAAGGACGGCAGCGCGTATATGGACGGCGGGCGCTTCAACATCCTCTATACGCCCGAAGCGAATGTATGGCAGCAAAAAGCGCGCCTGCAACTGATGCTGCGCGCAATAAAACCCCTCTCCCCGTTTGAAAACCCGCGGCTTGTTGCAAACTGGGGAATGAAATTTTATGATGCTTTTTTTCGAAATTTTTTATATAATGATATTTGTGGCGCTGATACAATGCCCGTTGAGGATATGGATGCAGCCGTTACTCAGTCCCTTCTTCAGGAACTTGAAGGCACGCTTGTTCTCTGCCTTACGCCCGCGGGCGCTCAGCGATTAAGCGGTCTTTTGGAAGCGAATGGGCTGAGGGACATTGTGGATGTCTATTTCCACAAGCTCCCGAAGGATCACGGTACCGGCAACGCCGTACTGCTGGCCCCGCATTTTAATGGCGAAGCGTTCGTGCATGCGCGCATATTCGTGTACGACGGCC